>CAJQNK010000072.1 GCA_905479655.1 uncultured bacterium | reverse complement strand
CCGCGGCCTCGTCGCCGGCCGCTTCGTAGTAGCGCGCCAGCAGGTCGTAGTCGGGAGCCGCCAGCCGGCCCGGCGCTCCTGGGCGACCAGGGCCAGGAGCTCCCGAGCCCGGTCGGGCTCGCCGTCACCCCCGAGGTGGAGGGCGGCCAGGGCGCGCAGAGTGGCGAGGTCCTTGGGCGGACGGCCGCAGGAGCCGCCCGCGCAGCTCGGCGCGATGGCGGCCTCCAGCAGCGCGATCGCCCGCGGCGCCTCGCCGGCCTGGGTTAGCACCGCGGCCAGCAGACGGGGGAAGCGGGGGTCCTTCGGCAACCTGCGCCCCACCGACTCCAGGTGGGACCGGGCCTCGTCGACCCGGCCCGTCGAGAGCAGCGCCGCCGCGTAGGCCAGACACACCTCGGGGCCGCCCCGCTCGGGCTCCGCGAGCGGCTCCAGGCGCCGGGCCACCTCCTCGGCCCCCCGGATCTCCATCGCGGCCTCGGCCCAGAGAGCGGGCGCAGAGAGGGCACCGGAGGCCTCCAGCGGCTCGTCCCCAAGGGACTCCCAGGCCGCCTCCAGGTCCTCCACGGCGCCGCCGGTGTCGCCCGTCGCCAAGCGCGCGCGCCCACGCTCGAAGCGGAGCGCCGCGTCCTCCCCCTCGGAGGCCGCCAGCTCGTCGAAGACCGCGAGCGCCTCCGCGGCGCGCCCCTCGTTGAGCTCCACGACGGCCCGTCGGAAGGCCTCCGGGCGACCGGACCACCCGGGCCGGACGTCCGCGCGCAGCATCTCCACGAGCGCTTCGTAGTGAGCCTCCTCCAGCCCCTCGTCGGCCTGCCCCTCCATCGCAATGTCAGGGTCGGCGACGAAGGGGCTCCGCTCCTCGTCGGCGCGGGCCAGGAGCGCCTCGCGACGGGCCTCGAGCTCGCGGGCGCGCCACTCGTCGCCCACCTGCTCGACAGCCGCCGAGAGCCAGTCCGCCGCGTCCTCCCAGTCGCCTTCGGCCTCCGCCGCATCCGCCTTCGCGATCACCGAGTCGACCACCGCCGCCCGCGCCCGGGTGACCAGCTCCCGCGCCCGCGGAGCCAGGTCAGCATCCACTTTGCGCGCCGCCTTGAGCGCCAGCTCCAGGGCATGCACCGGATCCCCCTCGGAGAGCACGCTCTCCGCCTTCGCGAGCACCGCCCCCCAGTCCTTCTTGAACCACCCGATCGGAGTCATGGCCCGATCCTACCCTCCCGCTCGAAGGGGGAGCGGGTTCGGTCTGCAGGCGGCACCCCAGCCTCCGACCCGGTCAACCCTCCGCCGCCTCTGCCAGCGCCTCCTCGCGGATCCGCCAGTGCGAGGTGTTCCAGACGGCCCGGCCGTCCCGCAGCAGCAGCACCTGGGGAGACTGGTGTCGCACGCCCGTCTTCTCCGCCACCGCCGCGGAGACGTCGCGCGAGCGCTGGATCTCCACCAGCGCGAAGACCCCCGGGTCGTTCTCCGGCCGGGCCCCGACGAAGCTCTCGTACTCCGCCAGCGCACCCGAGGAGACGCCACAGGTGAGGCTGTGCTTGAACAGCCAGACCGGCCGCTCCACCGAGGCCTCGAGCAACTCGTCCAGCTCGGCGACCCGACGCAGGGTCCGCACCTCCGCCATCGACGCTCCGCCTCAGCCGCGGGGTCCGTTGCGGGTGTAGTCGAAGTCGCGCCGGCCCATCACCACGAAGCGGCCCTTGGCGCCGACGCGCCGGAAGCCGAGGAGGTGGAACAGCTCCAGCGCCATCCAGCGGGCGATCTTCCGGTCCACGACGAAGGCGGACGGGCGCTCCGGATGCCGCTCGACGCCGGGCAGGAGATGCAGGCCCCGCTCGAAACGGAGTCGGCGCAGCAGGGCCGACGCGGCGAGCCAGACCGGACGGACCGGCCGGACCACGAAGAAGCCGTCCTCGCCCTGACTCTGGTAGAGCGGCATCAGGATCAGGCCGCCCTCCGGCGTCGGCACGTCACCGCCGTGGTCGTTGGCCAGAACCTCGCCGCGCTCGATGCGGTCGAACCCCTTGAAGCCCGGCTTCATGCGAAAGCCGTCGCTCGGGTCCACGTCGTGCCGGTAGCGCACCTCGACCACCGGCGGGTACTTGCGATGCTCCGCCAGCAGACGCGCACGGGCTGCCGCCACCTCCGGGCGTCCCGGCTCGATGACCCCCGTGGCCTCCAGGGCGATCCAGACCGCCGCCTCCGCCCGCGGCACGCTGGCCGGGTCCAGGTGGCGACCCGCCTCGAAGCCTACGGACGTCACCCCCCGGCCGGAGAGATGGTTCGCCATCGTGCCGTCCAGCTCCTCCTCGAGGCCGAGGACGAGGGGCACCGGGAAGTGCATGCCGAACCGCCGGTTCGGCAGGGTGTCGTCGAACACGGCGAAGGCCGGGCCGGGGGCCGAGGTGGTGTGCAGGTCGAGGAGGTAGGCGGGGCCGCGGGCCCGGTCGAGGGCCGCGTGGATCTCATCGGACAGCTCCCAGAGCTCCAGCTCGTCGGCCTCCGCGAAGGCCTCCTGACGCGGCCTCTCCAGGCGATCCTTCAGCCAGATCCGGTTCAGGTCGCTGACGATGAACCGGTGGCCCAGGGCCAGCGCGCGCCGGTTCCCCGCCAGGCCGACGAGGTCCCCCACGAGACCGGAGGGATCCCGCTCGAGCTCGGCGAGCACCCGACGCAACGCCAGGACGCCCACCGGCTCGTTGCCGTGCAGGGAGGCCACGACCAGCAGCAACGGGCCGGGACCCGCGGCGCTGAACTGTCCGAGAACCCGCTGGACGTCGGGAAGAGCGGCTGGCAGCTCCCCCGCGGCAGGGGCCTCGATCGCGGCCGGAAGGCCCCCGTCGGAAACGGCGATCCGGGTCCGAGAGAGGCCGGTCTGGGATTCGCGGGTCTGGGATTCGAGGACGTTCATCACGACGATCCGGGGGGGGGCCGGCATGCCGACGACCAGCCTCCGGATATAGCGGGAGCGCGGCGTCGTGACGCCACGTTCCGAGATCGATCGATTGGATCCTGGGAGGGGCCGGACGCAACGGGAGCCATCGAAAGGGTTCCCTCCGAGGCTCATCCGTCGGCACCCACATTGTAGAGAATCGAGCCCCCGTTTGGCTAGCAGCCCGTGGTGAAAGGCGAGACACGCTACGAGCGGCCCTCTTCTCCGGACTCTTCGTTGGGAATCCTCCCCGATTCACCGAATCGAGTGCGGATTCCCGCCTGGATTCCGAAGAAGATTGCGCGCTCTCGCTCGC
>CAJQNK010000071.1 GCA_905479655.1 uncultured bacterium | reverse complement strand
GGTGCCTGGAGATGCAAGGCTTGCGACCGAGGGCGACGCAGTCGTACTGTCTGTACGTCGAGGAGCCCGAGCGGAGCGTAACGTCGCAGATTCAGGTACATACGGTCTCGTAGTAGACAGTTGGTGAGAAGGTCAGGCTAGAATCGGCGGCTCCATGAATTCCCGCGTTCGCGAAGAGCCGGCATCCGGCAGGATCGAGGTCATCACCGGGGGGATGTTCTCGGGCAAGAGCGAGGAGCTGGTGCGCCGGCTCCGGCGAGCCGTCATCGGGCGGCAGGCGATCCAGGCCTTCAAGCCCGCCGCCGACACCCGCGACGAGACGGGCCGGCTGGTGACTCGGGACGACCGGGCGCTGGAGGCCGAGACCGTGGTGGACAGCGCACAGCTCCGGGAACGCCTCCGCCCCGAGACCCGGGTCGTGGGGATCGACGAGGCCCAGTTTTTCGACCCCGGGCTGGTCGACGTCGCGTCCGAGCTGGCGGACCGGGGTCTGCGGGTGATCGTCGCGGGACTCGACCAGGACTACCTGCGGCGCCCCTTCGGTGTCATGCCGGCGCTGCTGGCTGTCGCCGAGTACGTCGACAAGGTCCACGCCGTCTGTGTCGTCTGCGGGGGGCCGGCCCACTACAGTCAGCGGATCGCCGGCGGGCGGGAGCAGGTTCAGGTCGGTGACGTGGACGACTACGAGGCGCGTTGCCGAGACTGCTTCGAGCCGTACGCGCCGGAGTAGCCCCTACGCGCCGGGGTAGCCCTACGGGCCGGAGGAGCGCAGTCCGGCCCTCGCTTCAGGGCCGAGGCCCGTCCGGCACCGGCACCGGCACCGGCACAGGGCGTCCCTCGGGGTCGATGTGGACGTAGACGACCTCGGCCTCGGTGACCTTGACCCGGCCGCGCCCGCGGAGCCGCCGCTCCGCCTCGACCGTGACCTGCACGGTGATCGAGGTGCGTCCCTTCCTGACCGTTTCGGTGTAGTAGCTCACGAGGTCGCCGACGAAGACGGGCTCGTGGAACTCCACCTCGCGCATGGCCGCCGTGACCAGGCGGTCGCAACCCCAGCGATGGGCCTCGACGGCTCCCGCGAGGTCGATCTGCGACAGGATGATGCCGCCGAAGATTGTGCCGAGCTCGTTCGTGTCCTTCGGGAGCATCTTGATCCGAATCGCGGGCTGGTTGTCGCCGCGCACCTGTTGCTCGCTCATTCCCTGGTCTCCCGTCTCTGTTCGAGGATGCCGCCACGCGCGGCTTCGAGGGCTCGTCTCACCGCGTCCTCGGGGCTGCTGGCCGCGATCAGCCGGGGCTCCGGCGCACCGTCCGGCCGATCGAGCTTCCAGCTCCCGAGGGTCACGACCGGGATCCCGTGCTTGAGTGCGAGCGCGATCTCGGAGAGTGTGCCCCAACCACCGCCCACCGCGACGACGGCGGCGGCCGAGAGAACGAGCACGAGATTCCGGGCCTGGCCCATGCCGGTGAAGATCGGCAGCTCGACGTGGGCGTTGGGAGGCGAGCCGTCGGCGTCGGTTCCGGGGAGGATCCCGACCACCAAGCCTCCGGCCTCGCTGGCGCCCCGGGCCGCCGCCGTCATGACTCCGCCACCGCCGCCGCAGAGCAGGACGGCTCCGGCCCTCGCGATCGCGCGCCCCACGCCCTCCGCGCGGTCAGCGAGGATCTCGTCGCCGCGGGCGTCGCCCACGACGGCGATCTGCAGGCCGGGTCGTCGCATGACTCGCCATCCTATCCAGGGTGGTATCGTCTCGGCCTTGGAGACGGCCCGTGGAACCTGAGAAGCCCCCCGTCGGCACCCTCGCCGAGCGGCCCGACGCCCAACTGGTGTGCTCTGTGGGCGAGGGTGACGAGGAGGCGCTGTGGGAGCTCTACCGCCGCTACTCCACGATGCTTCTCGGCCTCGCCCGGCGCATCCTCGGCAACACCGCCGACGCGGAGGAGGTCCTCCAGGAGGTCTTCCTGCAGCTCTGGAAGCAGGCCGATCGCTACCGTGAGAGGCGGTCGTCGGTCTCCACCTGGTTGGGTCTCATCACCCGCTCGCGCTCGATCGACCGGCTGCGGAGCCGGAAGGTCGTGGAGCGGACGGCCGACCGGGCGGGCCATGAGAGCGCGACCCATACATCCCCGGAGGGGGGGAGCAACGTACTTCAGAATCAGAGGCGGGAGCTCCTTTCGGAGGCTCTGGGCTGTCTTCCGCCGGAGCAACGGGAGGTCGTGGAGCTCGCCTACTTCGCGGGCTGGACTCAACGCCGGATCGCGGAGCACACAGGAGCGCCTCTCGGCACCGTCAAGACGCGGACCCTGCTGGCGATGAAGAAGCTCAGGACGGAGCTGTTGGACCGGATGGAGGATCTGTTGTGAACCGAGACCGGATGGCGGACGACGATCGCGCAGCGCGGGTCGTGGAGCGGCTCTTCGCCAGCCTGGAGGAGGGCGGCGCCCCACCTCCGGCCTCCGAGGATCCAGCGGAACAGGCGCTGCTCCGGGAGTACACGGAGGTCCTGGGCCTCCTGGCCTGGTCCTCCAGGCCGCAGGCCCCCTCGCCGGCCGTCGCGGAGTCGATCCGGCGGGAGATCGCCGGGGAGCAGGTCGCGGAGCGGGTCCCGCCTCGCCCGATGCGGCCGCCGGCTCGTCGGCTGGAGTCGCCCCCACCGTCGAGCCCGCGCTGGCTCGCGGCGCTGGCGGCGGTCCTGGCGCTGGCGGTTCTCGGGCTCTCCGGCTCCCTGGTGCGACTGGCGGGGGAGCAGGAGCGCGCCCTCGCCGACCTCGGCTCCCGTCTGGAGCGCACCACCGAGCGTCTCGACCAGTGGTCCGGCGCGGCGGATCGTCTCGTGGCGTTGGAGGAGAGGCTGGCCCTCGTGACCGGGCCGGCTGTCGAGGTGTGCGCCCTGCGGCCCACGGACGAGGCCACCGGCCGGGCCGCCGCCGCCCGTGGAGTGCTCTACGTGGCGGACGACCACCAACGTTGGTACCTGGCCCTCGAGGGGCTGCCGGCCGCTCCGGAGGGCGCCGTGTACCACGTCTGGTTTCTCGCCGGCGGTCGCGCGGTGAGTGCGGGAGACCTCGAGCTGCGAGCCGGCCGCGGCGACCTGATGGCCCACACCATGCCGGACGCCGTCCAGGCGGTCTTCGTCACGGTCGAGTCCGCCTCCGACCTCCTCGCGCCCAGCGGGCCGCGGGTCCTCTACGGCGACGAGGCGATGACGATTCTCTAGCCTGCCCTTCTCACCGGGTGTCGTAGCGAGAGGCAGTAGGTGACTGAAGATGCAAGGCTTGCGACCGAGGGCGACGCAGGCGTACTGTCCGTACGTCGAGGAGCCCGAGCGGAGCGTAACGCCGCAGATTCAGGTACCTACGGCCTCGTAGTAGACAGTTGGTGAGAAGGGCAGGCTCTAGCCTGCTTCCCTACTTCTTGGGCGGTCTCGAGGGCCGCAGCTCCACCCAGCTCGGCAGGGCCCGGTCCGGGTAGCGGAGCAGGTCGGCCACGGTCCGCGCGACGTCCTCGGGCGTGAGCCGCCAGCCCGGGTCGCCGCCGCGGCCGCCCGCGAACTCGGTGGCGACGCTCCCCGGCAGGATGGCGGCGACGCGGATGCCGTCGTGGCGCAGGTCGAGCATGGCGGCCTCGGACAGGCCGACCATCCCGAACTTGCTGGCGTTGTAGGCGGTGCCGCCGGCGAAGGGGTTCTTGCCGGCCAGGGAGGCGATGTTGAGGATCCAGCCCGCGCCCTGACGCCGCATGATCGGCGCGGCGGCCCGGATGCAGTAGAAGGCGCCCGAGAGGTTGGTCTCGATGACCTTCCGCCAATCGTCGCCCGAGATCTGGTCCACGGGTCCGAACACCCCCAGGGCCGGCGTTGACCACCAGGCAGTCGAGGCTGCCGGCCTCCTCCGCGACCCACTCGACCAGCGCGTCGACCTCCTCCTGGCGGCGAACGTCGGCGGCTCGGGCCAGGGGTCGGCTGGCCGGGTGGGAGTCGGCGATCTCAGCCCTGGCGCGCTCCGTCGACTCCGGGGTGCGGCCGCAGAACGCCACCCGCCAGCCTTCGTCCGCCAGCGTCTCGACCACCGCTCGGCCGATGCCTCGGGTGCCTCCGGTCACCAGGGCCACCCTCTGTCTGTCGTCGCTCATGGACTCGCTCCTTCGTCGTCGATCGTCGGGTCGTCCGGCGACCCTCCGCGGTCCCGGCTTCCCACGGCCAGGGTAGCAGCTGCTCGCCCCCTCCGATCTCACCCGCCACGGGAATTTCGGAGCCGTCGATCGGGGTTCTTCGGGACGAGAACGGAGGAAACCGAGAATGGTCTTCGACCCCATGTACTTCGTCTTCCTGGCTCCGGCCCTGGCGCTCTCCCTGTGGGCGAGCTGGCGGACCAAGTCGGCGTTCAAGAAATACTCCAAGGTGCGCTCCGGCAGCGGCATGACCGGCGCCCAGGCCGCGCAGACGCTCCTGGACCGGGCGGGCATCCATGACGTGAAGATCGTCGCGACCCGCGGCATGCTCTCCGATCACTACAACCCCGTGAACAAGACCCTGGCCCTCTCGGAGCCGGTCTACGGCTCGTCGTCGGTGGCGGCGGTGGGCGTCGCCTGCCACGAGGCGGGTCACGCGATCCAGCACCAGGTCGGCTACGCGCCGCTCAAGCTTCGTTCGCTCCTGGTTCCCACCGCGGGGATCGGCTCGAATCTCGGCGTCTGGGTGATGATGTTCGGCCTGATCTTCCAGACGATGCAGCTCTTCGTCGTCGGCGTCGCGCTGTTCTCGGCCGTCGTGCTCTTCCAGCTCGTCACGCTGCCGGTGGAGTTCGACGCGTCGGCGCGCGCGAAGCGTCTCGCCACGGAGTACGGGATCGTCTTCGGCAACGACCGGGAGGGGATGGACCGGGTGCTGAACGCGGCGGCCATGACCTACGTCGCCGCCGCCGCTTCCAGCATCATGACCCTGCTGTACTTCCTGATGCGGGCGGGACTTCTGGGTGGCCGCCGAGACTGATCTCCGGGGCGCGGGATAGCATCGGTGGACGGCCGGCCCCCTGGCGGGGCCCGACGGTCCACCGATGACGACCTGGCTCGACACGCTGCGCGTCCTCTTCGAGACCCACCTGGGCCTGAAGCCGCACGTCACCAACTCTCTGCTGGGCACCGGGGTGGTGATCCTCGGCTACTGGCTGGTCCGGATCCTGGTCGGCCGGCTCCTCGAGCGCCGTATCGAAGACGTCTCGAGGCGATACGCCGCCACGAAGACCCTCCAGTACACGTTGGGCTTCGTGGCGTTCCTGGTCCTGCTGCGGGTCTGGGTGGCGGGAACGGGGATGGGAGCGATGGGCGCCTATCTCGGGATCCTCTCCGCGGGTCTCGCGATCGCGCTGCAGGACCCGCTCACCAACCTGGCGGGATGGCTCTTCCTGGTCGTGCGCAAGCCCTTCGTGGTGGGCGACCGGGTGGAGATCGGCGAGCACGCCGGCGACGTCATCGACATCCGGCTCTTCGCCTTCTCCGTGGTGGAGATCCGCAACTGGGTGCGCGCCGACCAGTCGACCGGCCGCATCATTCACATCCCGAACGGCTGGTTGTTCCAGAAGGCGGTCACGAACTTCACCCAGGCCTTCAGCTTCGTCTGGCACGAGATCCCCGTCGTCGTGACCTTCGAGAGTGACTGGCGCCTGGCCAAGGAGATCCTCACCGAGATCGCCACCCGCCACGCTTCGATCCAGAGCGAGGCCGCCGCCGAGGAGGTTCGGCGGGCGGCTCGGAAGTACCTGATCTTCTACCACCAGCTCACTCCCATCGTCTGGACCCGGGTGGTCGACCACGGGGTCGAGCTCACGATCCGCTACCCCACGGAGGCCCGGGGACGCCGTGGGTCCGAACAGGCGATCTGGGAGGACGTCCTCGACGCGTTCAGCCCGCGCGACGACATGGACTTCGCCTACCCCACCCAGCGCTTCTTCGACCATCGGACCGAGGGCAAGGGCGCGGACGGCGCCTGACCACCTCCCGCGGCCGCGCGCCGGGTCTATTCACTCCTCGTTCATCCGGCTGCGTCAGGCTGTCAACGCTGTCTTGAATGCTCGACGCGGTGAACCCTGGGGAGTCGGGCTGACTATGATGCCGCGCCTCTTCGGCGCGGGAGGAGGAGAGGTTGCGCAGAGAGAGATCCGTCCCGAATCCGAGGTTCGTCAGCCTAAACAACGCCCTTCACGTTTCACTTCTCCTGGGGGCCCTGCTCGCGCTGTTGGGGGCCGCCTCGGCCTTCGGCCAGGTGACCATCACCGAGGCCACGTGGATCGACGAGGACGGAATCAGCAACGACCGCCTGGAGGTCAAGGGCACGTCGACCACGGGTCAGACGGTCCTCATCGGTGAGCCCGACGGCCGGACGAAGCTCGGCCAGGCGGTCTACACCGGCGGTGACGAGTGGCTCTTCCAGGACTACAACCCGCTGGCCGTGCCGTGCTCCGTCGTCGCCTTCTCGGCCGGGGCGCGGGACCAGAGGGTGGTCGCGCAGGCGCCGCCGAACTGCGGTCCGCCGCCTGACCAGGCGCCGCTGTGTCGCATCCGTCCGTTGCCGGGCCCGGTGCAGGAGGATGTTCCGGTCGTGCTCACGGCCGGCGCCCGCGACCCCGAGGGCAAGCCGCTCACCTACAGCTGGCACTTCGGGGGCGGCGCCGACGAGACGCTCTCGGGCGAGGTGGCGAGCAACACCCCCTTCGAGACCGTCATCACCTTCGACGAGGGCGGCCAGGCCTTCACCCTGCAGCTCACGGTGACGGACGCGGCGGGCCAGCCCGCGCTCTGCTCCACGAAGATCCTGGTGGGAGAGGCGCCCATCGCCTCGCGCCCGCCGGTTCCGGAGCAGCCCTTCCCCGGCGACCCCAGGTCGCAGGACGTGGCGGTGCTGGCCTTCAACGACCTCGGGATGCACTGTGCCGATCTCGGTTCGAAGCCGTTCAGTATCCTGCCGCCATTCAACGTGCTGAACTCCCAGGCTGTCGAGCGGGGCTCCAGGCCCCGGCTTCTCGACGACACCGAGGTGGAGATGGTCTATTCGGCGGCCTCCAACCCGTCCGACCCGGTCGTCTTCGACTCCGGGAACGAGCCGCCGTCCATCAACTCCACCGCCCAGAACGACCCGCCCGGCTCCATCGCCGAGGAGGCGGTCATCCGCAAGACCGACTTCTGGGACCCGGTGGACCCGAACGACCCCGAGAGCCTGACGGTGGTGAAGACGCTCTTCGACCAGGATCCGCCGCCGGACGAGGGCCTGGCCACCATCAGCGACGTGGACGGCTTCGGCCGCCGTATGCCCGGGATCGGGGACCCGTACTTCGTCAACGACCCGCAGCCTTTCTCGACCTTCCAGCAGGAGTTCGGCTGGTTCAAGGCCGAGGGGATCCCCATCACCAACGTGGACGACTACGGGCGTCAGAACTCGTATCCGCTGATGCGCGTCCAGGCACGGTCCAAGGTGACCGGCCAGGTGCTGGCGGCCATCGACGCCGTCGTGCCGGTATCGACCGAGGTCGACTGCCGCGACTGCCACGGCAAGGGCGCGGTCGGGGCCGATCCCGATGCGCGGGTCGACGACCTGGGCTTCATGGACCCGGTGCTTCCGGGAGACCGCGTCTCGGAGGAGTTCGCGGCGAAGACCAACGCCCTGCTCCTGCACGACTTCAAGCACCAGTTCGATGACGGCGGCATCGCGGTCTACGATCCGCCGTTGGCCGAGCGCGGCGCGGTGCTGTGCGCCGGGTGCCACAACTCCTTCGCCCTCGAGGAGGTCACCGGCGGCGCGTTGGCCGGCGACCCGACGCTGCCCAAGATGTCCGAGGCCATGCACGGCTTCCACGGGCTCCTGAAGGTGGCCCTCGACACCGGCGAGCTGCTGCGAGACGGTGACGGCGAGCCGATCTCGGGCGTCGATCTCGGGCCGAACGAGGGACGCCTGCTGCCCGTCGACCCGCTCGATCCCAAGGTGCGGATGGAGTCCAACTGCTTCACCTGCCATCCGGGCAAGATCACCCAGTGCTTCCGTGGCGCGATGTTCGCCGCCGGCATGAAGTGCAGCAACTGCCACGGCGACATGCTGGCCATGGGCGGCGTCTTCGAGGCCGACTTCGACCGCACCGGCAACCCGGCGGACCTGCGGACGCGCCTGCCGTGGCGCGACGAGCCGCGCTGCGAGTCGTGCCACCGGGGCGACGCCGTCGTCCCCGGCAAGGACGAGATGCTCGCCGACCTCGCCTTCGACCTGGAGGACCCGGCCGCGGTGCCGATCCTCTCGCAGAACGGTCGCTTCGCCGAGAACCGGTCCGTCGACCCCGACACGGGAAAGGCCGTCCTGGACCTCTACCGCAACAGCCTCGACGCCCACGGCGGACCGAACCGCGATTCGGCCATCGCCTGCGAGGCCTGCCACGGCAGCCCCCACGCCATCTGGGGCAACCCGTTGGCTCCGGCCAACGACAACGTCACAGCCCACCAGCTCCAGGGCTACTCCGGCAAGGTCATGGAGTGCGCCGTCTGCCACACGCAGGGGAGCTTCCCCAACGGCACGCTCGACGGCCCCCACGGAATGCATCCGGTGAACGACCCCAACTGGATCAAGTCCGACGGCGGCTGGCACGGCGAGTTCGCGGAGAACAATGGCGGCGGTGATCCCTGTGCCGCGTGCCACGGCGTCGACCATCTGGGCACGCGGTTGGCGGTGACGCCGATCGACCGCGAGCTGCGGGACTCGGAAGGGAGGCTCAGGGCCACGGTGACCGCCGGTCAGCAGATCGCCTGCAACCTGTGCCACTCGCTGGACGACTCGTTCCCGGATTGAGGGTGCGGTGACCCTCAGGGCCTGGCCCCGTCCGATTTGACGGGGCCAGGCGCTCGTTCTTCGCGCCGGTCCTCCGCCCGGGGGGCCGGCGTACTACCGTCCGGCTCGCACGAGTCGTTCGGCAGCCTCTCTGAGGGCCACAGCGAGAGCCTCCAGATCGCCCAGATCGTGGCGCACGATCTGGTAGAGCTCCTCAGGAGTGACGCTCTCGTAGTGGTGAACGAGGCGGTTGCGGTAGCCGGCGATCTCCTGGAGCCTGCGACCGAGCTCCGCGTCCGCCACCAGGTCGCGTTTCACCGCCTCGCGAGCGATCTCCTTGTACTCGAGCTTGCCGAGGCCGAATCCCTTGGCCAGGAGGTGCCTCGCCACGTCGAAGAGCGCCTGGATGCCGTGGCGGAGGAGGGAGTCGGCGGCCCAGGGGTTGCGCCGGTCGGCGAGAAAGTCGCCGAGCGACTCGCTCGGCAGGGCCCGCAGCTCGCGTAGACGGTCCTCCAGGTACTCGAGCCGCTCACGGACGATCTTCAGCCGAACGCCGGTGGGGGTCATTCGGTGCTCACCCCGAAGGTCTCCTCCTCGAGGCGACGCTCTATGGGGAGGAGTTCCTCGGCCCGGTTCATGATCCACAGCTCGTAGTAGTCGGCGGCGACCGGGTCGGTGGCAAGGATCCGATAGCCTCGGTCCATCGCGTGGAACTGGAAGAGGGCGTCGACCCGTTGGAGCGGCACCAGGTCGACCCGGAGCGGCTCGAAGAGCTCGTCGAGCGGTGCCTGGAGCCTCGCGAGGAGCCGCAGGTCGGGCTCCTCGGAGCTGCGGAACACGACGCCGACGTCGAGGTCGGAGCCCGCGGCCTCGACGGGTTCCCCGTCGAGGGCCGCCAGACCGTCTTCGGCGCGGGAGCCAAACAGGTAGACCGCGAGGAGGCCGAAGCTCCTTCCCAGGCGCTCGATCTCGCGCTTGCCCTCCATGGCGGCAGTCTATCCCGCGCTCTCGGTGGACCTCGGACCGTGGCGAGGGCTTCGTCGATCAGGTCGATCAGCGGGCTCTCCCCCTCTCCGTCGACGAGCAGGCTGGCGGGTTCGAGGTGAAGGGGGCAGTCTCGCCGGGTTTCTCGGGTCCGGTATCGAGACCTCCGATCCTCCGCCGAAGGGGGTTGCGGTTCGATTACACTCCCCGCATGACCCCCGCCGGCTACTCGGGCACCCCGCTGGTGAAGAAGCTCGGGTTGCGTCCAGGCGACCGGTTCGCCGTCTACAACGATCCGTTCGACTACTCCCGTTCTCTTGGTGGTCTCCCCGACGGCGCCCAGCGGCTGTCGCTGCGTGCCCGCGATCTTGACTTCGTCCACCTGTTCACGAAGCGGGCCGCGGAGCTGCGGGAACGGCTGCCCGTCATGCTGCGGGCCATCGCTCGCGACGGCATGATCTGGGTCTCCTGGCCGAAGAAGGCGTCGAAGGTGGCGACCGACGTCACCGAGGACGTGGTCCGGGAGGTGGCTCTGCCTCTGGGGCTGGTCGACGTCAAGGTGTGCGCCGTCGACGAGGTGTGGTCGGGGCTGAAGCTGGTGATCCGGAAGGAGCTGCGGTAGCGGCGTTCAGCCCAGTTGCCCGGCTGCCCAGTTGCCCGGCTGCCCAGTCGCCCGGCTGCCCAGTCGCCCGGCTAACCCGGTTGCCCGGCTAACCCAACCGCTCGGCCAGCCGGGCCAGCGCCCCCAGGAGGTCCGGCTCCTCGTCCAGCACCGGGCGCAGGGGGTCGGCCGTCCTGCTCTCCAGCCGTTCGGGCAGGTTGCGCACGGTGAAGTCGCGGGGCCCCAGCGCCTCGGACACCTCGTCCCAGGTGAGTGGCGCCGAGACGGAGGCCTCGGGCACGGCGCGCACCGAGTACGGGGCGACGAGGAGCTTGCCGTGGCCGTTCTGCAGGGCGTCGATGTAGACCTTGCCCTCCCGCTGGTGGAGGGCGCGGGCGGTGGTGGCGATCTCGGGCAGGCGGGCGACGGCGACCTGGGCCAGCAGGCCGGAGAGCATCTGGGACTGCTCGTAGGTCGTCCTGCGCCCCAGGGGAAGCAGCACGTGGAGACCGGACGAGCCCGAGGTCTTGACGAAGCTCGGCAGGCCGATTTCGTCGCAGATCTCCTTCAGCTCCAGCGCCACGCGGACGACGTGGCGGAACGGCGCGCCCTTCGGGTCGAGATCGAGGATGCACCAGTCGGGCTGGCCCAGGCTCGAGACGCGGCTCGACCAGACGTGGAGCACGATGGCGGCCGAGTTGGCGACGTAGAGGAGGGACTCGAGGTCCTCCACCACGAAGTAGGAGAGCTCCCGCTCGGACCCCTCGCTCCACACGGTGGCGGTCCGGATCCACTCCGGCGCCCAGTCCGGCGCGTTCTTCTGGTAGAACGAGTTGCCGTCGATGCCGTCGGGGTAGCGGGTGAGGACCAGGCAGCGATCCTCGAGGTAGGGCAGGAGCCACGGCCCCACGGCCCGGTAGTAGTCGACCAGCTCGCCCTTGGTGACGCCGGCCTCGGCCCACAGCACCTTGTCGAGGTTCGTGAAGTGGACGACCCTCTCCGGGGCGGTCGCCTCGACGGGGGCAGGCTCGGGGAGGGTGTCGCCGTCTTCCCGTCGATCGGCGGGGAAGTCGCAGTCGCCGGGGTCCTTGTCGTCGCGCAGACGGACGAACGACGGGTGGCGGACGCGTCCGGCCGCGGTGAGCTCCTTGTAGCGGACCTCGGCCACCAGCTCCGGTCGGATCCAGTGCTGTTCGACGCCGCGGGGGACGTCGCCGTCGCACGGCGGGCCGTCCTGCCCCTCCTCCAGCCGGGCGAGGACGGGCGCCAGCTCGCGTTGCAGGGTGTCGGTGAAACCGGTCCCGACGCTGCCGGTCCAGGTGAGTCGCCCCTCCTTCCACGCGGCCAGATGGAGGGCGCCGAAAGCCGTGGCGCCGCCTCCGCGGGGCCCTTTGCGCTCCGACCACCCGACGACCACGAAGTCGTCGGTGTGGACGACCCGGATCTTGAGCCAGTCGGCGGAGCGGCCCGGGCAGTACGGAGCGTCGGCCCTCTTCGCCACGATCCCCTCGAGGCCCAGGGCGGTGACCCGCTCGTAGACGGCCCGGCCGCGCTCGGGCACGTGGTCCGAGAACCGGATCGGGCCGACCGTGGGCAGGGCGGTGCGCAGGAGCTCCTTACGCTCGACCAGCGGCAGCGGTCGGGTGTCCCGACCCCCGACCGCGAGCAGGTCGAAGGCGTAGTAGGTCGCGGGGAGCTCGAGGGCGGCCCGCCGGATCTCGGGAGCGCGCTGGAGCCGGCCGCGCTTCTGGAGGAGACCGAAGCGGGGCAGGCCCCGTTCGTCGTGCACCACCACCTCGCCGTCGAGCAGGACGGTCTCGAACGGGAGGCCGCGGATCGCCCGCGCCACCTCGGGGAAGGTCGCGGTCAGGTCGTTGCCGTTGCGCGAGACGAGGGTGACCCGGTCGCCGTGCTTGACGGCGAGGAGCCGGTAGCCGTCGTACTTGATCTCGAACACCCAGCCGGGCCGGTCGAAGGGCTCGTCCTCGGCGGTGGCGAGCATGGGCTCCCGGGGCACGTCGGCGATCTCGGTCTTCGGGGCGCCGCCCCGCTCCGCGCGTCTCGCCAGATCCTCCTCCCGTTGGCCCCGCTTCGGGAGCTCGTCGACCTCGAGGCCCGAGTAGATCGAGTCGGCGGGGAAGGCCGCGGTCCCCCGCGGATCGACGTAGGCGTCGCGCTCCTTGATGAGGAGCCAGTGACGTTCGCCCGCCTTCGGCGTGTGGACCAGGGTCCAGAGGCCCTGGAGCTTGTACCCCCTGAGGTGGAAGAGCAGCTTGCCCTTCGCGAGGCCCTCGGCGGGGTCGCCGACCGGCACCCAGACCCCCTTGTCCCAGACGATGGACGGCCCGGCGCCGTACTGGCCCTCGGGGATCACTCCCTCGAACTCCGCGTACTCCAGCGGGTGGTCCTCGACGTGCATGGCGAGACGCTTGTCCGCCGGGTCGGCCGAGGGCCCCTTCGGCACCGCCCAGGAGGCCAGCGCCCCGTCCATCTCGAGGCGGAGGTCCCAGTGGAGGTTGCGGGCGTGGTGGTGGTGGACGACGAACAGGCTGCCGCCCGCCGCGCCCTCTCCGCCGAACGGCTCCGGCGTCTTCGAGGCCTGGCGCTTCGAGCGGTAGGACGACAACCGGTCCATCGGCGCAGGATAGCCTGCCCTTCTCACCGGGTGTCGTTGCGAGAGGCCGTAGGTGCCTGGAGATGCAAGGCTTGCGACCGAGGGCGACGCAGTCGTACTGTCTGTACGTCGAGGAGCCCGAGCGGAGCGTAACGCCGCAGATTCAGGTA
>CAJQNK010000070.1 GCA_905479655.1 uncultured bacterium | reverse complement strand
ACGCTCGTCACGGGTTCATCCTCGACGGCTACCCCCGGACCATCCCCCAGGCCGGGACGCTCGAGGCGGTCCTCGCGGGCAGGGGTCAGGATCTCCAGGCGGTTCTGCACATCGATGTGCCGGAGGAAGAGCTGGTCCGTCGCGCGCTGGCCCGCCAGCGGGCCGACGATACCGAGGAGGTCATCCGGGAGCGCCTGCGGGTGTACCGGAGCCAGACCCGTCCCCTGGCGGCGTGGTACGACGAGCGTGGCCAGCGCGTGGCCATCGACGGTCATCGCCCGGTCGCAGAGGTCGCGGCGTCGCTGCTCGAGGCCGTGGGGGAGGGCGCGTGATGGTCCTCAAGACGAAGGGCGAGCTGGAGCTCATGGATCAGGCGAATGCTCTGGTCCACGAGGTTCTCGACCATCTCGGAGGCCTGATCGCTCCCGGCGTGACCACACGCGAGTTGGACGGGACGGCGGAGAAGATGATCCGCGGCGCGGGAGCGGTGCCCGCCTTCCTCCACTACAAGGGCTTTCCCGCCACGCTCTGCACGTCGATCAACGACGTCATCGTGCACGGGATCCCCGATGACACCCCGCTCGAGGACGGGGACATCATAGGGATCGACTGCGGGGTGCTGTTCAAGGGATACTATGGGGATTCGGCTCGGACCTTCGCCGTCGGCGAGGTGTCCGCGGGAGCGCTGGAGCTGCTGGACGTCACTCGAGGCTCTCTCGAGAAGGCCGTGGAGAGCGTCCGTCCGGGCGCTCACCTGTCCGACATCGGCCATGCGGTCCAGAATCATGTGGAATCGCACGGCTTCACCGTGGTTCGCGAGTTCGTCGGCCACGGCATCGGCACAGCGCTTCACGAAGATCCGCAGGTTCCCAATTTCGGTCGGCCAGGCCGGGGTCCGAGGCTCAAGCCCGGACTGGTGCTGGCGATCGAGCCGATGGTGAATGCCGGGGTTCCCGGCGTGAAGATGGATCGCGACGGCTGGACCGCCCGTACCGAGGACGGCTCGCTGTCGGCTCATTTCGAGTTTTCTGTGGCGGTCACCGAGTCCGGTCCGCGCGTCCTCGGACGCGGAGCCGGAGCGTAGGAAGCCTCCGGGCGAGGAAGGAAGAAGAATCATGAAGGTGCGATCTTCGGTCAAGCCGATGTGCTCCAAATGCAAGGTTGTCCGCCGCCGTGGAGTGGTGCGGATCATCTGCGAGAACCCGAAACACAAGCAGAGGCAGGGATAGAGTTATGGCGCGAATCGCAGGCATCGATCTGCCGAGACAGAAGCAGATCTGGGTCGGCCTGATGTACATCCACGGGATCGGGCGGACGCGATCCCTGGAGATCCTGTCCAAAGCGGATGTGCCGGAGACGACTCCGATCAAGGATCTGACCGAGGACGAGGCGTCCCGGATCCGGAAGGTCATTCAGGACGAGTACCGTGTCGAGGGCGATCTCCGCAAAGAGGTGGCGCAGAACATTCGCCGCCTGATGGAGATCGGCTGCTACAGGGGATTCCGCCACCGTCGCGGTTTGCCCGTGCGTGGCCAGCGGACGCACACCAACGCCCGGACCCGCAAGGGACCGCGCCGTGGTGCCGTGGCCGGCAAGAAGAAGGCTAAGAAGTAACGGGAGAGCGACGAGATGGCGAAGGCGAAGAGCGCCGCCAAAGGCAAGAAGGGCGGCAAGAAGCGCGAAAAGAGGATGGTCCCGCACGGGGTCGTCCATATCCAGGCGTCTTTCAACAACACCCTGATCTCGATCAGCGACCCGGAGGGCAACGTGGTCGCTTGGGCGTCCGCCGGCAAGATCGGCTTCAAGGGCTCGCGGAAGGGGACTCCCTTCGCGGCTCAGGTCGCCGCTCAGAATGCTGCGGGCATCGCGAGGGATCAGGGGATGCGCACCGTGGACGTCGAGGTGAAGGGACCGGGGTCCGGCCGCGAGTCGGCCATCCGGGCGCTCGCCTCGACCGGGCTCGAGGTCAAGGCGATCCGAGACGTCACCCCGATCCCGCACAACGGCTGTAGGCCGCCCAAGCGGCGGCGGGTCTAGGGATTCCAGGAAGCCTGGGCGGGTCGTTCGGACCCGCCCGTCGGTAGTCGACCGCAGGACGCTTGCGAGCGGCCCCATCTCGGGGCGGAGACGAAGTGTCCGGCAAGGAGTGAGGAAGTGGCTAGATATTCGGGGCCGGTCTGCCGGCTGTGTCGCCGGGAGCGGATGAAGCTCTATCTGAAGGGCGATCGGTGCTTCAAGGAGAAGTGCGCCATCGAGCGGCGGGGCTACCCGCCGGGCCAGCATGGCCAGCGCCGGGGTCGCAGGACCCTGGGCTACGGCCTCCAGCTGCGCGCGAAGCAGAAGGTCAAGCGGATCTACGGCATCCTGGAGAAGCAGTTCCGCAACTACTTCAAGGAGGCCGAGCGCCAGAAGGGGATCACCGGCGAGAACCTGCTGGTGATGCTCGAGCGGCGGCTCGACAACGTGGTCTACAGCCTGGGCTTCGCCTCTTCGCGGCCGCAGGCCCGCCAGCTGGTGCGTCACGGGCACATCCAGATCGATGGCCGGAAGACGACCATCCCGTCCCTGCAGGTCCGCGAGGGCCAGGGGATCACGGTCAAGCAGGGCAGTCGAAAGAACACTCACATCCAGTCCAGCATCGAGACGGCCCGCGGGCGGGGCGTCCCCGAGTGGCTGGACCTGGACGCCGACAACTACGCCGGCAAGATCCTGCGGCTTCCGACCCGACAGGACGTCAAGCACGACGTCGAAGAGGGCCTCATCGTCGAGCTGTACAGCCGTTGACGGAGTCGGCCTCCTAGCCGACGAAGGAGTAAACGATGCAATGGAAGGGTTTCCAGCGTCCGCGACGGATCGAGACCGATCCCGAGACGCTTTCGCCGATCTACGGCAAGTTCACCGCCCAGCCGTTCGAGCGGGGGTTTGCGACGACCGTGGGCAACGCCCTGCGGCGTAGCCTGCTCTCGTCGATCGAGGGCGCGGCCATCACCGCGATCCAGATCGAGGGAGTGCTCCACGAGTTCTCGTCGATCCCGGGCGTGGTGGAGGACGTGACCGACGTCATCCTCAACCTGAAGCAGATCCCGATCCGTCTCCACTCCGAGGAGTCGAAGACCCTCAGTCTGGATGTCGAGGGCCCGGGCGAGGTGACCGCCGGTCAGCTCACGGGCGATCCCTCGATCGAGGTGGTGGATCCCGACGTGGTCATTGCGCACCTCAACGAGGAAGGCCACCTGAAGCTCCAGGCCCACGTCGTCAACGGCCGAGGCTACGTGAGCGCCGACAAGAACTACTCGGAGATGATGGGGATCGGGTGGATTCCCATGGACTCCGTTCACAGCCCGGTCAAGCGGGCGACCTACCGGGTCGAGTCTGCACGGCTGGGTCGCACCACGGACTACGAGCGGCTGGTCCTCGAGGTCTGGACCAACGGCACCGTGAGTCCCGAGGACGCGGTCTCCCTGGGATCGACTCTCCTCAAGGACCACCTCACCATCTTCATGCACACGCAGGAGAGCATGGTGGAGGAGGCGCCGGAGGCCGAGGAGAAGGAGCCGAGCGGGCTGGATGCCGTGTTGGCCCGGCGGATCGACGAGCTCGACCTGTCCGTCCGTTCGGCCAACTGTCTGAAGAACGCCAACATCCACACTCTTCGGGATCTGGTCCGCCGGGCCGAGAAGGAGATGTTGGAGACGAAGAACTTCGGTAAGAAGTCGCTCGAGGAGGTGCAGGAGATCCTCGGGAAGCTGGGGCTGCATCTCGGCATGGACGTCGCCGAAGCCCCCCCGGCGGGCGGCGCGGCCGCCTCCGTGTGACGAGGCGAGGAGAGGCAAGATGCGACACAACGTAAGCGGCAGGAAGCTGGGCAGGACCACCGCCCATCGGACGGCCATGTTCCGCAACCAGCTCGCTTCCCTCGTCCAGCACGAGCGAATCGTGACGACCCTTCCGAAGGCGAAGGAGCTCCGTCCGCTCATCGAACGGGTGGTTACCCGCGGCCGGGACGACTCCGTGGCAGCCCGACGTTGGGTCCGCAAGTGGCTGCCGAATCGCGACGACGTCAAGAAGGTCTTCGACGATCTCGGCCCGCGGTTCAAGGATCGGCCGGGTGGCTACACCCGCATCGTGAAGCTCGGGCCGCGCAAGGGCGACAACGCCGAGATGGCGGTACTCGAGTTCGTGGTGCGGTCCGAAGGGACCGACGACTGAGTCCGGTCTCGTGCCGGAGAGTTTCCTCGCGGGGCGCGCCTTCGGGTGCGCCCCGCTTGTCGTTTCAGGCTGCCGGTCCTCGGCCCCGGTCCGTCAGGACTCGGGCGGCGCGACCGAGGTGCTGAGGGCGCGTGCCGCGGCGACCAGGTTCTGCGCCCAGTCCCGGGCCAGGGGATCGATCCGCTGCACCCTTCCGTCGATCTCCCGGGCCACGACCCGGGCGGCCCGGTCCGAGAACCCCGGCTGGACGAAGACGACGTGCAGGCCGGAGCGGCGCGCCTGCTCGAGGATCTCGCGCAGGGCGCGGGGGCTCGGTTCCTGACCTCCCCTCTCGATCGCGATCTGCTGGAGCCCGTAGTCGGCGGCCAGCCAGCTCCAAGCCGGGTGGTAGACGAGGAAGCGGCTCCCGGCGAGTCCCGCGAAGCTCCGGGAGACCTCCTGATCGACGCGGTCGATCTCCGTCAGGGTCGCGGCAAGGCCCCGACCGTAGCTCTCGGCGCCCTGGGGGTCGAGCCGGGTGAGAGTGGCGGCGATCGTCGAGGCGGCGACCCGGGTGGCGCTGGGCGACAGCCAGAGGTGGGGATCCACCCGCCGGATGCCACCCTCGACGCCCAGGTCGAGGACGTCGGCGATCGCGACGACAGGCAGGTCCGGATGGGTCCGGCGAACGGTCTCGAGGTGACGGCGCTCGAAGCCGAACGCCGGGTGGCCGACCGCGACGTACAGATCCGCGTCGGCCAACGCGATCATCTGGCGTGGCGAGGGCTCGTAGGTCTCCGGGGAGGCGCCGGGCGGGATCAGGACCTCCACGGCGACCCGGTCGCCGCCGATCGCCTCGACGAGCCAGGCGTGGGGAGGGACGCTCACCGCGACATGGAGGACCGGGGTCTTGGCCTCCTGTCGGGCTCCGGCACCCGCGAGGAGGCCGAGGACGAGGGCGGCGAGCGCGGCCCTGCCCCCGGCCCGGGCGCGTCGCTCCTGCGGCGAGGGGCTCACGCGGGGCCACTGGTCGGGTTGTGGAGCATCTCGCCTCGCGGTCGACGGTCTCGTGGACGGATGCGGGAGGCCGCCTGGGACGCTGCTAACTCGCGGCCTCCGCCGCTTCGGCCTTCAACTTGTCCTGGATTTGCTTCGGAACCTCCTCGTAGTGCGAGAAGGTCATGTGGAAGCTCGCCCGGCCCTGGGTCATGGAGCGTAGCGCCGGCGCGTAGTTCAGCATCTCGGCCATCGGGACGGTCGCCGTGACGAGCTGGCTGCCGTTCTTGCTCTCCATCCCCTGGGGCCTGCCCCGCCGCGAGGCGAGGTCGCTCATGATGTCTCCCATGAACTCCTCCGTCGTCGTGATGACGACCTTCATCAGGGGCTCGAGGATCGTCGCGCCGGCCTGGCTCATGGCGTCCTTGAAGGCCAGAGAGCCCGCGATCTTGAAGGCCATCTCGCTCGAGTCGACGTCGTGGTACTGGCCGTCCATCAGCCGGACGCGGAAGTCCACGACCTTGTAGCCGGCGAGGTAGCCCTTGACCCGCGCCTCCTCGATGCCCTTGTGGACGGCCGGTCGGAAGCCCTGGGGGATCGACCCTCCGAAGATCTGGTCCACGAACTCGAAGTCCCCTCCCCGCTCCATGGGTTCCAGTCGGATCTTGCAGTCCGCGAACTGGCCGCGACCACCCGTCTGTTTCTTGTGCCGTCCGTGCCCGTCGGCGGAACGACGGATCGTCTCGCGGTAGGGGACCCGCGGCGGATGCAGGACGACCTCGACGCTGAAGCGCTTCTTCAGCTTGGCCACGGCGATCTCCACGTGGAGTTGGCCCGTGCCCGAGAGCAGGAACTCGCCGGTGTCGACGTCGCGACTCGCCGAGAGCGTGATGTCCTCCTCCATGAGGCGATTCAGGGAGTCGCCGATCTTCTCCTCGTCCCCCTTGGCCTTCGGCTCCAGGGCGTAGGCGATCGCCGGCTCGGGGATGCGGATCCAGCCGAGACGCAACGGCGTGTCCTTCGCGCACAGGGTGTCTCCGGTGTGGGCGTGCTTCAGCTTCGCGACAGCCCCGATGTCGCCGGCGACCAGCCGATCGACCTGGGTCCCCTGCTTGCCCTGCATCACCATGAAGTGGCCGACCTTCTCCATCTGCTCCTCGCGGCTGTTCCAGAGCGGCTTGTCGGACTCGAGGGTCCCGCGCACCACGCGCAGCAGCGAGACCTTGCCCGCGAAGGGGTCCGACAGGGTCTTGAACACAATGGCGGCGGCGGGGCCGTCCGGGTCGCCGAGAACCTCGGTCTCCTCTCCACCCACCGTGCGCGCCGGGAAGGCTCGCCGCTCCGCGGGCGAGGGCGCCAGGTCCACGAGCGTGTCGAGGAGGGTCGCGTTGCCGATGCCGTGCAGCGCCGAGCTGACGGTGACCGGGAAGACCTGGCGCTTCGCCACCGCTTTGCGAAGGCCGGCCAGGAGGTCGTCCGTCGGCAGGTCGCCCTCTTCGAAGTAGCGCTCGAGAAGCTCCTCGTCGCTCTCGGCGACGGCCTCGACGAGCTGGTTGCGTAGCTCCTCGTACGCTCCCGAGAGATGGGCCGGAATCTCGGTCTCGCGGGGCTTGCCGTCGCCGTCACTCTCGAAGAGCCAGGCCTTGCCGCGGATCAGGTCGACGACCCCCTCGAACTCGCCTTCGGAGCCGATCGGGAGCTGGACCGGTGCGACTTCCCTGCCGAAGTTCCTGCGCAGAGCCTCGAGGTTCCTGTCCAGGTCGGCCCGCTCTCGGTCCATCTTCGTCAGGTTGAGGATGATCGGCAGCTCCATCCTCTCCGCGGCCGCCCAGGTGGTCTCGGTGGTGACCTCGACGCCGGCGATCGCGTTCACACAGAGCAGGACGGCGTCCGTGGCCCGCAGAGCGGCCTCGGTCTCCGTGAAGAAGATGCCGTAACCGGGACAGTCGACGAGGTTGACCTTGTGCTCCCGCCACGGGACGAAGCAGGGCGCGAGACCGATGGAGATCTTGCGCTCGACCTCCTCGGGATCGAAGTCGGTGACCGTGCCGCCGTCCTCGACCTTGGCGAGCCTGTTCGCGACACCCGCCGTGTAGAGGAAGGCGCTCGCCAGGGTCGTCTTGCCGGTGTCACTGTGCCCGGCGAGGGCGATGTTCCGGATGGCTTCGGGGCTGTCGACCTGCATCGTTGTCACTCTCCTTCATTCCCGGATGTGGTCGCGCGCCGCCGAGGGCGGCCCGCATCCAGCCGGGATCTGGACTCCAGGGGATTCCGTTCGGGAGCCCTCATGCCGGAGCGACGGGCTCCCCACCCGGGTCGATTCGCGCCGGTGACCACTCGGCGAGCTGGGGTTCCAGCATATCGCCGGGGCCGACCGCGACAATCGTCAGTCGGTCCGGGTCGAGGTAGCTTCGGGCGGCCTCCAGGAGACTGTCCCGGTCGACGGAGAGGATCTCCTCGGGGTAGCGCTCCAGGTGGTCGTCCGGCAGAGAGAATACCGCGAGGTCCTCCAGTCGGCCAGCCACCCCCTCGACGGTCTGGACTCCGTAGAGGAAGAGGCCGAGGAGGTAGCTCCGAGCGTCCTCGAGCTCCTCGACCTCCACGGGCTCCGCGCGCAGTCGTCGGAGCTCTCCGATGACCTCGCGGACGGCGTCGCCGGCGTTCTCGGTGGCGACCGCGGTCGCGATCCGGAAGGGCCCGGGGCCGGTGCGTCGCGCGAAGCGGCTGTTGGCCCCGTAGGTGTAGCCGTTCCTCTCCCGCAGGTTCAGGTTGATCCGGCTGGTGAACTTGCCTCCCAGGATCGAGTTCATGACCGTCACCGCCGGGAAGTCGGGGTGACGGCGCGGGATCCCGACGTGTCCCAGGCGCAGCTCGGTCTGCGCGGCGTGGGGGCGGTCGACGACGACGGCCCTCAGGCTGCGCGACGCTGGCGCCTCGATCCGGAGGACCGGTTCCGGCTCGCTCGGCCGCCATCCGGCGAAGGCCTGCCGCGCCTTGTCGACGATCGCGTCGGGGTCGACATCGCCCACGACCAGCAGGGTCGCGCCGCTGACGGCGACATGGCGGCGGTAGAAGTTGCGGACGGCCTCCCTCGTGACCCGTTCGACACTCGTCTCGTCTCCGAGGATGGGCCGACCGTAGATGCCGTCGCCGTAGATGCTGCGGGCGAGCTGTTCTTCCGCCAGGGCCGAGGGTTGGTCGCGGCGTCGCAGCAGGTCCGCCAGGCGTTCCTTGCGGACGCGCTCGAGCTCGGGCTCGGGGAAGACGGCGCCCAGGGCGACGTCGGCCAGCAACTCGAGAGCGGCCGGCACGTAGTCGGAAAGGACCGCGAGCGAGATGGCGGTCGCGTCCCAACCGGCGCTGGCGCCCAGGTAGGCGCCGAGCCGCTCCACGTCGGCGGCGATCTCGAGAGCTCCGCGCTGCTCGGTGCCTCGGTCGAGAAGGCTCGCGGTCAGGGTGGCGAGGCCGCTGAGACCCTCCTCGTCCCGCTGCGCGCCTCCGCCGGGCACCAGGAACTGGAGGTTGACGAGGGGGCCCCGGCCGTTCGGGGCGATGACGGCGTCCAGGCCCGGGGCGATCCCGCACCGGTAGAAGGGTGGGAACCTGAACTCGCGGGGAGGCGTCGCCGCGGGAGGTCGGGTGCGATCGACCCTGGTCCGTCGGGGGCTCACTGGCCACGCCTCCTGGGCAGCACCGTCACGACGGCGCGGCGGTCCCGGGTCAGCAGGCGCCGCGCCAGGCTCCGCAGCTCCGGACCGCCGAGCTGGCGATAGCGATCCGCTTCCGTGGCGATTCGCTCGGGCTGGTCGAAGAAGGTCGTCATCTGGGACAGGAGATCGGCGCGCCGGCCCACGGTCTGCAAGTCCGAGTACCACCCTGTGAGCAGCCGGTTCCGGGCCCGTTCGATGTCGTCCGGTGGCAGCTCCTCGGAGGCCGCGCGGACGAGATGCTCGTCCAGGGCCTGCAGGAGCGCCGCGGGATCGGTCTCGGGGCGGGCGGTGGCGACGAGGAGAAACGTGGAGGCGAGCTCGGTGGGGAACACGAAGGAGCTGACGTCGCGCGCGATCTGGCGCCGATAGACGAGATCTTGGTAGAGAGGGCTCGAGCGGCCCTCGGTCAGGACCCTGGAGAGGAGGTCAGCCGCGTACCAGTCCTCGTGGCCGAAGCGGGGCAGGCTCCAGGCCAGATAGAGCCGAGCGAGGTTGACGTTGTCCTCGAGCACCTCTCGGGCGTCGCCCGGGAGGGCGGCCGAGGCCACCTGGACCTCGGGCACCGGAGGGCCGGCCGGCAGCTCTCCGAACCAGGCCTCCGCCTCCTCCATCGCCACCTCTGGATCGAGATCTCCCACGAGGCTGAGGACGGCGTTGTTCGGGGCGTAAAAGGTGCGGAAGAAGGTCTCGACGTCGTCCAGGGACGCCGCGGCGATGTCGTCCATGTAGCCGATGACCGGCCAGCGGTACGGGTGGCCCTCGGGGTAGAGGAGCTCGTGGAGCCGCTCCATCGCTCGGCCGTAGGGTTGGTTGTCGACCCGCTGGCGCCGCTCGTTCATCACCACTTCGCGCTGGTTCTCGAGCTTCTCTGGGGTCAGGGCGGGGAGCAGGAAGCCCATGCGGTCCGACTCGAGCCAGAGGCCCAGCCGGAGATGGTTGGACGGAAGCGTCTCGTAGTAGTTCGTGCGGTCGTACCAGGTCGAGCCGTTCAGGACGCCCCCCGCCTGCTGCACGTAGCGGAAATGGTCGTTCGCGGCGACGTGCTCGCTCCCCTGAAAGAGCATGTGCTCGAAAAGATGGGCCAGCCCGGTCCGGCCCTGCCGCTCGTTCTTCGAGCCGACGTGGTACCAGAGGTTCACGGCCACCAGCGGGAGCGACGGGTCCGGGTGGATCACCACGCGAAGCCCGTTTTCGAGGCGATGGCGGTGAAGCTGGAGGTCGGTGGGAGAGCTCACGGGAACCAAGGTGGGCGGGGGCTTTCGAGGAGCGAAGGTGGAGTTTAGTGACGTGGCCGAAAAGGTGTCAACCGTGACGCCTCCGGGCAGGATGCCGGCGCCCTTGCCTTACGCCTCACTTGCGCCTACAATGGCGCAGGAGGGCACGATGGATCGAGACCGCTTCCTCACCGAACGCCAGAAGGAGATCCTGGACTTCATTGGCGACTTCCAGGGTCGCCACGGCTTCACGCCGACCCACCGGGAGATCTGCGAGAGGTTCGGCTACTCGTCCTACGGCACCGTCTACAAGCATCTCCGGCTTCTGCGCGAGAAGGGCTACCTGCGGCGCTCGGCGAACCAGAAGCGGGGCATCGAGCTGACGAGCGACAGCGGGGTGCGGTCCGGCGCCCTGCAGCTGCCCTTCCTGAACCAGATCGCCGCCGGCCAGCCGATCGAGGCCGTGGCCGGCGACGAGACCATCGCCGTGCCGGAGCACATGGTCTCGGCGCGGAAGGGCGTCGGCCACTACGTCCTGCGGGTGGCCGGCGATTCGATGATCGGCGAGGGCATCTTCGACGGCGACTACGTCGTCGTCGAACATCGT
This sequence comes from uncultured bacterium, assembly GCA_905479655.1. Classification (GTDB taxonomy): domain Bacteria; phylum Acidobacteriota; class Thermoanaerobaculia; order Multivoradales; family JAHEKO01; genus CAJQNK01. Next base: position 1,796 of record CAJQNK010000070.1, on the reverse strand, counting down.
GAGCAGGCCTCACCCGGCGACATGGTCGTGGCCCTCGTGGGGGACGAGGCAACCCTGAAGCGCTTCTACCCCGAAGGTCCGACGGTTCGTTTGCAGCCGGCGAACCCCGCCATGGAGCCGTTGAGAGTGGCCGCCTCCGACGTGCGGGTGCAGGGCATCGTCGTGGGTCTGATGCGCCGGTTCTGAGGTGCGCTAACATCGAAGCGCGCCCTCCAGGATCGCCGCTCCGGCGACCCATGACCATGACAGAACGCTCTCTCGATCGATTCCTCCGCGAGATGACGGCTCGTGGAGCCTCCGATCTCCACCTGAAGCCGAAGCGTCCGCCGCTCATCCGGGTCAATCGGCGTCTGGAGCCCCTCGACGACGAGCCGCTCGGGCCGCGGCAGATCGAGGAGATGGCCGCGGGGATCCTGTCGCCGAAGCAGAAGTCGATCCTCGAGGAGCGAATGGCGGTCGACATCGGGTACGGCATCGAGGGTCTCGCCCGCTTCCGCGGCAACGTCTACCTCCAGCGCGGCACCCTCGCGGTCTCGTTTCGACGCATCCCGTACCAGATCCAGAGCCTCGACGAGCTGGAGCTGCCGGAGACCCTCCACGACTTCGCGTCGATGTCCATGGGCCTCGTCCTCGTCACGGGACCGACGGGCAGCGGCAAGTCGACCACGCTGGCGGCCCTGGTGCGAAAGATCACGCAGAGTCGGCCCATCCACCTCATCACGGTCGAGGATCCGATCGAGTTCCTCTTCTCCGACGACGTCGCGACGGTGTCCCAACGCGAGGTCGGGACCGATACGCCGAGCTTCGCCGAGGCGCTGAGAAACGCGATGCGCCAGGATCCCGACGTCCTGATGGTGGGAGAGATGAGGGACCGCGAGACGATCTCCACGGTGATCACCGCCGCCGAGACCGGACACCTGGTCTTCTCGACGCTCCACACGAACAGCGCCAGCCAGACCGTCGACCGGATCGTCGACGTCTTCCCGGCCTACCAACAGGCGCAGGTCCGAGCGCAGCTGGCGCAGGTTCTGAAGGGCGTGGTCTCGATGAAGCTGGTCGAGCGCAAGAGCGGCGACGGGCTCATCGCGGCCCTGGAGATCCTCAAGAGCTCGCCGAAGATCGCCGAGCGCATCGAGGCGGGCCACACCGGCGAGCTCGTGAGGGAGGTCGAGTCGTCGGTCGCCTACTTCAAGATGCAATCGATGAACCAGTCTCTCCTGGCGCTGTTGGTGCACGGCACCATCAGCTACAGGGAGGCGATGCGCAACTCTCCCGATCCCGAGGACCTCTCCCTGAAGCTCCGGAGGATGTTCCCGAAAATCGAGGAGCACGGAGGCGACATGGGCTCCACGGCCGATTTCTCGCAGATTCTCGAGTTGCAGCAGGTGCAGAAACTGTACGAGGAGCAGGAGGAGAAGGTGAAGATCCTCCTGGTCGAGAAGAACCGGCGGATCGAGGAGCTCGAGCGCAAGATCTCCGAGCGCGAGGCCAGGCTGCAGCAGGCGGCCAATCGCCTGCAACAGGCTTCAGCGGAGATGACCAAGGTGCGCAACGAGGCCAATCAGGTGCGCAAGGAGTCGCAGGAGAAGATCGACAAGCTGAGCGAGCGCATCAAGGCGCTCAATCAGCAGCTGATGGGCTCCGCGGGCCGCTAGGCAGCCCGTGGTGAAAGGCGAGACACGCTACGAGCGGCCCTCTTCTCCGGACTCTTCGTTGGGAATCCTCCCCGATTCACCGAATCGAGTGCGGATTCCCGCCTTGATTCCGAAGAAGATTGCGCGCTCTCGCTCGCGCCC
>CAJQNK010000069.1 GCA_905479655.1 uncultured bacterium | reverse complement strand
GCTTGGGATTTCCGGAGCGGGACACTAGGGCACGAATTGGAGAGCCTGGCCTCGGGCGCGTCGCCCGGAGCCTGACCTTCTCACCAATTGTCTACTACGAAACCGTATGTACCTGAATCTGCGGCGTTACGCTCCGCTCGGGCTCCTCGACGCACAGACAGTACGACTGCGTCGCCCTCGGTCGCAAGCCTTGCATCTCCAGGCACCTACGGCCTCTCGCAACAACACCCGGTGAGAAGGGCAGGCTAAGTGAACGGATTCAGCAGGGTCGCTCCGCAGCCGTCGAAGTCGTCGGTGTTGCGCGTCACGATCGTCGTTCCGAGCACGACGGCCGTTGCCGCGATCAGCATGTCGGCCTGGGAACGGGTCTCGCCGATCGCCTGGAGTCGACCGCGCAGGCTGCCGGCGACGCGGGAGATCTCCTCGGTGACGGGGAGGACCACGCAGTGCTGCTCGAGGAAGTGCTCGAACCAGGCCAGCGTTCTCGGCCTCGGCTTCCAGGTGAGACCGTAGAGGATCTCCTCGACCGTCACGACGCTGACGGTCACGGTGGACACGGACCGCGACCAGCTCAGGACTCCCGGGTTCGGGCGGCGACGGGAGAGCTCACTGAGGATGTTGTTGTCGCAGAGCGGGCGCACCACCGGAGCTCCACGTCACCCTGACGCGGCGAACGGGTTCGGCCGGTCCCGGCGCGACGGCGCGTCGAGGGGCTCCTCGTTGCCCCGTGTCCTGCGGAGCTCCTCGAAGGTGTCAGCCAGCGAACGACGCTCCCGGCGGCGCTTCCACTCGAGGAACTCCTCGAGGGTCTCGGCGTCCACGACGCCGGCGACCAGGCGGTCCCTCCGGTAGATGCGCTGCGGCTCCTCGGCCGCCTCCCGGACGACCTCCGAGAACCGCTGTTTTGCCTGGCCGATCTTCCAGTCCACCGCTGAAGCTCCTTTCTTGTCTATCTTCTTCCTCGAATGCGTCCAAGTCAAGGACCGACAGCCTGTGCGGGGTCAGCCTGCCTCTCCCACGTCGTTCGACGACGGGCGCAAGCGTTACGGCCTCGTGCACAGGGAAGCCCTCCTTCACCGGGAGCTTGCCACGATGGCGCGGCGCGGCGGGCTTCCGATTCGAGGCGGACGAGGGTCTCGTTGGAGGAGTAAACTCGACGAAGTGCCAGGCGAGGCCAGCCGCGACCATGGCCTCGGAGAGGCCCGTGCCCTCGACCTCGACGCGGCCGATCCAGCGGTCGTAGCGGTCCCTGCCGCGGGGGCGGATGCGGACGGTGCGGCCGAAGGCGAGGTCGCCGAGGTGCTCGCGGGCGCGGGCGGTGGGAGCGGATGGCGTCGCCCCCCGCTACGTGCTCGCCCTATCCTATGCTCGATCTGAACCACCTCGAAGGGGAACCCGATGCAAGTGGCTGCCAGGAGGAAGCTGGTTCCGGGAAGCATGGTCGTCCTGGCCCTGGCGGTCGTGTCGAGCTTGCCGACGATGGCAGCGAGTTCTTCGCGCTCCCAGCCTCAGCGCCTTTCGGGCGGAATCGAGGTCACCGCCGAGGGGTTCCGCGTGAGCCAGCCGGGGCACACGGTGGAGCTGGGTGCCGACGGTCTTCGTCTGCGGCCGCGGGGCCGGGACGAGTTCCAGTGGTCGTGGCGGCTCGCGGAAATCCGAGCGGGAGTTCGGAGCCTGCCAGGGGTGACCGGCGGCGCCGTGGCTCCGGAACGGAGCGGTTCGGCCTCGGTCGACTACCGGCGGGGAGGCCTCGTCGAGCGCTATCTCGTGCGTCCGAGGACGATCGAGCAGCGCTTCGTGATCCCCGAGCCCCTGGAGCTGGCGGGCGCGGATCTGGTGATCGCCGGCGTCGTGGAGGGCGCGGGGGCGTTCCGCGAGACCGCTCGAGGCTGGAGCTGGGGCGACGGGCCGGGAGCGGTGCACCTGGGGCCGGTCAGGGCCGAGGACGCAGAGGGCCGGGAGCTGCCGTCCCGATTCGTGGTGACCGGGACGACGACGTCGCTGGTCGTCGACGGGGGCGCCCTGGCCTCCGCGAGCTACCCCGTGACGATCGACCCGGAGATCGGAGCCGACGACTTCCGGATCAGCGACATGGGGCCGGAAGGCGAGCCGTTCTTCTTCGCCAGTATGCCGGCGGTCGCGTTCAACCGCACGCGGACCGAGTATCTCGTGGTCTGGCAGGGCCGTGATCTGGCCCTCGGTGAGGACGAGATCTTCGGCCAGCTCCTCGACCGGGATGGTGGCGAACTTGGTGCTAACGACTTTCGCATCAGCCAGATGGGTCCCGACGGAGACTTCGCGTTCAACGCCAACGACCCGGAGGTCGTCTACAACACTTCCTCCGGAGAGTACCTGGTGGTCTGGGTGGGCAACGACGTGCCCAACGGAGGCCTGGAGACCTGGGGTCAGCGCCTCGACGGGGCGACCGGGGCCGAGGTGGGCGAGGACGACTTCCAGATCAGCGACATGGGGAGCGAGTTCACGTTCGAGCCGGCCGTCCTCTACAACCCCGATGCCGACGAGTATTTCGTCGTCTGGAGCGGCGGGGAGGTGGGAGCGGACCTGGACATCTACGGCCAGCGCCTGTGGGGCGCGACGGGGGAGGAGGTCGGCGAGAACGACTTCCGGATCAGCGACTCGGGCGACGGGGACCCGTTCAGGATCGCCGAGGAGCCGGCCGTCGCCTACAACCCGACGGCGGGGGAGTACCTGGTCGTGTGGTCGGGCGACGATCGTCTCATGGGCGAGTTCGAGATCTACGGCCAGCGTCTGGACGCGGCGACCGGGGCCGAGGTGGGCGAGGACGACTTCCAGATCAGCCGCATGCACGACGGGCCCGCGGGAGACTCGGACGCGATCACGCCGGCGGTGGCCTACAACCCGGACCGGGACGAGTACCTGGTGGTGTGGGCGGCCGAGAAGGACCTGCTCGACCCGAGCTCGGAGATCTACGGCCACCGGCTCGAGGGGGCAACCGGGGAGGTGATCGGCCGCTTCCTCCGCATCAGCGACATGGGCCCGCGAGCCGACGGCCACAGCAGTCTCGGCGCCTACCGCCCGCAGGTGATCTACAGTCGGGCCTCCGGCGAGTACCTGGTCGTCTGGCACGGGGTGGACGAGCCGTTCGGCTCGGGCGAGAGCGAGATCTGGGCCCAGAGGATCGACGGCGCCAGCGGCTCCGAGGTCGGGGCGAACGACTTCCGGCTGAGCCGCATGGGACCGGACGGCAACACCTCGTACGATGCTGCCAACCCGTCCGTGGCGCTGAACCTCGTCTCGGGTGAGACCCTCGTGGTCTGGTGGGGGGAGGAGGAGACCGACGAGGACACGGAGATCTGGGGCCAGCTCTACCTGCCGGGTCTGTTCGAGGACGACTTCGAGGACCAGGAGATCGCGCCGGAGTGGACCCTGCCCCGAGGTCTGTGGAGCGAGGACCTGGGGGTGCTCACCAGCCTCTCGCAGGCCGCCGTCAGCGGACCGGTGGCGGGTGGGCTGGCCACGGGCTTCGGCGGCTGTGGGGTGTGCACGGTGACGGCGGATCTCGTGGTGCGCAACCCGATGGGCTCACCGGAGGAGCCGATCGTCTGGCTGATGGCCTGGGCCCAGGGCCTGCCGACCGACGTCGTCGTCGCCCTCCGGCCCGAGCTCGACCGGGTGGTCTTCGCCCAGCGCCAGGACGGCGTCATCCTCGCCGGGGGCTCGGTGGCGGCGACGATCGATCCGGACGTCTCCTACCGCCTGGAGGTCGGCTACGACGGCGCCCGCTTCCGGGTCACCCTCGACGGCGAGCTGCTCTTCGACGAGCCCAGCGCCTTCGCCGGCGAGCCCTTCGGCACGGTCGGCTTCGGAGCCCGCAGCGCCGAGGTCGAGGTCGAGGGCATCTTCGTGGTGGACGGCGCGGGCGAGG
>CAJQNK010000068.1 GCA_905479655.1 uncultured bacterium | reverse complement strand
GAAGGAGCGGCGGGGGGACCGGGAGGGGCTGTGGGAGCTGGTCGAGGCCGCGGCGTTGGCGTGAGGGTGGGCGAGTCGGACGGTGGGGGTCGTGGCGCCGAACCCGTGCTCGATCCCGGCACCTGGCCCGTGGACGGTCGTCCCAGGCCGGGGAGCCCGGTACACGCCCACCGACCCCGGGCCCCCCACCGCTCCCTCCGGGGAGGTCAGGCTAGGGCTCGGTCGGCTCGCCCGGATAGACGCTCCGGACGCCGGCCTCCCAGCAGGCGACGGCGGCCTGGACGCGGCGCCGGAAGAGCTCCGGCGTGTCGCTCGAGAGCAGGACCCCCGAGTTCCGGTTGTGGCGGTCGACCTCCACCAGCAGATCGTGCCAGCCGAGAGGCGAGCCCTCGGTAACCATCCTGCGGTGGGCTTCCGCCAGCGAGCGACCGAGCTCGAACACCCTCCGGCACTCGGGGTAGGGCTCGCGGTCCACGACCTGACGGGTGTGGCCGCGCACGATGTGGTCCCGCAGCCCGCGCAACTCCGGCACGGCGGCGCTTCCCGGATCGATCCCGTGGGCGCGCAGGAGATCGTCCAGCGCCTCGCCCTCCCGAGCGTCGGCGACGCGCGTGACGAACCGCTCCACCACCTCGTGGAACGGCAGATCGGAGCCTCGGATCTCCGTGAGCTTCTCGCCGTCCGACACCGACGCCGCCGCCGGGACGCCGAGGCTCAGGGCACGAAGACCCACGAAACCGAACGCGGCCACGACGCAAGAGACGACCGCGCCGAGAGCCAGACTCCCCAGTACTCCGATCCAGCTCCGCCGGATCCACCTCGCCATTTTCTCCCCCTTTCGCCGAATCTGACCCCTCCTTCGTTCCTCCCTTGAGTTCCTTCGGATGGCCCTTCGTTACAACGCTCCCCGGCCAGCCGCTACGATTCCTCCATGGCCGACACCCGCCTCCCTATCGCCCTGGTCCAGCAACCCGCCACCCCCGATCGTGAAGCCAACATCCGCCGCGGTCTCGAGGCCCTGGAACGCGCCGCCGCCGAGGGCGCCCGCCTCGTGGCCTACGCCGAGCTCGCGTTCGAGCGCTTCCACCCCCAGGCCCACGCCTGTGGACCGGTGGCGGAGCTCGCCGAGGAGATCCCCGGGCCCACCACGGAGGCCTTCGCGGAGGCGGCGAGGCGACTCGGCGTCGTCGTCGTCCTGAACCTGTTCGAGCGGGACGGCGAGCGGACCTTCGACACCTCGCCGGTGATCGACGCCGACGGCACGCTCCTCGGCCGCACCCGCATGATCCACATCACCGACTACGAGGGCTTCCACGAGCAGGACTGGTACCACCCGGGAGACACCGGGGCGCCGGTCTACGACACCGCCGTCGGACCGATCGGCGTCGCCATCTGCTACGACCGCCACTACCCCGAGTACCTGCGGGCGCTGGCGCTGCAGGGCGCGAAGCTGATCGTCGTGCCCCAGGCGGGGACGGTGGGCGAGTGGCCGGACGGGTTGTACGAGGCCGAGATGCAGGTCGCCGCCTTCCACCACGGGGTCTTCACGGCCCTGGCCAACCGCGTCGGACGCGAGGGAAGCCTCGACTTCTCCGGCGAGTCGTTCGTGTGCGCCCCCGACGGACGGGTGGTCGGCCGAGCCGGCCAGGGCACGGCGGAGACACTCCTGGTGGATCTCGACATCGGAGAGGTGGCCCGCTCCTCGGCGCAGCGGCTCTTCCTGCGCCATCGACGGCCCGAGCTCTACCCGGGGTGGGTGGCGCCGGAGATCGGGGGCGGCGACGGGTCGTCCTGAGCCGCGCGGCCGCAGGGCGTGGAGTCGAAGGACCCCTGTATGTTTTTGGGAGTAGGAGAGAGCCTCCCCTCCCAGAGACCACCAGAAGGACCTCCTCGAAGCGGGCGACTTCCGATCCCTGGTCCTGGAAGCGGCCGGCGATCGCTTCGGCGGTGGCCTGCCCTGGACGCGGCGCGGCCACCGACAGCCCCTGAAGGCGCCGGACGCAGCGCGGAGCTGCCTATTGGTAGCTGCGCATCATCTCGATGCCCTGGGACATCATCTTGCGCCACAGGGCCTCGGTCCCGTCGCTCCACTCCGGGTCGCGCTCGCTCACCGCCCGCACGAGGCTGTCGAGCCACAGATCGTACATCGTGGCCGGGATGTCGAGGTCGGCCTCTCCGTGCCGCTCGGCGACGCGCTCGAGGTAGTGCCGAGCGTCGTCGTCCCCCTCCACGACCATGACCATCATGTAGAGCGACGAGCGGAGCATCCTCTTCTGCCGAGCGAAGTCGGTATCGCGAAAGAGCTCCTCCACCGAGGCGGACGAGCCGACGAAGAGCTCGTAGAAGCGATCCAGGAAGTCCTCGCTCGCCAGGCAGCGAGAAAGGCTGTCGTTGAACGAGGCGATCTCTTGCGGCTCCATGGTCGAGAGGTCCTCCGAGAGCGGTCCTGCGGTGGCCAGACGGGTCGCGACCCGGCGACGAACGAAAGCGATTGTACCCCGTTCGGCGCCCGGGCCACACCCGGGCCGGACGCCCTCCGGTAGGATGCTCTTGGAGCCACCGGCGTCGCGCCTCCCGGCCGCAGCGAGCAGGAGGCCCATGCAGACGATCCAGGTCACCGTCGATTCGTCGACCCACACCCTCGACGTTCCTCAGGACCAGCGTACGATCACCCTGACGGACGACGAGGAGATCGTGCAGTGGCGCTTCACCGGCATCCGGAACGACCTCCGCCCGGAGGTGCTCTTCGACGGCGACGACCCCGCCCGCGTCCCGAATGGCCCCTTCACCGGCGTCCGCATCGAGGCCGACCGGGTCCTCGGCCAGGGGCGCAACGGACAGTCGGGCGCCTTCTCCTACGCGGTCGAGCTCCGCGCCGTGGACGGCGCGGTCGTCACCCGTAGCGAGGTCGCCCTCGAGATCGTGGTCGAAGGCGAACGGCGAGATACGTCGCCCGTGGCGAGGGTGTTCAAGACCAACGACGACGAGCTCGGGGTCGAGCCGGACAACCTCCAGCTCTACACGGGCGACGCCGCCATCTGGGCGTTCGAAGACGACCTCTTCGAGCGCGACGACGTCTACCCCGACATCGAGTGGACCAACGCCCCGGGTGGCCAGGTCGACCGGCGGCTCGGCCCATTCCGGTCGATGACGCGCCGGGCGAGAAGCCTGGTGGGGACCGGCAACAACGGCGTCGTGGGTGACTATCGATACACCGTCTTCCTGCGCAGGAAGTCGGACGGCTCGCCACGCCAGTCCGCCGACCCGGGCCTCGCCAACAACGGAGACCCGCCGGGCTCGGGTCCCGGCACGAGCTCCGGCGGCGGCGACTGAGCCTCCCGCTCGCGGCGAGTCCGATGGCCGGATCCGGCGCCGGCTAGCCGGCGAACGCCGGATCCCGTCGCAGCTCGTCGAAGGCGGGCAGGCCGAACCACCGCTCCCCGACACCGAGCTCGCGGGCTCGTCGCGCGTTGGCGAGGGCGGCGGCCCGGTCTCCGAGCCGCGCCTGGACCAGCGATGCCAGGTAGACGACCTCCGCCTGATCCCCGCCGCGCGCCAGGGCCTCCTGGGTGCGCCGCACCGCCTCGTCCGGTAGGCCAAGATGGACCAGGCACTGCGCCTGCATCATCTCCTCGGCGGGTGTGGGGGTCGCCGGCCGGAGCTCGAGCATCCTGTCGCAACTCGCCCGCGCCGCCTCGGCTCGACCCAGCTGGGCCTCCGCATCGGCCAAGTTCAGATGCGCCGCCGGAAGGTCCGGCGCCACCTCCACGGCGCGCCGCAGCGCCACGGCCGCCTCAGCCCAGCTTCCCAGGAGCATGCGGGCGACTCCCAGGTTGACGAGATCCGCCGCGCGCGCGTCCGCCCCCGCGGTCAGGCGCTCGTAGATCTCGGCCCCGCTCGTGACGTCGCCGAACAGGAGCTCCAGCTCGCCGAGGCGCGCCAGTGCCCACGGATCCTCCGGCGAACGGCTGAGCAGTTGCTCGAGGTGCCCCCGGGCCGAGGCGATCCGGCCGGATCGGTACTCGAGATCGGCCAGCCGGTAGAGGTTCTGCCACGAGGGGAAGCGCGACACGGCCCGCTCCATCTCGGTCAGCGCCTCCTCCCAGCGCCCCTCGTGATCGGCCAGGCGGGCCCGCAGCAGCGGCAACCGCACATCGCCGGGGGCCCGGCGCTCCAACTCGCCGATCAGCTCCCACGCCTCGCCGGGAGCGTCGTCCAGCAGCGCAAGCTCCACCGCTGCGCGCAGGACCCGTGGGTCGCCCGGGGCCACCTCGCGCGCCCTGGCCAGCCAGCCGCGAGCGGCCTGCAGCCTCTCGGGCCGACGGCTGCCCGTGTAGATCGAGCGCGCCAGGTCGGCCGCGAGGAGGGCGGCCGGGGCGAACGACGGAGCCTCGCGGGCGATGGATTCGGCCCGCTCCAGCAGGGTCTCCAGGTCCCGCTCGCCTCCCGCGTCGACGCGCCGGCGGAGCTCGACGAACCGACGGTACGCCTCCGGCTCCACCTCGACCAGCGGCTGGCCCTCGCGGGCCTCGGCCCGCGGGTAGGCCTGTCGCACGCTGGAGGCGACGGCGTCCGCCAGCAGACGCGCCTGAGCCGGCTCGAGGAGAGCCTCGAAGCTCCCGACCCAGAGCACGTGACCGTCGGCGGCGCGCCGCCGGGTCAAGACGACGCGCCCCTGGCCCTCGACGCGCGTCACGGCGAAGGTGAGGATCTCCTCGGCGGGCGCGGCGCGCCAGGCCGCGGCGGGGCTGCTCTCGGCCACGGGACCCAGGTACGCCCGGTCCACGGGGGCCAACCCCTCGAGACGCAGCAGGCCGTCCAGGAGGGCCGTCTCGACGGTGAGCCGGGCCAGCTCCAGACCGGTCTGCCCGTCGGCGCCGCGAAGATCCGACGCGATCAGGACGCGTCTCGGTTCGGGCTCCGGCAGGAGAGCCGTAACCACCGTGAGCGCCACGGCGAGGAGCAGGGCGACGGGAGCGAGGCGTCGTAGGACGGCGAGGGTCCGCGGCCCGACCGTCTCCCCCGGCGGCTCCCCGGCCGGGCCACCCTCGTCCAGAGGCTCGACCGCAGCCAACAGGCGGTAGCCCCGTCGGGGCACCGTGCCGATCACCTCCGGATCGCGGGCGTCGTCACCGAAGACGCGGCGCAGCTCCCAGATCGCGTGGGTCAACACCTCCTCGCTGACGAAACGGTCCTTCCAGACCGCGTCGAGGAGCTCGGAGCGGAGGCAGACCTCCCCCGGGCGGCTCGCGAGCTCGACGAGGACGGCCATGGGCTTGGCTTCCAGGGACCTCGCACCGTCCGGCCCCTCGATCTCCAGGGCGTCGGGACGGACGACGTGGCCCGCGACACGAAACGCCTCCTTCATCTGCTGTCGTCTCCAACGATGTAACCGGGAGGCGCCGGGACAACCGACAGGGACGGCAGGACGCTAGCACAGCGTCCCGACGCCAGCCGGACCCCCGGTCTCCCGCGCTGCCGCTGCCAGGCGACTTCTTCCCGAGAAACGCCCGAGGGCCGCTCAGGCACTTGCCGTTCGAGCGTTGCAGTCCACCCGTCCTGGCGCAACGGGACGTTTCAGATGAAACATCCGGTTGCAACAAGTCGTTGCAGCCGGCACGCCTCGGACTCCTTGAATTCGACCTATCCATAACATCATCAATAGCTTGAATATCCTGGCACGCTGCGTGCAGCCGAAGAGAGGTGACGAGCGGTCCCGAACGACCGTCTCGAAAGGAGAAGCCAATGATCTCTCACTCCGCGAAGAAGGCACTCGTCGCGGTCCTCGTCGGCATCCTCGCCCTGCCGGCGGTCGCGCTGGCGACCAACGGCATGTACCTGGTGGGTTACGGCGCAGAGACCGTGGGCCGCGGTGGCGCCAACCTGGCGATCTCGGACCGCAGCCTGGCCCTGAACTTCAACCCCGCCGGCATCAGCCAGCTCCAGGGCCGCCACTTCACAGCCAACCTCTCGGTGCTCGCGCCCTCGCTCGAGTACGAGAACATGATCAACCCGCCCCTGGAGGGCAGAGACGCCCTCTTCCCCCTGCCGGCCTTCGCCTACGTGCGCGGGGCCAAGGGGTCGCCGTGGTCCTGGGGCGTCGGCTTCGTCGCCCAGGGCGGCATGGGGGCCGAGTTCGTGGGCGAGAGCACGTTCTTCGGTACCGTGGATCGCACGTTCACCGAGGTTCGCTACGGCACCCTCTCCCCCACCGTGGCCTATGCGATCAACGAGGATCAGGCGGTCGGCCTGACGGTCAACGTGGGCTACGCCGACGCCTCCTTCGACTTCTTCCCCGACACCTCGTTCTTCAACCCCGAGGTGCCGGAGATGAGCTTCTTCGGCGTCGCGATGGACCGGGCCGGCGGACTCCAGACCAGTGTGCGCGCGGGCTGGTGGTGGCGGGCGAACCCACGCCTCAGCGTCGGCGCCGTGTACCAGACGAAGACGCAGTCCGACTTCAAGAACGGCGACATGGTGGTCAACTTCGAGGGCCATCCGCTGCTCGGCCAGCGAGTGGGCTACAAGGCCGACCTGGACGGCTTCACGTTCGCCGCGCAGGCCGGCCTCGGCTTCGCGTACCGCGCCTCGAGCGACTGGGTCCTGGCGCTCGACGTCAAGCGGTACTTCTGGGACGACGCCATCGACACGATCACCGTCACGGCGACCGACCCCGACATCGAGGGCGCCCAGCCCGAGATCGTGCTGCCCTTCGTCTTCAACTGGAAGGACCAGTGGGTCTACGCCTTCGGCGCCGACTACCGCATGTCCGACGACCTGACCCTCCGCGCCGGCTTCAACTACGGCGAGAACCCGGTGCCGAGCGAGACCCTGAACCCGCTCTTCCCGGCCACCACCGAGCGTCATCTGACCGCCGGACTGAGCTGGCTGCGCGGCAACAAGCTGATCGAGTTCGCCGTCGAGCGCGCCTTCAACGCCGACCAGGTGAACAACAACACCGACCCCTTCGTCAACCCCTTCGGACCAGGCTCGCGGGTGAGCCACTCCCAGTGGACCACCAGCTTCGGTATCTCCTGGGCGCTGGACCGCCGCAGCGCGTCGACCCCCGGCGGGGACATGGAGTGACGTCATGACCCGCAACCATTCGATCCTCGCCGCCCTCGTCGTCGCGGCCGTCGGCCTGCTGGTCGTCGGCGCTCCCGTCGACGCCTCCAACGCCATCGCCGAGAAGACCGGCATCGCCTGCACGGTGTGCCACGACAAGCCCGGCAGCAAGCTGATGACCGACAAGGGCAAGTACTGGGAGGCGGTCGGAACGCTGGATGGCTTCGACGAGATCCAGGAGCGCTTCGCCGAGTGCACCGACTGTCACGTCAAGAAGCCGGGCTCGAAGAAGCTGACCGAGACCGGCAAGCGGTACCAGTGGATCATCCAGGACATGGACGGCCTGAAGAGCTGGCTGATGGAGCGGCACCCGGCGACCCTGTCCACGGAACCGACCGAGGAGCCGGGGGAGCCCGAGGACGGCCGCTGACGCGGCCGTCGTCCGCACCCCCGGGACGAACCCCCTTCGAAGAGGCCCTGGCGCTCAGCCACCGGGGCCTCTTCGCGTCGGCGCGCGAAGGAATGCCGGTGGCGGAGCAGCCGCGCCCCGGCGAGCGGTGACCCCGGGGGCCGCCGCCTACCGATCCGCGTTCGCGCCTCCCGCGAGCCCCCGCCACGGCCCGAGATCGAATCCGTCCGTCGCCGTCGCCTCCAGCCGCTCAGCGATCCGGGGAAGGTACATCGTGTTGTAGCGCAGCCGCGACAGGTGGTTGCCGTTCTCGTGGTCGCCGTTCCAGCAGTGCTCGGCGCGGTCACCGTAGTCGACGACACCGCCGTAGTAGGGATCCGTGGTCGACTCGAGGAACTCCTCCACCCGGTAGACGGCGTTGTTCAGGTAGTAGTTGTCCATGTCGCCGCAGTACAGGTGGATCTTGCCCTCGAGCTTCGGTCCCAGCTCCGCCCAGCCCTCGCGCAGGACGAGCCCCAGGTCGTACCGCTTCCAGTGCTCGGCCACCTCGTGGTCGATCTCGCCCGTCTCCTTGTCCCAGATCCGCTGCGGGTAGCCGTCCTCCCCCACCGGCGAGAACACCGCCTCCCAGATGTCGAACTGGTCACCCGATCGGCCCTTC
>CAJQNK010000067.1 GCA_905479655.1 uncultured bacterium | reverse complement strand
CGAGAGGATGCCGGCCGCTCCCAGGAGCACACCGAGGTCGAACCCGAGCTGGTTGAGAGCGGCGATCGCGAAGACGACCACCACCCCGTAGTACACGAAACGGCGCAGGACCATCTGCTGCTGGGCCTCGAGACGCCTGCCGGCGACCCGGCCCAGCGTCCGGGCGACCAGGCGCCCGATCACGAAGCCGGCCGCCAGGAGCACCGCCGCCCGGACACCCGACACCAGAGACGTGTTGGTGAGGTAGCCCTCGAGCCGGGCCAGGAACTCCGTCATCCTTCCCTCCGGCTCGGCAGGATCCAGGAGTTGAACGCACGCACGAGCCGACCGCGCTCCGCTCGAGAGCGGGGCTCGTGGACGAGCTCGGCCTCGCCGGCCTCGACCGGCGGCCCGGGCCTCACCTCGAGTCGCGCCATCTCACCGGCCTCCTCGCGTCTCAGGACGACGGCCTCGGTCCACAGGCGACCCCGCTCCCCACGGAAGAGGGAGAGGAACGGCACCGTCAGGTTGACCTGGTCGAGCTCGAGGGGCTCGTCCGCCTGGTTGTGGATCCGCATCGGGGTGATGGCCCGATGGGTCGCCTCCGGCATCTCTTCCAGCCGCGAGCGCCCGTGGGTCAGCAGAGCGTAGCTGAGCTCCCCGTCCAGCACCGAGCCGAACCAGGTGTCGGAAGGCCGCGCCGCGGCGATCTGGCGCAGGAGGCGCGCCGACTCCTCCACCAGGACGTCGATCCACACCGGCGCGCTCACGAAGAGCGTCGCCTCCTCACCGGACGGCACCAGGACCGGCGTTCGGGGCGAGACCACCAGGGAGCGATCCGGCACCACCGGCGACATCCGAACCCTCTCGCCCGTCTTGCGCAGGACGAAGCGCACGGTCTCGGCCTCCGCGGGAGGCGGTTCCACGCCGGTCTCGAAGCAACGGCGTGACGCAAGCTCCGCGTGGTCGGGCTCCCGGAGCCAGGCGAGGCGCCACTCGATCTCGGTGCGCTCCAGCCAGATCGCCAGCGGACCGATCCGCCAGAGCGCCCGCTCTCCGGCGGCCAGCAGTCGCACGGACCAGACATCGGCCGACGCCTGGGATCGACGGCTCATAGACTCCTCCAGCTCGGGCTCAGGTGCCCGTCGGCGCGCGACGCGGCGACCGGCGAGTGAGGGTCACCAGGGCCGGCCGGGAACCGGCTCGGCCAGACCCACGATCCGGGCTGCTCAGTTGCGATACCGGTAGACGATCCGGCCGCGATCGAGGTCGTAGGGGGAGAGCTCCAGCTTGACCCGGTCGCCCTGCAGCACCCGGATGCGGAAACGTCGCATCTTGCCAGCGATCCGCGCCAGGACCTCGTGACCGTTCTCGAGGAGGACTCGGAAGTTCCCGTTGCCGAGGACGCTCTCGACCCGGCCTTCGACTTCGATCGGCTCTTCTTTCTGCATCGTGCTCCTGACTCTCTCGAAATGAACTGGAGCGCGGATTCCGCACCTTTCCTGGACGCTCACCGCGCCAGGGAGAGCTTATCGACGCCCACGAGCCGTGTCAAAGGGCCGCCGCGGTGCGGAGCGGGCGACCCGGGGGAGACTGCGCCGCACTGGGGTATGGGATCACGCAAAGGCGCAAAGACGCTAATGGAAGGAGTCTGCACGGCAGGCGCCCTCCCCTTGGCGTCTTCGCGTCTTGGCGTGACATCCCCCCCGACCCCAGCCACCCGACCCGGTCTACCCGCCCGGGGCTACTCGAAGAGTCGCGTGCTGAAGTAGCGCTCGCCCCGGTCGCCGAACAGGACGACGACGTTGCCCTCGTCCATCGTCTCGGCGACCCTCTGCGCCGCCCACAGGGATGCGCCCGAGGAGAGCCCGGCGATCATCCCCTCCCGCGAAGCGATCTCCCGGGTGACGCGGTAGGCGTCCTCCTCCTCCACCTCGATCGTCTCATCCACCACGTCCCGGTCGTAGATCGGCGGCTGATAGGTCTCCGAGCTGTGCTTCAGACCGTCGATCCTGGCTCGCGGCTCGCCCCCCGGCTCCACGGCCACCATGCGCGCCGGGATGCCGCGCTGGCGCAGATGCCTGCCGACCCCGGAGAGCGTCCCGCCGGTACCGTAGCCCGCCACGAAGGCGTCGACCCGGCCGTCCAGGGCCGCGACGATCTCGGGCGCCGTCCACTCCGCGTGGGTCGCGACGTTGTCCGCGTTCTCGTTCTGGTCGATGTAGAAGACGTCGCCCGCCGCCGCCTCGGCCCGCTCCTTCGCTCCCCAGATGTGGCTGTCGGGGTCGTCCTTCGTCGTCAACACCAGGTCCGCGCCCCAGAAGCGCAGCATCTTGCGCCGCTCGATCGTCTTGCTCTCCAGCATGTAGAGCTCCAGGCGGTAGCCCTTCACCGCCGCCACCATCCCGAGCGCGATCCCCGTGTTGCCCGAGGTGGCCTCCACGATCGTCATTCCGGGCCTCAGCTCGCCCCGCTCCTCGGCTCGCTCGATCATGGTCAGGGCGATCCGGTCCTTGAGCGAGCCCGAGGGGTTCATGAGCTCCAGCTTCGCCCAGATGGCGACCTTCGGGTTGGGGCTCGAGCGCTCGAGACGGAGGAGCGGAGTGTCGCCGATCAGGCCGAGAAGGCCCGGGCGGCGGGCGGCAGGGTGTGCGACGAAGCTCATGGGCGGTCTCCTCGACTCCGGACGATAGCGCCGCAAGGCGGCGAAGGCCAGGGCTTCGGGACGGCCGGCGCCGTGCCGGGGGCGGTCACCTGGGCTATCATCGACCGCACCCCAGGAGGAGGCGAGGAGCCAGAGAACACGGGCCGGCGTTGCCGGAGCCACGAGGACATCCGGGAGCCGATCGAGGGCCTCTCGACTCTCTCCGAAGGATCCGCCGCTCGCGCGCATCGAAGCCCGACGAGCGGGTGTGCGCCCCTGGCTCATCGGCCCCCGGAGGAGGGAACGGAGGATGTGCGGAATCATCGGCCTGGCCGGAGCGACCGTCTCGGCACGCGACGACGGCGTGGCCGCCGCGATGCTCGCCACCCTCGCGCACCGCGGCCCCGATGGCGCCGGACTCGTCTGCCGGGATGGCTGTCACCTCGGGGTGCGGCGCCTCGCCATCATCGACCCCAGCGCCTCGAGCGAGCCGTTCGCCAACGAGACCGGCGGCGTGACCGCCGTCTGCAACGGCCAGATCTACAACTCCGTCGAGCTCCGACGCGAGCTCGAAGCCTCGGGCCACGTCTTCCGCACCGAGGTCGACACCGAAGTGATCGTGCACCTCTGGGAGGAGCACGGCCCGGACCTCGTCCAGCGGCTCAACGGCATGTTCGCCTTCGCGCTCTGGGACGACCGGAAGCGGACTCTCCTGCTCGGAAGGGACCGGGCCGGCCAGAAGCCCCTCTTCTACTGGCACGACGGGCAGCAGGTGGTCTTCGCCTCGGAGCTCCGGGCGCTCCTGACCCACCCCGGTGTCCGGCCCGAGCTCGATCCTCTCGCCCTGGTTCGCTACCTGGCGCACGGCTTCGTCCCCGCGCCGCTCTCCCCGCTGTCGGGCATCCGCAAGCTCCCCGCCGCCCACACCCTGACCTTCCGGGAGGGGCGGTCGGAGCTGCACCGGTACTGGGACCTCGCGGAGTGGTTCCCGGAGCCCGGCGCGAGGGACGCGCGGAGCGCCGCCGCGATCGCCTCCGAGCTCGACGAGCGGATGGCCCTGGCGGTCCGGCGGCGGGCCCGGAGCCACGTGCCTCTGGGGGTCTTCCTCTCGGGCGGCATCGACTCGGCCAGCGTGCTCTCCTACCTGGCGGACGAGTCCGGCGTGGGCATTCCCGCCTTCTCCATCGGCCACGCCGACCGCTCCTTCGACGAGTCCCGTTTCGCTGCCGAGACGGCCCGCTACTTCGGCGCCGATCTGAAGACCCTCATCCTGGACCGGAGCGACCTCGAGGAGGGCCTGGAGCGCGTGGGCGCCGAGATGGACGAGCCGTTGGCCGACGCCTCCACGATCCCGACCTACCTCCTCTCCCGTCTGGCGAGAGCCAGCGTGACGGTGGTGCTCAGCGGCGAGGGCGGCGACGAGCTCTTCGGCGGCTACCCGACCTACCTGGGACACCGGCTCGCCGACCGACTGTTGCGGCTCCCGGCGCCCCTTCGCCGCGGCGTCGTCGCCGGCGCCCGCAAGCTCGCGCCCGTGACCATGGGCAACGTCGGGCTCGACTACCTGCTCGAGCGCTTCGTCTCGAGCCTCGAGAGCGACCGCCTCGCCCGCCACCACTCGTGGTTCGGCTGCGTCGCCCCGGACCGCCTCCGCGGCCTCCTCGCCCCCGCGGTCGTCGCGGGTCTCGAAGAGGGCGATCTCGCGGGGCCGTTCGCGCGCGCCACCGCACGCGGGAATCCACCGGAGGGACTCGCGGAGCTTCTCTACACCGACTTCGTGCTCTACCTGCAGGACGACCTCCTGACCAAGGTCGACCGCGCCTCCATGCTGGTCTCCCTCGAGGCGCGCGCGCCCTTCCTCGACCACGAGCTCGCGCAGTTCGCGGCGGGGATTCCGGAAGGCCTCAAGATCCGCGGCCTGACCACGAAGGCGATCCTGCGCCGCGCGGTCCGCTCGCGGGTGCCGGCCTCCGTGCTGCGGAGACGCAAGCGCGGCTTCAACATCCCGTTCTCGCGCTGGGTCCTCCACGGCCTGGGCGAACAGCTCCGGGAGCGCTTCTCGCGCGAGCGCGTCGAGGCGCGGGGGCTGTTCTCCCATTCCGCCGTGCGCGACCTCCTGGACGAGCACATGTCCCAGAAAGCCGATCATCGCAAGCCCCTCTTCGCGCTTCTGGCGCTCGACCTCTGGTGCGACCGGACCTTCGGTGACGGCGGTCATGTCCCCGTCGGTCCGGCCGGCGCCTCGGCCAGCCCGCCCGCCGTCCGACCCGATCAACCCGTCGAGGTGACCCCGTGAAGCCACAACGTCTGGTGCTCGTCCTGGCCGCCGTCCTCTTCCTCTGGAACCTGGGGGGCGCCCACGACTTCTGGGCGCCCGACGAGCCCTACTTCGCGGAAGGCGCCCGGGAGATGGTGGTCGACGGCGAGTGGATCGTCCCACACGTCAACGGCGTGGTCACGACCGACAAGCCTCCGCTCTTCTTCTGGCTCATCGCCCTCGGGTCCCTGGTCGTAGGCGAGGTCACGCCGTGGACCGGGCGCCTGCCCTCGGCCCTGGCCTCCCTCGGCACCCTCCTCCTCATCCTGCGCCTGGGCCGGCGGATGGGAGGGGCCCGGGTGGCCTGGCTCGCGTCCCTCATCCTGACCACCACGGTCATGTTCTGGGAGAAGGCCCGCTGGGTCCAGATCGACGCCCTCCTGTGCTTCCTGATCTGGGTCGCCCTCTCGGCCTTCGAGGCCTGGCGCGCGGGCGACGCCGACGGTCGGCGGGCCGGGCTCCTGTTCTGGCTGGCGGCGGGCCTGGCCGTCCTGGCGAAGGGGCCCGTCGGCCTCCTCCTGCCGCTCGGCATCGCCCTGGTCACCCTGGCCACCGACCGGCAGCTCGGGCGCTGGCGAGAGTTCGCGCCACTCACCGGTCCGCTGCTCTTCTTCGGACTCGCCGGCACCTGGGCCGCCGTCGCCTCCTCCGCACCCGACTACTCGGTCCTGAACGCGCTCCGGGAGCACTTCGTCGATCGGGCGATCCACGGGATGCACCACGTCAAGCCGCCCTGGTACTTCCTGGAGCAGATCCCCATCCACGTCCTGCCGTGGACCGGCCTGCTCCCCGGCGCGCTGCTCCTGGCCTGGCGAAGGCGCCGCGAACCGGCCGACCGCTTCCTGCTGGTGGTCTTCCTCTTCGTGCTGGTCTTCTTCTCGATCTCGACCGAGAAGCGGCACCTCTACGCGCTGCCCGCCGTCCCGGCGCTCGCGCTCCTGTTCGCGCGCTTCGTCGACACCGTCGCGACCGATCTGCGCGAGAGGGTCGCGGGCGCCCGGGTCTCCCCCCGCTGGCTCCTGGTCGGCCAGGGGGTGGTCGGCGGCATCCTCGCCATGGCCAGCCTCGCGCTCCCCATCGCCGCCCACCGCCAGCCCGAGGTCGAGGCCTGGAAGGCGATCGGACTGGCCCTCGTGCTCGCGGTCACCGGCATCGTCACGGTGTGGGCCTGCCGGCAACGCCGTGCCGTCCGCTCGACCGTCGTGCTCGCCGGGGGGATCGCCGTGTTCTACCTCTTCGCCTCCACCTTCGTCTTCCCGATCTTCGATCAGTGGAAGTCGGCGAAAGAGCTCTCCCAGCGGCTGCGCGCCCACACGGAAGCCTCCTACGCCGAGGGGCGGCAGCTCGTCGCCCTCGACCTGGGCAACATCCCCGAGGCCCTGGCCTTCTACGGCGACGGCCTCTACAGCGTGACCACCCGGGACCCGGAGCTCGTGATCGAGCACCTCCGCCAGCCTGGCGAGGCCTGGGCCATGATGAAGCGCAAGGCCTACGCCGCACTGCCGGCGGACGTCCTGGACCGGATCGAGATCGTCGAGTCGAGCGACCTGAGCCGCGAGGACCTGGTGCTGGTGGTCAACAGGAGGCGATCCCCGAGCGCCGTGGGCAACGGGAGCTGAAGCCGTCGTCGGCGTCGCCGGGAGCTGTGGGGGGACCCGAGGTGACCAGGAACCGGGGGTCCCGCTCTTTTCTTCCGGGGAGTTCGTGGTAGTTATGGGGAACGCCGCGTCCGCCGCAGCTCCTCCACGGAGCTTCTTCTTCGAGCACCGACCCGGGAGAGACCCGCTCCATGCCCACTCAGATCATGCCGAAACTCGTCTGCGCTCTCATCCTCGCTCTCTGCCTGCCGGCGACCGCCGCCCTGGCCCAGGGCGGTGACGTCTTCCTCGATCTCGGGCGCGGCGCGGTGAAGGTCCACGTGCCCCCCTCCTACGACCCGGCCGTTCCGACACCCCTCGTCCTGAACCTCCACGGGTACGGCGGCTCCGGCTTTGGCCAGGAGCTGTACACCCGCTTCGAGCCGCTGTCGGACGAGTTCGGCTTTCTCTACGCCACCCCCGACGGCACCCAGGATCTCTTCGGCCTCCGCTTCTGGAACGCCACCGACTACTGCTGCAACTTTTTCGGCTCCAACGTCGACGACTCGCAGTACCTGCTGGACCTGATCGACACCATCGCGTCGCGAGCGAACGTCGACCCGAACCGCGTCTACATCGCCGGGCACTCCAACGGCGGCTTCATGTCCTACCGCATGGCCTGCGACCACTCCGACCGGATCGCCGCGATCGCCAGCCTGGCGGGCGCCACGTGGTCCGACGCCATGGACTGCTCGCCGGAGAGCCCGGTGCACGTCCTGCAGATCCACGGCACGCTCGACGACGTCATCCTCTTCGACGGTGACTGCTCGATCTTCGGCTGCCACCCGGGCGCGATCCGTAGCGTCGCTCAGTGGGCCGGCTTCGACGGCTGCGACCGCGTCCTCGACACCTCGGCGCCCGACCTCGACCTCGACTCCGGGCTTCCGGGCGCCGAGACCGTCGTGACCCGGGTCGATACGGGCTGTTTCGAGAACGGCTCCGGCGAGCTGTGGGTCATCCAGGATGGCAGCCACGGGCCGGCCCTGAACGACAACTTCGCCCGCGAGGTCGTGAGCTTCTTCTACGATCACCCGAAGCAGCCCTGAGCGGGCGGGCGAAGCACGCTCCCGGCCGTCCGCGGACCCCTGGCCGTCGCGCCGGAACCCGTCACTGCTACGATCCGCGGATGCTCGCCGCTCGAGCGGTCCTGGCCGCCCTCCTGACGGTCGCTCCCGCCGCCGCCCAGGACACCCTGGAGCGGGGCCGGGAGTTGCTCGCCCGTCAGGAGTTCACCGCCGCGGAGGCGGCCCTGCGCGACGTGACGGCCGCCGACCCCTCGTCGGCAGCCGCCCACGCCGGCCTGGCGCTCGCCCTCCTCGGGCAGGGAAGGGCGGTCGAGGCGGTCCAGGAGGGCTATCTCGCCGTCGCGTACGACCCGGACAGCACCGAGGCGCGCCGGACCTACGGCCGGGCCCTCGTCGCCGCGGGCCGCCCGGTGGACGCGGCGGCCGAGCTCGAGACGGTGTTGGCGGCGGAGCCGGACGACGCCGTCGCGCTCGAGGCGCTGGCCGGAGCCTACGCCGCGACGCAGGACGATCGCGCCGTCGGCGTCTACGAGCGCCGCCTGACGCTCGGAACCGAGGACGCCCGTCTCCACGTCGAGTTGGCCCAGGTTCTGTGGGCCCGAGGGCGGAACGAGAGCGGCAACCGGGTCCTCGAGGACGCGATCGCGGCCTTCCCGGACGACGCGCGGCTCCACGTCGTCTTCGGCCGCGCCCTCTTCTCCCAAGACCGCCCCGCCGACGCGGCCCGCGAGCTCACCGCCGCTCGCGACGCCGGGATCACCGACCTCGCCGTGCTGGCCGTGCGCTGCTGGGCCCTGTGGCGAGCCGGCGACGAAGAGGGCGCGACGGAGGCGTTCACGACCACACTCGAGGCGTACCCGGAGACGGGCTCGTTGCATCAGGACTTCGGCCGGTTCCTGCTCAGCATCGGTCGCCCGGAGCCGGCCCTGGCCGCCCTGCAGGAGGCGTTGCGCCTGCAACCCTCCCAGGCCAACGCCTACCTCGAGCTCGGCCGGGCGCACGAGGCCGTCGGCCAGGTCGAGGAGGCGGAGCGGGCCTACCGGAAGGCCCTGGAGCTGGGGCCCCAGCTCGCCACGCCCCACTACACCCTCGGCCGGCTCCTGATGCTCCACGGCGACCGCGAAGAGGCGAAGCGGGAGCTCGCCCTGTACCGCACGATCTACGAAGGGCTGGCCGAACGGCAGAACGAGGCGCGAAAGCGGGCCGCCGAGACCGACCTGGCGTGGGCCGAGCTACGCCACGGCGACGCCTCGAAGGCGCTCGAGCTCTTCCGGTCGCTGCCCGACTCCCCCGACACGCTGCTCGGCCGTGCCGGCGCCCTCTCGCGCCTGGAGCGCCACGAGGAGGCCGTCCAGGTGCTGCGGCGCGCTCAGGAGATGCAGCCGGACAACCCCAAGATCCAGATCGAGCTGGCCTCCGAGCGGGCCCGCGTGGAGGGACAGCCGTGATCGCGCTTCTCCTGGTCCTCGCGGGTGCGGCACCCGACTGCCCGATCCAACTCGAAGACGGGACCCGCGAGGCCCGGCTCGAGTTCGTCCATGAGCGGGGTGCCACCCCCGAGCACCGCGTCGCGGACACGATGGGATCGGGCCTCGCCTGGCTCGACTACGACGGCGACGGCTGGCAGGACCTCTACGTCGTGCAGTCCGGCCTCTTCCCGCCCCCGGGCACGGCCGAGGCCGCCGACCGGCTGTTCCGCAACCAGGGCGACGGCACGTTCACCGACGTCACCGCCCGGGCCGGGCTCGCCGATGCCGCCTACGGCATGGGCGCCTTCGCCGCCGACTACAACGACGATGGCGCGGTCGACCTGCTGGTCACGAACTGGGGCGGCGTGATCCTGTACCGCAACCAGGGCGACGGGACCTTCCGCGACGCCACGGCCGACCTCGGCCTGGACGCGGCGGGATGGTTCTCCGCCGCCGCCTGGGCGGACGTCGACGGCGACGGTCTTCTCGACCTCTACCTGACCCGCTACCTGGACGACTCGGAAGACGAGAAGCTCTTCTGTGGTGACGTGGAGACCGGCGATCGGGTCCACTGCAGCCCCCTGCTCTACCCCGGCACCACGGGGTTCCTGCTCCTCAACGCCGGCGACGGCACCTTCCGCGACGCCACGGCCGAGGCGGGTCTGGCCGAGGCGTTGGGCAAGGGGCTGGGAGCGATCTTCGTCGATATCGACCAGGACAACCGGATCGACCTCTACGTCGCCAACGACACCGTCCTGAACTTCCTGTTCCGCAACCTGGGCGACGGTCGCTTCGAAGACCTCTCGGTCTTTGCCGGAACGGCCTTCGACGCCAAGGGCAACCCCCAGGGCAGCATGGGGCTCGATGCCGGCGACCTCGACGGCGACGGGCTGCCCGACCTGACGGTCACCCACTTCGAGGGCGAGACCAACCAGTACTACCGCAACCTCGGCTCCGGGCTGTACGAGGACCTCACGATCCCGTCGGGCTTTGGGCGACACCTGACCCAGGACGTGGCGTTCGGGCTCAACTCGCTGGACCTGGAGGGGGACGGCGACCTCGACATCTTCATCGCCAACGGCCACCTGGACGAGAAGCCGAAGCGCTACGGGATCGGCTACGCGCAGGGAGACATCCTGCTCTGGAACGATGGCACGGGGCACTTCGTCGAGCGGACCTGCGGCAGCGGCTTCGCGGAGAAGCACGTGGGGCGCGGCTCGGCGGTGGCCGACTACGACCGGGACGGAGACCCCGACATCGCGGTGTCCAACTCCGGCGGGCCGCTGCTCCTGCTGCGCAACGACGGCTCCGGCGCCAACCGGGTCTCCGTCATGCTCGTGGGCGGCCCGTCGAACCGGCACGGGATCGGGGCGCGTCTGGTGGCGCAGACTCCCGGCGGCAGGGCCCTGATGCGCACCGTCCACGCCGGCTCGAGCTACCTGTCGACCTCGGAGCCCGGCGTCCGTTTCGGCCTCGGCGCCGAGGAGAGGATCGAGCGGCTCACGGTCTTCTGGCCGTCGGGGACCGTGCAGACGATCGAGGATCTGCCGGCCGGCGGCACGCTGCAGGTCGTGGAACCCACGGCCGACCGCGTCGAACGCTGACGGCGGCGCGCCCCGCGCGGCGCCCGGTGGCTGCCCTCCTCCCGGGAGTGGTCAGTGCCCCGGAAGCCCGGGGTGGGCGGGAGCCCCGGTGGCGTCCGGCAGCGCGAAACGCGGCAGCTCCAGACTCCGGGCCGGCTCCTCGCCCTCGCGAATCTCGACCCACCAGTCGAGCTCCAACCCCTCGAACGTCCGGGTCTCGCCGGTGGCCGGCCAGGAGACCTTCAACGACACGATCCGCGTCGCGTCGCCCAGGCCGATCTGCTGGCGGAACGGGCCGGCGCCGAAGCTACCGCCGCTGCCCACGGTGCGGTGGAGGGAGCGTGTCCCGCCCGGAGTCTCCACCGTCACCTCGAGACGAGCCCCGAGCGCCTTCCGGTTCGAGCGAACGCCTACCAGGTCGACGCCCAGCCAGCGGTGGCCATGCCCCGGGTTCCGGTACAGAGCGCTGAACGCGTTGTCGGTCAGCAGGGCCCCGCCCATCTCCGCGAACACGTCCTGATCGCCGTCGTTGTCCACGTCGCCGAAGGCGATGGCGTGGCCCTTCTGCAGATGGCCGAAGTTGCCCGCTGTGGTGACGTCCTGGAAGACCCGCCCCTCCGCGTTGCGGAACATGCGGCTGCCGACGATCGCCGTCAGGTCCGGCTCGCCGGTGCCCATGTAGATGTCGAGATAGCCGTCGCCGTCGAGGTCGCCGTAGTTCAGCCCCATCGCCGGCAGGACGCGCCAGAGCCCGGCCTCCCGGGTCACGTCCTCGAACACGCCGTCGCCCCGGTTGCGGTAGAGACGGCCGCGCGCGGCGTCGGTCGGCAGGCCGAGGCGGTCGGCCGTCACCTCGTGGGCCATGTTGCCGACGTTGTAGCCCGCCACGAAGAGATCTTCCCAGCCGTCGTTGTCGAAGTCGAAGAAGAAGGTCGCGAAGCTGCGGAGCGGCTCCGCCACGCCCGCCGCCTCCGTGACGTCGGTGAAGCGCCAGGCGGACCGCTCCCGCTCGACCCCGTCCCCCTCGGCCGCTTCCCCATCATTCGCTTCCCCGTCAGCCGTTCCTCCGGCGACCGGCGTCGGCCCGTCATTGTGGAGGAGGACGTTGCCGGCGCCCTGGAGACTCAGGTAGAGATCCGGCCGACCGTCGTTGTCGAAGTCGCCGGAGGTCGCGCCCTTGACGAAGCCCACGAGGTCGAGGCCCACCGCCGCCGCCACCTCCGTGAAGGTCCCGTCGCCGTCGTTGCGGAAGAGCTCGCAGGGGTGGCTCCCGCCCCGGGGCGTCGACTCGTTGCCGAAGAAGAGGTCCAGCCAGCCGTCGCCGTCGTAGTCGAGCCACACCGCCGTCTGGGTGGGCGCGGTCCGCAGCAGGCCCGCCTCCACCGTCACGTCGCGGAACCGGCCGTCGCCCTCGTTGCGCAGCAGCGACGACGGGAACCGCCCCTGGCTCTCCATCCATCCCCCGCGCAGGATCAGGACGTCGACGAGACCGTCGTTGTCGTAGTCCGTCGAGACCATGTTGAGCCCACCGACCTCGCCCGTGAGGCCGGCCTCCCGCGTCCGCTCCGCGAAGGTCCCGTCCCCTCGGTTGAGGTGCAGGGTCGTCTGCTGGTCGAGCCCCATGTGCGAGACCATCAGGTCGAGGAGCCGGTCGCCGTCGAAGTCCTCCAGCACGGCGCCCCCCGACAGCCCGAAGACGTCCACGCCGACGGCCTGAGCCACGTTGTTGAAGCGGGGCAGCTCGGCCTCCGAGGCGAACACCTCCGGCGGGATCAGGAAGGGTTCCGGGACCCCTTCCGGGTAGCTTCCCAGGGTCATGTGCGCGACGTTCAGGAGCCATCGCGCCCGCAGGTCGTCCGGGGTGAGGGCGAGGAGGTCGACCAGCGTCTCGGCGGCCCGGGTGGCACCCTCCTTCCGCCGGTGGACGCCGCCCCCCCGGATCGGCAGCAGGCAGGCGTCCTCACTGCTGGTCAGGACGCAGTTCTGCTCCTCCCCCATGCGCAGGTAGGCCGCCGCCTTCAGGTTCAGCACGTGGAGCCGGGCCCGCGCCGCCACCTGCGGGCCGACCGTCGAGGCGTCCGCCAGCACGCCGTCCAGGACCTCCACGCACTCCTCGAACCGGCCCGCCCCCAGCAGCTCCCGCGCGTAGCGCAGCCGGAGCGTGAGCTGATCCACCGACAGCGGCAGGTGCTCCACCAACTGCCCCAACCTCTCGGCCGTGCGGTCGTTCACCGCCAGGGCGAGCTCCAGCGGGTCGACCTCCGCCGCCCGCTCCGCCAGCAGCGCCGCCATGGCGCGGGTCGACTCGGCGGGAGCGGCCGGCTCGCCCGCGCGAGCCGCCACCCCGGCGACGGACAGGCTCAACGCCAGCGTCGCGCCGAGCCAGCTCCGGAGCGCCCCGCCACGGGTCCCCACCGCCCTCCCGGGTCTCCCGAGGAAGGCCCGCGCGAGGGTCGCCCGAGTTCGATCCCTGGGCCGCCCGGATTCCATGGTGGCTGGAGCCTAGCAGGGACTCACTGGAGACGCTCGAGGAGCGGCCGAATCTCCTCCGCGCCGTGCCGGCGTGCGCGAACGAACACGGCCCTTCGACCCCGTTCGTTGCGGTGGGGGGTCAGGAGCTCCCAGACGATCTCCCCCTCCGGCGTGACCTCGAACGCCCGTCCCCGCTCCGACTCGGCCAGCAGGGTGTTGCCGTTGGGCAGGCGCTGCGCCGCCCCCAGCGACCGGGTGAAGAAGCGCTCGTCCGGCGGCGCCCGGTACTCCCAGACGATCTCGTCGCTGGCCGGATCCACCTCGACGGCCCGCGACCAGCCGCGCCCGACGCCGTTGTCGAAGACGAGGACGGTGCCGCCCGGCAACCACGTCGCGTCGTGGGGGCCGCGCAGCTCACCCGGCCCCCACGACCACAGCAGGCGAGCGCGCCGCCAGTCGAAGAGCGCGACGGCGTCCTGGTGTCGCATCGAGACCAGCACCTGCCCGGGCCGGCCGCTCGCGGCGTCGAGCCACTCCACGGAGTTGGCGTGGAAGACGTCGAGGGGCGGCTCGCCCGTGATCGGACGCACCGAGAAGCCCGGCTCCGACGCCCCGAGCAGGCCCCACAGGGAGCGCTCCTCGAGGAGGGAACCGCCGTCCGGCGAGAGCAGCGCCACGCCGTCGTCGCGCACCGGCAACGTCGCATGGAGCTCGGAGACCGCGCGCGAGCGCATCGTCAGCACCGCC
Organism: uncultured bacterium; assembly: GCA_905479655.1. Lineage (GTDB taxonomy): Bacteria > Acidobacteriota > Thermoanaerobaculia > Multivoradales > JAHEKO01 > CAJQNK01. Next base: position 4,130 of record CAJQNK010000067.1, on the reverse strand, counting down.
AGCCGGCCATCCGGCAGCCGCTCGACGTCGTGGTGCACCGGCATCGACCGCCGCCACAGCGTCTCGCCCTGCCAGGAGATTCGCTGCAGCCACCGTCGGCTCCCCCGCGAGCGACCGACGACCAGCAGGTCGCCGTCCGGCTGCAGCTCGCCGCGCACCCACACCGAGCACTCCCCCGAATCGACCCACGAGTGGACCCGCCTACCCTCCATGTCCACCAGGTCGGCCCGGCACAGCGCCCGGGTCGTGAACAACGTGTAGCCGGGCCAGGCACGGTCCGGGTCATGAACGACAACGCCGTCCTGCGGACCCGCCGGCTCCTCCGCGAACTCCAGGTAAGGCAGAGCCCGAAGGCGGTCCATCTCCTCCTCGGAGAGCGGGGGGGCGGCGGTCTCCTCCACCTCCGCCGGCCGGCAGGAGACCCCACCCAGGGCCAGGAGCCCCGGCCCGACCCAGAGTAGGAGGAGCGGGATCGTGCGTCGTACGCGTCGCTTCGCCGCCATCCAACCCATTGTAGGGTCGCGCGGAAGAAACCATCGGCGCCCGCCGGCGCCAGCACCTTGCGCGGCAGCGGAGCGCACGGCGGTGCGAGGAGGCGGCTCCCGGAGTGCTGCTCCCGGAGTGCCAACCACTTCGGCAGAGAGGTGTCGGAGCTTCTCGGCGATCTGTGTCGGGGTCAGCTCGTCGAGGAGGGAGTCGATGCGCACCAGCAGCTCCGGCCCGGTGCGGCGCAAGCCACAGCCCCGGGGCGGGCGCTGCACCCTCAGCGACTGGGTGGCGCAACGCTCCCCGAGATGGTTGGCACTTCAGCAGCAGCCGCACTTCAGCAGCCAGCAGCCAGCAGGTCCCTTCGGCGCCGCGAGGAAGAATCGCTCCGAACGGCCCGTGTCCTGAGACGCGGGCCGTGACCGCCGATTCCCATGCGCTCCCGACATACGGCGAGCCGAAGGCGAGCAGGATGGCGGAAGCGCATGGGAATCGAACCCACCTCCGACGTCGCAAACAACGCCGGACTACGGTTTTGAAGACCGTGATGCAGCCAAACCAGGCATCGCTTGTCGGTACGAAAGCCCCTTCTTCATTGGCCTTTGCTGTCTCCAGACTGCTGTGGGTTGCCGGAGATTATGGAGTGTGAGTGTGGGGTGAGTGTGGGGCGAGCCTAGCCAAAGGCCACCTCCGAGGTGCCGGTGCGGGGAGGCGGCCACTGCTACCCGAGATTCGGTCCGAGGCCCGGGGTTCGCGATTTTCAGTCGCATCCGGCTTCGACAGAATGAGCCCACCGAGCAGCGTGTTCCGACTGCAAGCGGCTGCGCAGTAGAGGGTTGTCGGTCGTCGTTCGTCCGGGGGGAAGACACACTAGGATCAGGCAATCTTGCCGCGACTGCGCCATGAGTGCGCCACGGAAAGCGCCGGCGTACTCAACCCTTCCTTGCAGGAGCCCGATGGGGCCGCCGATCACCTCAGTCGCCACGCGGATCGCGCCTCGCCTAGCGGCGTCACGAACAACAACCACGCCTCCGGGAAGCAACTCCCCCCCACGCGTACGCGCATGCGGGCGGGCTGCGGGCGACGACGGCGCTCAGCGACTCGGCGGAACCAGGGTCGGCGGCGCCGGCCCCAGCACTCTGAAGGACCGCTCCGCCCCAGCCAATCCCTGCTGCATCCGCTCGACACCGACGAGCAGCCGGTACTCTCCCGGGGGCGTGCCCTCGGGAATCCGGAGCGTCAGCACCCGGCGAACGGCGTCGCCATGGTGGAAGGTCTGCGGCTCGGTCGTCCGGCTGGCCACCAGGTCGCCCTCCGCGTCCTCTACCCAGACGCGGAACGGCACCGCCACCGTGTCAGTCCGATTGTGCTCGAGCAAGATTCCGACCCGGAGCTCCTCGCCGGCACGAACCGCCGCGGGCTCGAGCCGGAGCCTCAGCCTGCACTCCTCGAGCCCGAAGACGTAGACGGCGCCGGAGTCGGGCCCCCAGAAGTCGTCGAGACGGGCGCCGATGACGACCGTGTCGCCGTCAATCGCCAACGAGATTCCGAACTGGTCGAGGTCCCGACCGTCGGACGGGAGCAACCTGGAGACGTGAGCCCAGGTACCGCCCTCCCGGCGGAAGAGATCCGCGGTGCCGGAGTTTATCCCGGGCTGCGGGTTCGCAGCGTCGGCACCCACGACAAGCAGGTCGCCGTCGAGCCGTACATTGCCGAAGAAGTCGTAGTTTCGGGCATCCGGCGACAGCAGCTTCGCCGTCTCCACCCATCCACCCACCCCGTCCGGTTCAAAGACGTAGGCAGCCCCGCTCTCGACACCCTGGTCGTCGCGACCGATCGCGCCACCGGCGATCGTGTCGCCGCTGAGAGTCACCCACCCTCCGAAGACATCTCCGCCAGCACCGTCCGAGGTTGCGAGCTTGGAGATCTCGGACCACGATCCGGCCTCGTCCCGTCGGAAGACGTACACAGCCCCGGTACTCTCGTCGACGCCGTGTGCCCCCACGACGATCAGGTCCCGGTCGACGTCAACGGCCTCGCCGAACCGGTCGGCTGCCTCAGCGTCGGAGGCGGTCAGCTTCGACACCTCGGCCCACGCCCCCTCCTCCGTCCGTTCGAACACCCAGGCCCCTCCAACGTTCTTGCCCGCTGGAGTGTCGTGGTCCCTAGCTCCGACGACGATCGTCGACCCCTGGATGGCGACGCTGTGACCGAAGGTATCCCACATGGCTCCGTCCGACGCCAGGAGCTTGGCAGTCTCTACCCAGACCCCGCTGTCCTCTTGCTCGAATACGTAGGTCACCCCCGAGTTGCTCCCCAGCTCGTCGTCGAACTCGGCACCCACCACAATCGTGTCGAAGCTGAGCGCCACCGTTCCGAACCAGGCCTCCGCCTCCGCGTCGGACGCCGTGAGCTTCGCCGTCTCGGTCCACACTCCCTCGGGAGAGCGCTCGAAGACATAGGCCGCCCCGGCGTCTAGAGCCCCGTCGTCGTCCCTGGCCGCGCCGACGACCAGCCGGTCTCCATCGAGGGCGACGCGATGGCCGAACCAGTCGTCCCGCTCCCCGTCCGAGGCGTGGAGCTCGATCTCCTCGTAGAGCACTGGCAGGCCCTCCGAGGCCAGGTCCGCGGCCAGGACCCACCACGGAGTCGTCAGGCAGGAAGCGAGGATGATCGCGGCGATTCGTAGTCCCATGAGTCTCTCCTCAAAGAGTGCCTCACCATCCTAGTATGCGCTGCAGTCGGCGGCTGACTCACCCGCGACGTCCAGGTCGGCGCAGCCCCCACTGAGGCCGCCGCGGCCGACCTTCAGGAACTCGACGACGCAATCGAGCTGATCGCTGTTGAGAGAGCAGTGCGCGCAGTGGGCGCTGTCATTCTCGATGAAGTAGCCGGTCGGATCGTTCTCCGGCTCCACACTCCGCCACTTGTCCCGGAACTGCCGGCCTCCGTCCGTCGCGGCGAATCCGCCCTCCTCGACGCAGAGCGTCTCACTGGGGCTACCGCTGCCACAAACCTGATACAGCGCCCCTCCCCATGCAACCCCCCAGGAGCGGCCGATCTCGGTGTTCTCTGCGAGAGTGGTCGAGAGCTGATCGATGAACGGATCCCGCGCAGGGTCGTCGAAGAAGTCTGTCACGCACGCTTGATTCTCAGGGTGGGGCCGCCGCTCCCGGAGTGCCAACCACTTCGGCAGAGCGGTGTCGGTGCCACTCTCCGAGCGATCGCGGCGCTCGATCGCGTCTATGTCTCTATGGAATGCCACGCGATCTGCGCTACGTGCCCCCGGGCTCCCTCGTCGAGGTGACCTGCCGGACGATCCAGGGCCGGTACCTGCTGCGTCCGTCGCCCGAGCTCAACGAGATCTTCTACGGGGTCCTCGGCCGGGCACTGGACCACTCCGAGGTGGAGATCGTGGCCTTCAAGGCGCTCTCGAACCACTTCCACGGGCTTCTGCTCCCCGAGGACGCCGAGGCCCTGGCCCGGTTCATGGGCTTCGTCGAGTGCAACCTGTCGAAGGAGATCGGCCGGCTCCACGGCTGGCGGGGCTCGATGTGGGCCGACCGCTACCACTCGGTCATCGTCAGCGACGAGCCCGAGGCCCAGATCGCTCGGCTGAAGTACCTGATCGGCCAGGGCGTGGG
>CAJQNK010000066.1 GCA_905479655.1 uncultured bacterium | reverse complement strand
ACAAGGGCCGGACGGGAGGCGCTCGGGGGCCAAGGCGCGCCGACGCAGGCAATGCAGGGACATTGTCGAGGAGGCGGAACGCTGGCAGCCGAGATGCATCGCGGGCGGACTGTCGTCGAAGTTCGGAAACGCTGGTCTAGGCCTTCGCGCCGTCGCGGATGGGCTGGGCCAGGGCTCGGTCCAGAAGCGAGGCCAATCCCTCCAACGCATCGAGCTCGGTCGGCGCCTCTTCGAGCAGGGGGATCTCGACGACCTGCCGAGGCGGCGGCATGAGCGAGCGCAGCTCGTCGAGGCCGCGACGATCCCTCTCCCGGAGCCAGGAGAGGAGCTGCCGGCCCTCGAGCACACGCGGGTCCTTCGAGGCCTCCACCGCGCCCTTCGGCTCCTCCGCGGAAGCGTGGACCCGGTTCACCAGGATCGGGCCCAGGTGGTAACCCGCCTCGGTGAGACGCCGAGCGAAGAACAGCGTGTCGGGGATCCCCTCCTCGCCGGGGCCGGAGACCAGGACGAACAGCGTGCGGCGGGAGCGCAGGAGCGCCTCGACCTGCTGGGCGCGTTCGCGGAAGCCGTCGTAGAGAGGCCCGAAGGCCTGGAAGAACTCGGCCATGTCGCGCAGCAGGTCGAGACCCACCACCTCGTCGAGAAAGCGCTCGAACCGGCGACCCAGCCCCCCCAACTTCGTGGCCGGCTTCAGGTGCCCGTCGCGGTCGAACCAGGAGCGCAGAGCGAGCTTGATGGCGCCGCTGTCGAGGAAGCCCACGATGCGGGCCGGCGCCCCGAGGAAGTCCAGGGCCTGGCGCGTGGGCGGCGTGTCGAGGATCAGACGGTCGTAGCGACCGGACGCCTCGACCTCGAACAGGCGCTCGACGGCCATGTACTCGAGGATCCCGGCGAGGGAACCGGCGAGATGGTGGTAGTAGCGGTTCCCCAGGATCCGCTGCCGGGCCTCGTCGCCCGGCGAGTACCGTGTGACCAGCCGGTCGAACGTCGCCCGGGCGTCGAGCAGGCTCGCCGCGAGGCGGGCCGGCGTCTCCGCCGCCACATCGACCTCGTTGTCCCGCGCCGCGTCGCCGACGCCGAGGGCGTCCTTGAGGCGCATGGACGGGTCGAACGTCATGACCAGGGTGTCGTCGCCGGCCTTCGCGGAGCGCAGCCCCAGGGCGGCCGCCAGCGTCGTCTTGCCCACGCCGCCAGCGCCGACGACGACCACCAGCGGCGGCAGCGCGTCGCTCACGCCTCGGCCCCCACGGCGGCGCCCGAGAGACGCTCGAGGCGCTCGGCGAGCGCCTGCACGAGCTCCGGCCCCCGGCTCAGCGGCAGCTGGGGCAGCTCCACCTGCTCGCCGGGCCACGCCTCGGTGAGGCGCGACAGCTCCCGCTCGTTGACCCGCCGGCGGTCCCGCCACAGCCGGTCGATGCCGGAGCTGTCCGGTCTCGCCCCCTTGGGCACGGCCGGGTACAGCCCGTTGACCACCAGGAGCTCCGGCGCGCGACCGGCCTTCTCGAGCAGCATCGACCGGAGCTCGAGAGCCTCGGTCACCGGCATCTCCTCGGCCAGGGTGACCACGACGACACCGGCCTCCTCCGGGTCGCTCACGAACTGCGCCAGCTCCCCGCTCATGCGACCGAACGGCCCGTGCCGGATCACCTCCGAGACGAGGCTCGGAGCGGCCAGGAGCGAGACGCCGTGGCCCGTGGCCGGAGCGTCGAGAACGACCGTGTCGATCTCCGGCGCGCCCTCCATTTCGCCCTTCACCAGCAACAGGCAGTGGCCCAGGACGGCCAGCTCCTTGAGACCCGGGGCGCCCTCCACGAAGTGGTGGTAGACGGGGCTTCGACGCACGCGCTCGGCCAGCCACTCGAAGCGCACCTGATCCGAGACGAGCCGGTCCAGCACCGTGCGCGGCTGGAGATTCTGCAGGTGGAGCCCTTCCTCGACGGTGAGGAGATCGCCACCCGAGGGCTCCAGCCCGAGCATCTGGTGGACGCTCTCCCGAGGGTCGACCTCGACCACGAGAATCCGCCTCCCGCGGCGATGCAGGCTCAGGCCCACGGCAGCCGAGAGGACGCTCTTCCCCACGCCGCCCTTGCCGGTCACCAGCACGAGTCGGCGGGAGGTCAGTGACTCCAGCGCTCTCATTCGAGTCTTCCTCGCCCCGGACGGGACGACGCGACTATAGCGAATCGCCCCTCGACTCCCCCGCTGCGCTCCATCGCCCGGGACGAAACCGGGCACCGCCCAGAACCCGCGACCCGAATCCCCCCACTCGGCCTACAATGGTCCTCGAGCCCTTGGGGGCTCTCGCCATGAATCACCCCGACATCCTCATCATCGGAGGCGGCATCATCGGTCTGGCCTGTGCGCTCAGGCTGACCCGGGAAGGACTCTCGGTCGAGATCCTGGAGAAGGGTGAGCCGGCGCGGGGCGCCACGTGGGCCGCCGCCGGGATGCTCGCCCCCCTCACCGAGGCCGCGGACGGCGGCCCGTTCTTCGAGGCCTGCAGGCAGGCTCGTGACGCGTGGCCGTCCTGGATCGACGAGATCACCGGCCGCAAGGGGCGGGCCATCGAGCTCGACACCTCCGGCACGCTCGTCGTCGCGTTCTCCGAGGACGAGTTGGAGGTGGTCGAGGAGCTGACCCACGCGGCCCGGCGCCTCGGCGAGCCCGTCGAGGAGATCGACGCCGCGGAGGCCTACCGGCTGGTGCCCGATCTCGCGCCCGAGATGAAGAGGGCGATCCTCCTTGCCGGCGAGCACCGCGTCGACAACCGGGCCGTAGCCCGCGCCCTGACCGCGGCCGTGGAGCGCGAGGGCGTACAGATCCGCCGCTATTCCGCCGTCGACCATCTGGAGCTGCGCGGGGATGCGGTCTGCGTGGTGGGAGACTCCTGGCGGAGGGAAGCCGACAGGATCCTGCTCACCGCCGGCGCCTGGAGCGCTCGTGTCGGCGGTGTGGGCTTCCTGCCGATCCGGCCGGTGCGCGGCCAGATCCTGCGCATCGACGGCGTGCAGTGGAGCTGGGACGGGGTCGTGCGCTGCGGCGAGCTGTATGCCGTCCGCCGGGGGGCCGACGCCCTGTTGGTCGGCGCCACCGTCGAGGAGGTCGGCTATTCGGATCACGCCACTTCGGCGGGCCTCGCCGAGCTGGCCCGGTTCGTGGACCACGCCTTCCCATCGCTCTCCGGACGGCGGGTGGGCGACCTCTGGTCGGGTCTCCGGCCCGGCACCCCCGACGGGCGCCCGATCCTCGACGAGATGCTCGACGGTCGGATCCTCCTCGCCGTCGGCCACTACCGCAACGGCATCCTCCTCGCCCCCTGGACCGCCGAGAAGGTGGCAGACCGGCTGCTGGGCCGCACCCCCTCGCTGCCGTCGGAGTTCTCGCTGGGCCGTTTCCAGGCGATCAGGGACTGAGCGCGAGGTGTGGCGTCGGGCCTCGGCGGCGAGGGCTGGCCCTTCGGACACGGCGAAGGGTGGAATGAAGGACCCGGTCTGACGGTTCTACTAAATGTGAGGGCGAAACACTAAGATTCAAGTGAGCCCCGCTCTCGACGAGTCGTGCCGCGAATCGACGGGGCGAGAGAGAGCCACGACGGACCCGCCCCACCTGAGCGCACCGCTCACCGAAGAGACCTCCAGAGACTCCATTGGACTACAAGGACTACTACAAGACCCTCGGCGTGTCGCGAGACGCCAAGCCCGACGAGATCCAGAAGGCGTATCGCAAGCTGGCGCGGAAGTACCACCCCGACGTCAACCACGGCGAAGAGGCCGAGAACCGCTTCAAGGAGATCAACGAGGCGCACCAGGTCCTGAGCGACCCGGAGAAGCGATCGCGTTACGACCAGTTCGGCTCCGCCTGGGAGAGGGCCCAGGGCAGCAGTGGGGAGGCGCCCGGCTTCGAGGACTTCTTTTCGCAGTTCACCGGCGGCCGGCCCGGGGGAGCGCAGACGGGCGGGACCCGCTTCGACTTCGGCGACGGCTCCGGGTTCAGCTCCTTCTTCGAGAGTCTCTTCGGCGGCGGGGGCGGATTCGGGAGCCAGGGATTCGGAGGGCCCGGTGGCGGCGTGCGTTGGACGACCGCCGGAGGACACCAGGCGGGCCGGGACCACGAGGCGCGGCTCGCCCTCTCGATCCAGGAGGCGGCGCATGGCGGCGAGCGTCAGGTCACGCTGACCGACCCGGACACGGGCTCCCACCGGACCTTGCGAGTCAAGATCCCCGCCGGCGTGCGCCCCGGCCAGCGCATCCGCCTCGGTGGCCAGGGCGGCCGGGCCGCGGGAGGCGGAGCGGCCGGCAACCTCTACCTCACCCTCGACATCGCGGCCGACGACCGGCTCCGCCTCGAGGGCGCCGACCTCCACGCCCAGGTGCCGGTCACCCCGTGGGAGGCCGCCCTCGGAGGCGAGGCCGAGGTCCCGACCCTCGACGGCAACGTGACGATCCGGGTGCCGGCCGGCTCCTCCTCCGGGCGGCGCATCCGACTCCGCGGCAGGGGCTTCCCCCGCCGCGGCAAGGCCCCTGGAGACCTCATCGCGGAGCTCCGCATCGTCGTCCCCGAGGAGGTCTCGGAAGACGACCGCAAGCTCTACGAGGAGCTCGCCCGCACCTCGCGATTCAAGCCCCGGCAGGCCTGATCCGGCCAGCCGTTCGAGCGGAAAGGCATACGAGATGGACCTGCAAAAGCTCACCCAGAACTCCCAGGCGGCCGTCCAGGCCGCGCAGAGCCTGGCCGTCCGCAACGGCCAACAGGAGGTCGACATCGAGCACCTCCTCCTGGCCCTCCTCCAGGAGCCGGAGGGCCTCGCGCCGCGGCTCCTGCGCCGTCTCGAGGTCGACGTGGCGGGGCTCGGTGGCGAGTTGGAGGCCATCGTCGCGCGGCGCCCCCAGGTCTCCGGCCCCGGCGCGGAGGCCGGCAAGGTGTTCGTCACGCAGCGCCTCCAGAAGGCCCTGGTGCGCGCCGAAGACGAAGCGAAGCGCCTGAAGGACGAGTACGTCTCCGTGGAGCACCTGCTCCTCGGCGTGGTCGACGAGCTGTCCGGGACGGAGGCGGGCCGGGCCCTGGCCGACCGCGGCGTGACCCGGGACTCGATCCTCGCCACGTTGCAGCAGGTGCGCGGCAGCCAGCGGGTGACCAGCGCCAACCCCGAGGCCGCCTACGAGGCCCTGGAGAAGTACGGCGTCGACCTGGTGGCGCAGGCGCGGGCCGGCAAGATGGACCCGGTGATCGGCCGGGACCAGGAGATCCGCCGCGCCATCCGCATCCTCTCCCGCAAGACGAAGAACAACCCGGTGCTCATCGGCGAGCCCGGCGTGGGCAAGACCGCCATCGTCGAGGGCCTGGCTCAGCGGATCGTCAAGGGGGATGTCCCCGAGTGGCTCAAGGACCGGTCCATCTTCTCGCTGGATCTCGGTTCGCTCCTGGCCGGGGCCAAGTACCGCGGCGAGTTCGAGGAGCGGCTGAAGGCCGTGCTGGCGGAGATCAAGCAGAGCGAGGGACGGATCCTGCTGTTCATCGACGAGATCCACAACATCGTCGGCGCGGGGCGCACCGAGGGCTCGACGGACGCCGGCAACCTCCTGAAGCCCATGCTGGCCCGGGGAGAGCTGCACTGCCTGGGCGCCACGACCCTCGACGAGTACCGCAAGCACATCGAGAAGGACGCGGCACTGGAGCGTCGCTTCCAGCCGATCGTGGTCGACGCCCCGTCCGTCGAGGACACCGTGTCGATCCTGCGCGGCCTCAAGGAGCGGTACGAGGTGCACCACGGCGTCCGCATCCAGGACAACGCCCTGGTGGCCGCGGCCACCCTCTCCCACCGCTACATCACCGACCGCTTCCTGCCGGACAAGGCCATCGACCTGATCGACGAGGCCTGCGCCATGATCCGGACCGAGATCGACTCTCTGCCGGCGGATCTCGACGAGGCCACCCGTCGGGTGATGCGGCTCGAGATCGAGGAGGCCGCCCTGAAGAAGGAGAAGGACAAGGCGAGCCGGCAACGTCGCGAGGCGCTGCGCAGCGAGCTGGGCGACCTGCGCTCCCGCGCGGACGCCATGCGCGCCCAGTGGGAGAGCGAGAAGGAGTCCATCGGGCGGCTGCGCGGGCTGCGCCAGGAGATCGAGGATGTCCGCAGGGGTATCGAGGAGGCGGAGCGCGAGTACGACCTGAACCGGGCCGCCGAGCTGCGCCACGGCCGGCTGCCCGAGCTCGAGGCCGAGCTGAAGCGTCGCGAGGAGGCGCTGCACCAACAGGACGGCGAGGGTCCGCGGCTCCTGCGCGAGGAGGTGACCGAGGACGAGATCGCCGAGATCGTCTCGCGCTGGACCGGCATCCCGGTCACCCGACTGGTGGAGGGCGAGCGGGAGAAGCTCCTGCGCCTCGACGAGATCCTGCACCGCCGGGTCATCGGCCAGGACGAGGCCGTCGGACTGGTGGCCGACGCCGTGATCCGCGCCCGCGCCGGCATCAAGGACCCCCGCCGCCCGACCGGCTCGTTCATCTTCCTCGGGCCGACCGGCGTCGGCAAGACGGAGCTCGCAAAGACGCTGGCGGAAGCGCTCTTCGACTCCGAGGAGAACATCGTCCGGATCGACATGAGCGAGTACATGGAGCGCCACAACACGTCGCGGCTCCTCGGCGCGCCCCCCGGCTACGTCGGTTACGAGGAGGGCGGCCAGCTCACGGAGGCCGTACGGCGGAAGCCCTACTCCGTCGTCCTGTTCGACGAGATCGAGAAGGCGCACCCGGAGGTCTTCAACGTCCTGCTCCAGATCCTCGACGACGGCCGGGTCACCGACGCCCAGGGCCGCACCGTGGACTTCCGCAACACCGTTGTCATCATGACCTCGAACATCGGCTCGCCCCACCTGCTGGACGGCATCAGCGAGAGGGGCGAGATCCGCGACGAAGCCCGCGGCCAGGTCATGGCCGAGCTGCGCTCGCACTTCCGGCCCGAGTTCCTCAACCGGGTCGACGACATCGTGCTCTTCAAGCCCCTGACGGTTCGGGAGCTCGAGTCCATCGTCGGCCTCCAGACGGCCGAGCTCGCCCGGCGTCTCGCCGAGCGCGGCATCCGCCTGGAGCTGACGGACGAGGCCCGCTCGTTCGTCGCCCGGGCCGGCTACGACCCGGTCTACGGCGCGCGGCCCCTCAAGCGCTACCTGCAGCACGAGCTGGAGACCCGGATCGGCCGGGCGATGATCGGTGGCGAGGCCGGCCCGGGCTCCACCGTGCGGGTGGCCGTCGAGAACGGCCAGCTCGCCGTCGCCATCGAAGCCGAGGCCGGCGGCAGCTCCGTCCCGGGGGTCGACATGGACCCCTTCTCGGCCTGACCCGGCCGGCCTCGCCCCGGGACGCCGGGGTCGCGCCGGCTTCCCGGTGACCCCGACCGTGCAGCGGATCCCGTGTCGGCGGCCGTGCGCCCAATCCAGGATCTGACGGAAATCGGCTCAAGTTCTGGAATAGTGCCCGAGATCTAAGTGTTGTGGACTAATGAATGCAGCAAGACGGCCCCGAAATCGACAGAAAAAGCACCGGCTCGACCGGTGAGAGCGCCAACCAGAACCAAGGAGAACTGCCCATGACTCGTCACCTGACCCGTCGCCCCAACCGCCTCGCCTACCGTGAGCCCTTCTTCCGCAACATGGATCGCCTGTTCGACGAGTTCGTCCGTCCCACGATGACCTTCGACTGGGAGCGCGAGGATCTCGGCGAGCGGGCCTGGATGCCGTCGGTCGACATCGCCGAGACCGAGACCGAGTACCAGCTCCTGGCCGAGCTCCCGGGTCTCACCAAGACCGACGTAGACATCACCGTCGAGAACGGCGTGCTGACCCTCAAGGGCGAGCGCAGCTTCGAGGAGAAGAAGGAAGGCAAGAACTTCCACCGCATCGAGCGCGCCTACGGCGCCTTCTCCCGCGCCTTCGTGCTGCCCACCGAGGTCGACGGCGAGCACGTGAAGGCCACCTTCCAGGACGGCCTCCTCAGCATCGTCGTGCCGAAGGCCGAGCGCGCCAAGCCGCGCAAGATCGAGATCGGCTGACCCCGGTCCAGTGATCGGACCGGGTCCGGCCGGGCGGTGAGCAGAGACTCCGAGACGTAGCCACACCACCCCCGGTCGAGCCCGCCGAGACTCGCCCCACCGACGACCTCGTCGGCGGGGTGTTTTTCTGTCCGGGCCGCGGAAGCCGCGACCGACGGCGAGCTACTCCGGCAACGTCACGACGTTGCTCACGAGACAGCTCTCGAGGTCCACGACCTGGATCGCGGCCCCGCAGGCCGCCTGAGGCAGATTGCGGGCGAGGGCCACGTTGCCGGCGGCGTCCGCGTCCACGATGCTCAGTAGGCGGGGCGCCCCGAGATCGAGCGCGACTCCCGGGCACGGACCGCCCGGGATGACGGTGACGCCCGGCACGTCGCCGGTGAGGAGCGCGACCTGGCCACCGGCCGTCGCGTCGCCGATCCGCAGCGCGCCCTGACCCGGACACGCCCCGTAGGCGCCCAGGAGCGGCCCCGGTCCGACCGCCGCCGTGTAGCCCTCGGCGTTGGCGTTGGCCGCCCGGACGTCGGTCCAGTACGGATGGGCGCTCAGCCCGCTGGCGGCGAGTCCGTTGTAGTCGCCGATGAAGCCGCCGCCGAAGCCGTCCTGCGAGGCGTCGGAGACAGCGTCGCTCACGCGCACGTTGGGGCCGAAGGAGAGCCCGCCATCCGTGGAGCGCGCGTAGTACTTGTGGTAGCGCGGCGAGCCGGGCTCTTCCCGTCGGTCGAAGAACGCGATGTGGACGTCACCGTCCGGACCGACGCTGAGCCACGGGAACCACTGGAACGCGCCGTTGGCATCGTCGCTCACCCGCACCGGCAGGCTCCAGGTGGCCCCCTGGTCGACCGAGCGCGACAGGACGATGTCCGGGCCCTGGCCGCTGGCGCTCTCGTCCGCCCAGGCCACGTAGAGGTTCCCGTGGTGTGGGCCGCCCGAGCGATCCACCACCATCGTCGGGAACGAGTTGAGGCGGAACGCGGCGCCGGGCAGCGGGCTGGGGAGGGGATCCTGGACGGCGATCAGCACATCGGATCCCCAGGTGTCGCCGCCATCGAAGGAGCGGTCGAACTCGAGCAGCGAGCCGCGGATCCAGGTCACGAAGAGCTCTCCGCCGGGCCCCACGATGGGCACGGAGCCCTGGGGCGATGGGAAGTCGCTGATCGGACGGCCGGCGGAGAAGGTGTTGGCGCCGTCCGTGGAGCGGGAGAACTGGATGCTGGTGCCCCCGACGACCGGGAAGTTGGTCCAGGTGACGTAGACGTTGCCGTCGAACGGGCCGCCGGTCGAGTCGACCACGAGGTACTCCTTGTCCTCGAACGGTTGGCTCCCGGGGCCCTCGTTGTCGACCACGACGCCGACGTGCGGCCAGGTCGCCCCGCCGTCCACGCTGCGGGCCACCGCGAGCCGGTTCTGGCCGTCGTTCCGATTGAAGTCGATGAAGGCGTAGTAGAAGACCCCGCCGCGGAAGGCGGCGACCGCCGGGTCGCCCTGGGCGTCGTACTTCCCCAGGCTGTCGTCCTGGCCGTCGAGGGTGTCGGCCGCCCAGGTCTCACCGCCATCGAAGGAGACGGCGAAGCCCGCCTCCGAGTCGCCGTAGCGGTAGTCGTTGGCCCCCGCGACGAGGTTCAGGGGGTCGTCCGGGTTGACCGCGATCGACGTCTCGTTCTGGGGGTCCGGATCGACCGTGACGTCGACGTTGTCCCCGAGTCGCGCGGCCGCCCAGGGCCTTTCCGGAGCCGGCGCCTCCACCCGCCGGTAGTTGTCCGGCAGCGGCGGCGGCCGGTGGTGCTGGCGACGATCCGCCGTGGTCGGCTCGTCCGTGGGCGAGCTGGCCATGGACGAGCCGTCCACGGCAGGGCCAGGCAGCGCCGAACAGCCCAGAGACGAGAGGCCCAGGACCGACCAGCCCAGGGTCAGGAGGAGGAGCGCGCCGAGCGAGCCGACGGGCCGGCCTCGAAACGGACGGGGCTCCGCACCCACGGATCCTGCGTGTGAACCTCGCATGACGGATTCTTACCGAATCTCGACCCGAAAGTCGACCCGCGAGGCGTGCGACGCGCGGCAACCCCGCGTGCGATCATCCCCTCATGACCCGAGAGCTCACCATCCCCACCCCCGGCCCGGGGCTCCACGAGATCACGGCCGAGGTCCGCGCGGTCGTCCGGCAGGCCGCCAGGCCCCGGAGCCTCTGCACCGTCTTCGTCCGCCACACCTCGGCGAGCCTGACCATCCAGGAGAACGCCGACCCGTCCGCCCGGCGGGATCTGGAGCGCTGGCTCGCCCGCCTCGTCCCGGAGGGCGACTCTCTCTACACCCACACCTCGGAAGGCCCGGACGACATGCCGTCGCACATTCGCGCGGCCCTCACCGCCACCTCGCTGGGGATCCCGATCCTCGAAGGCGACCTCGCGCTCGGCACCTGGCAGGGGATCTACCTGTGGGAGCACCGTCGCCGGCCGCACCGGCGCAGGGTGGTGGTCAGCGTCGTCTGAGCCCGCCGCGCGAGCTCACCGTCCGCTCAGATCGCCGTGACGGCCAGCACCTGCTTGGCGTCGGTCAGACCCAGAACGCACTTGGCCAACCCGTCCTGGGAGAGCGGGGTCATCCCCTGGGACTCGGCGATCTGGCGGACCTCCGCGATGGATCCGCGACGCTGGATCGCCTCGCGGATCTTCTCGTCGTTGACGAGAACCTCGTGGAACGCCACCCGCCCCTTGTAGCCGGCCTTGCGGCAGCGCGAGCAGCCCCGGCCCCGATAGAGGACGAGAGGGCCGTCGCCGGCAACCGCTCGCAGGCGATCCTCGCCGAAGGCGCGTCGCAGCTCCTCCAGCTCGAGACCTTCGGGCTCGTACTGCTCGCGGCAACCGGTACAGAGCCGGCGCCCGAGGCGCTGGCCGGCGACGAGCAGGAGAGCGTCGGAGAAAAGGAAGGGGTCGAGGCCCATGTCGACCAGGCGCGTGACCGTCTCAGCGGCGGTGTTGGTGTGGAGGGTGGAGAGCACGAGGTGCCCGGTGAGCGACGCCCGCACGGCGATCTGGGCGGTCTCGAGGTCGCGCATCTCCCCCACCATGATGACGTCGGGGTCGGCCCGCATGAAGGCTCGGAGAGCCGTGGCGAAAGTCAGGTCGACCCGCGGGTTCATCTGAACCTGGCGCAGGTGGGCCTGGGTGATCTCCACGGGGTCCTCGGCGGTCCAGATCTTCTTCTCGACCGCGTCGAGGCCGGCGAGCATGCCGTGGAGCGTGGTCGTCTTGCCGGAGCCCGTGGGGCCGACCGCGAGCACCATGCCGTAGGAGCGCTGCAGCGCCCGCTGGATCTCCGAGAGGTTGCGGGCCGAGAGGTTCAGCTGCTCGAGCTTCATGGCGCCGGCGGCCGGCAGCACCCGGAGGACGGCGTCCTCGTCCCCCGTGGCCGTGGGCAACGTCGCGACCCGCAGCTCGATCCGCTTCTTGTCGACCCGCAGCGCGATCTTCCCGTCCTGGGGCTTGCGCCGCTCGGTCATGTCGAGGTTCGCCATGATCTTGATTCGGCTCACGAGCGGCTGGCGGTACTCGGCGGGTAGCTGAGTGTAGGGCTCGCAGACGCCGTCGATCCGGAAACGCACCCGGAGCTCACCGCGGGCCCCGTTGGGCTCGATGTGGATATCGGAGGCGTCGCGCTGGTAGGCATCGAGGATGATGCGGTTGACGAGCCGCGCCACGCCCGACTCCGACTGGCCCGGCGTGTACTCGAGGCCGACGCCGAAGCCCCGGGACGAGGAGGCGGTCTCCTCCTGGAGATCCTCGAGGATGCCGTCGAGCTCTCCCGTCTGCTGCCCCGCGACGGAGGTCAGGAACGGGTCGAGGTAACGAGCGAGCTGGGTCGCCGTCACGATGACCTCGCGGACCTGCTTGGCGCTGGAGAAACGAAACATGTCGATGGCCTCGAGGGCCAGGGGATCCGAGAGGGCGATGGTGAGATGCTCGCCGTCGGTCGCGATCGGCAGGATCCGGAAGCGCGAGACGAGCTCCGTGGGCACCTCGGCGAGCGCCTCCAGCTGGATCTCCATCTGGTCGAGGTCGAGGAAGGGGACGTGGAACTTGCGGGCCAGGACGCGGGCCACGTCGCTCTCCTCGACGACCGCCATCTCGACCAGCACCTCGCCGAGACGCTTGCCCCGTTTCGTCTTCTGCTCCTCGAGGGCCGCCTCGATCTGCGCCTCCGTAGCCAATCCGGCCTCGACGAGAATCTCACCGATCCGCGCCGGCCGACCGCGGCGGCTCTGGAGCGCCTGCTCGGCGACCGCGCTGTCGACCAGATGACGCGGGACCTTCTCCTTCTCGACGAGGATCTCCCCGATGGGCTTCGACCGGTTCTCCTCGAGCTGGCGCAGGCCCCGCTCCAGTGACGCCGAATCCACCAGGCGCTCCTGCACGAGCATCGCGCCCACCGTCACCTTGTCCTCGACCGCTCGGACCCGGTCCCGGAGGAAGAACAGCTCGGAGTAGAGGCTCTCCTCCGAGGGCGGATAGCCGAAGAAGCCCACCGGGTCCTCGAGCTGCTCCCTGGGCACCTCCACGGTGACGGAGCGGCCGCCCGGCAAGTGGATCTCGCAGGCCTTGGTGGGCCCACCGGGCTCGGCATCCCGGTGGGTCTGACGATGAAATGCCACGTAGGCGACGAGGACCAGGAGGATCGGCGTGGCGGGCGCGCTGGTCTCGCCACGCCCCGGCGTCGGGAACAGGGCGAAATCGGGGTCGGACGGGCAGAAGCGCTCGAGATAACCGTGCTGGACCTCGCCGTCGGCGAGGCCGACCGTCACCTTGGCGCGCACGACGGGAAAGAGGCGCCGGCGGGGAGCGGGGGAGGTCCCCGGTGCGGAGTTCCGTTCAGTGGTCGCCATCGATCGATCCTCGTCTTTCCGCCCGGCGAACGAGAGCAGCCCCGCGGGAGGTGCCCGTCACGGCGGCGCAGTCACTGCGGTGCAGAGACCGAAACGGTAGCGTCCTTCGAGTCGTAGACCCCGCTCCATCCATCCTGATCCCGCAGGATCAGCTGAAATGAGCCGTCGCTCGAGGGCACGAGGCTACCGAGTCCCTCGAGGTCGAAGGACTCGCCGTCGACCGGGAGCTCACCAAAGGCCTGGACGTAGGACTCGACCCACTCCGCCTCCGTCTCGGTGGCGCGGGCGACGGATTCCGCGATTTCGGACTCCGACGGCTCTGGCGGCAGCCCCCCGATGGGACTGAATCCCGACAGGTTGGCGACCGTCAAGGCGACCAGCACCACGAGAAGCGCCGGGAGGAGCCAGCCCGGCACACGCTCACGACGCACCTCCGAGGCGGGCACGATCACCCGGCTGCGGTCTCTGGGCTCGGCGCGCGCGCTCTCCGCGGCGGCCTGACGCAGCAACTCGAGGTTGTCCTCGCGGCGAGAACCGTCCTTCGACCCGTTCGGCGACTCGGCCGCAGTGCCCGTGCCTCTCTCCTTGGACTCGTCCATCAACCGTTCATCCGTTTCCTTGCGGAGGCCTCCGACGTCCCTCGCCAGCGCGGTCAGGCAAGGCCTCGACTGATCGTCGGAACCGCCGACTACCGCGAAAATGCTATCATGCACCAGATGCGGCAGCATCGACTCACAGGGCGGCGTCGACTCCCGGGGCAGCAGCGGATCGCAGGCCGACCCGTCCCTACCCGGGATCGACTCGAACGACCTTTGAAAGGTCCTCTCGGGCTGAGGCCGGGGACGCCGCGACGCGGCTTCACCCTGATCGAGTTGGCCGTCGTCCTCGCGATTCTCGGCATTATCGCGAACATCCTGATCCCCGCGCTGCTCCTCCAGTTGCAGAAGGCCCGGGCGCTCGAGATCGTCGCGGAGTTCCGTGCCATTCGCGACGCTTACCTGCAGTACGAGGCCGATCAGGGCACAAGCCCGCGCGCATGGAACCGAGCGCGGGCACACCCCGACCTCGAACCGTACCTGCAGCACGCCGTGATCCAGTACCAGAGCCCGGACAAGCGATTCACCAAGAAGGTCATCGTCTACCCGGACAGTGTGCTCGGCAAGAGGAAGTTCAAGGCCGCCCTGATGCTGATCGATCGGGATCGCACCGGCATCCTCTACCGGGTCGCGGACACCCTCGAGGGGCAGACCCTGGTCTATCGCAGCGGTCGCAGGATCGCGCTCGTCATCCAGTAGGCGCTCCCGACCCGTACGCCCCGGGCACCGGCAGCCCTCACCGGGGGTTCGCCCGGCTCGAGCGCCCTTCGTGGGGCAGCGCCCCGGCGAGGGCCCATCAGGACTCTTCGATAACTCCCGCCGCCTTGACAAATGGGACGAATTGCGGTACCTTTTGAACGATGGTTCAAATCAAGTCGAGTGACCTGCCCGACCCTTCAGGCGACCGTCCCGAAGAGAGTCGAAGCCTCCGGCGCAAACGCGAGATCCTGGACGCCGCTTCGCGGGTCTTCCGCCAGCGGGGTCTCCATGCCTCGGGAATGCGTGAGATCGCAGGCGAGCTGGGCATGCACGTCGGCAACCTCTACTACTACTTCCGCAACAAGGAAGAGCTGCTGGCCTTCTGCCAGGAGGACTCCCTCTCGGGGCTCCTGAACCTCGCGCGCGAGGCGCTGGCCCTGGACGCGCCGCCGGATCGCCAGCTCCGTCATCTCATCGTCGGCCACGTCGTGCTGCTGAACGAGGAGACTCCGGGCTCGCTCGCCCACCTCGAGGTCGAAGCGCTGACCGGCGAGTGGCGGGAGAAGATCATGGCCAAGCGCGAGACCTACGAGGCCTCGATCCGCCAGATCCTCGAAGCGGGCGCACGCCAGGGCCTCTTGCAGGTCGACGACGCCAGGCTCGCCGCCATGGCGATCCTGGGCTCGCTGAACTGGACGGTGAAGTGGTTCCGGCGCGACGGAGACATGAGCGCGAGCGAGATCGGCAACGCCTTCGCCGACCAGATCCTCTCCGGGCTCTCGGCGCGGGAGGCGAACCTCCGGAGGCAGAGCTCTTGAGCCGGGCGGTCACCGCGACCCTGCGGGTCAACGGCGAGGAGCGAACGGTCGCCTTTCCGGGCCACCACACGCTCCTCGAGGTCCTGCGCGAGGAGTGCGCGCTGACCGGCACCAAGCACGGCTGCGAGCTCGGCGAGTGCGGCGCCTGCACCGTGCTGGTCGACGGACGCCCGGTGCTCTCCTGCCTCACCCTGGCCTGCCAGCACGAAGGCCGGGAGATCGAAACGGTCGAGGGCCTGGCCGACGGCAACCGGCTCGGGCCGCTGCAGGTGGCCTTCGCCGACCTCGGCGCGGCTCAGTGCGGCTACTGCACGCCCGGGATTCTCATGGCCGCGGAGGCCATGCTGCGCGAGCAGCCGCGACCCAGCCGGGAGCGGATCGCCGAGCAACTCTCCGGCAATCTCTGCCGTTGCACCGGCTATCTGAAGATCGTGGAGGCCGTCGAGTGGGCCGCCGCCGTCCGACGCGGCGAGGACGCCGGCCCGCCACCCGAGATCCTCTTCGGTCACCCGGAACCCGGCCGTCCGGGGGGCGACGCTCCGGGCCGCCGCCCCTCCGAGACCGCATCCTCCAACACCTGATCGCGAGAGTCTCGAGATGAACGACGAGAACCGCTCCCCGGCGGACGCCGCTGCGGACGCCGCCGACACCTCGCCGAGCTCGGCCGGCCGCTACATCGGTGCCCCCTTTCGCCGGGTCGACGGCCGCGCGAAGGTGACGGGCGACACCCGGTTCGCCGACGACCTCGTCTTCCCCCGCATGGTATTCGTCAAGCTCGTCCGCTCGACGGTGCCCCACGCCCGCGTCGGCGCCATCGACTTCTCGGCCGCCCGCGAGGTGCCGGGCTACCTGGGGCACCTGGTGGGCGACGACCTGCCGATCCCCTTCGGCATCCTCCCGGTCTCGCAGGACGAGCACGCGCTGGCGCTCGACAAGGTCCGTTTCGTGGGCGACCCGGTCGCGGCGGTGGCCGCCACCACCGAGGACGCGGCGACCGAGGCCGCGCTGGCCGTCGGGGTGGAGTACGAGCAGCTCGCGACCATCGCCTCCCTCGAGGAGGCCCTGGCGACGCCCGAGCCTCGCATCCACGAGCTCGAGCGGTCCGAGGGCAACGTCCACAAGGCCGTCTCCTACCGCTTCGGAGACCTGGAGGCGGGCCTCGCCGAAGCCGACCTCTTCCTCGACGACCTCTTCTACTACGAGGGCAACACCCACCTGGCGATGGAGCAGCACGCCTGCGTGGCCGTCCCGGAGGACGACGACCGGGTCACCCTCTACTCGTCGACCCAGACACCGCACTACGTCCACCGGGCGCTCACCCGCGTCCTGGGGCTGCCCGCTTCGCGCATCCGCGTCGTGGCGACGTCCAACGGCGGCGGCTTCGGCGGCAAGAGCGATCCGTTCAGCCACGAGATGGTCGCGGCCAAGATGGCGCTGGTGCTGGGACGGCCCGTGAAGGTCGTCCTCACCCGGGAAGAGGTCTTCTACTGCCACCGCGGGCGACATCCGGTCCTCATGAGTCAGCGCACCGGCTTCACGAAGGACGGCCGGATCACGGCTCAGCATCTGAAGACGGTCCTCGACGGCGGCGCCTACGGCAGCTACGGCGTGGCCTCGACCTACTACACGGGGGCGCTCCAGACCGTCACCTACAAGCTCCCGCGCTACGCCTTCGACGGGGTCCGCACATTCACCAACAAGCCTCCGTGCGGCCCGAAGCGCGGCCACGGGACACCGCAGCCACGCTTCGCCTGGGAGGTCCAGCTCGACAAGGCGGCCCACCGGCTGGGCATCGACCCGGCCGAGCTGCGACTGCGCAACCTGGAGGAGCCCGACGCCGTCACGGCCAACTACCTGCAGCTCGGCACGATCGGCCTGCGACGCTGTATCGAGGCCGTGGTCGAGGGCAGCGGTTGGCGCGAGCGCTACGGCAAGCTCCCCGAGGGTCGGGGCCTGGGCCTGGCCTGCGGCTCCTACCTGTGCGGCGCGGGTCTGCCGATCTACTGGAACCACATGCCCCACTCGGGGGTCCAGCTCCAGCTCGACCGCTCCGGCGGGGTCGCGGTCTTCTGCGGCGAGACGGAGATCGGGCAGGGCTCCGACTCCGTGCTCGCGGCCCTCGTCGCCGACGTCCTCGGCATCGAGCTGGGTGACATCCGCCTGTGCGTCGCGGACACGGACCTCACCCCGGTCGACCTCGGGAGCTACTCCTCCCGCGTCACCCTGATGATGGGGAACGCGGCCATCCAGGCCGCCGAGCGCGCCCGGGAGCTCGTCGCGCAGGCGGCGGGCGATGCGCTGGAGGTGCCCGTCTCGCGCCTCGTCTTCGCCGACCGGCGGGTCTTCGACGCCGAGACCCCGGCCGACGGCATGACCTTCCAGGAGGCGGTGATCCTGGCCGAGGCGCGCTTCGGCACCCTCGGAACCACCGGCTCCTACACGCCCTCCCGCAACCCGGCCCGCTACCGGGGCTCGGGGGTGGGCTCGTCTCCCACCTACTCCTACTCCGCGGCGGTCCTCGAGGTCGAGGTGGATCCGCTCACGGGTCTCTACCGGCCGGCCCACGTCTGGATCGCCCACGACATCGGCCGATCACTCAATCCAGTGCTGGTCATGGGCCAGGTCGAGGGCTCCGTCTACATGGGACTCGGGGAGGCCATGATGGAAGAGCAGGTCTTCCGCCGGCTCCCGCCCTCCCGGTCGAGCGCCCTCGTGCACAAGATGCCGTCGCTCCTGGAGTACAAGAGCCCCACCTTCCACGACATGCCTCCGGTCACCACCTACCTGATCGAGGACCCGGACCCGGCCGGACCCATGGGTGCCAAGGAGGTGGGCCAGGGTCCGCTGCTCCCGATCATGCCCGCCCTCTCGAACGCGATCTTCGACGCGGTGGGCGCCCGGGTCGACCAGGTGCCCATCCACCCCCACATGGTGCTGAAGGCCCTGTCCGCGAAGGACCGGCGGTACGGCCCCCGCGCCTTCCCCGAGGTCGACTTCGGCCCACCGCTCCACGTTCCGACCCCGGCGGAGGGCGGCGACGGCCGCGCGATCGACGACCCGCGCCACCGCCGGACCCACGGCATCCGCTCCGCCGACGGCACCATGACCACCAGGGAAGAGGCGCTGCGCGCTCAACACGCGGCGGGCCTCACCACCGGGTAGGGCCCACCGACGATGCTCCGCCTGCCGCCGTTCCGTCTCCGCACCCCCTCGAGCCTCGAGGAGGCCGCCCGCATCGTCGCCGGCGAGGGCCCCGCGGCGCGCTTCGTCGCCGGCGGCACCGACCTGTGGCCCAACATGAAGCGTCGGCACCAGAAGGCCGACACCGTCGTCAGCCTGATGGCGGTGCCCGGCCTCGCCGAGCTCCGGGGCGACACCGGCGGCAACCTCGAGATCGGCGGCACCGTCACCCTCGACCGCGTCGAGCGCGACGAGCGGGTGCAGACCCGCTTCCCGGCCCTCGCCCGCGCCGTCGCCTCCATCTCGTCGCCCCCGCTGCGCAACATGGGGACGATCGGCGGCAACCTGTGCGTGGACACCCGCTGCACCTACTACAACCAGACCGAGGAGTGGCGGCGCTCCATCGACTACTGCCTGAAGGAGGAGGGGACGGTCTGCTGGGTCGCCCCCGGATCGTCGCGCTGCTGGGCCCACACCGCCTCCGACTCCGCCCCGATGCTGGCCGCTCTCGGCGCTCGCGTCCGCCTGGCGGGCGCGGAGGGCGAACGGGAGATCCCGCTCGCCGACCTCTACCGCGACGACGGCATCGACTACCTCGGGAAGCGCCCCGAGGAGGTGCTGTCGCGGGTCGTGGTCCCCGCCGAGGCCGACGCCGGCCACTGCCGCAGCGCCTTCTGGAAGCTGCGCCGCCGGGGCTCCATCGACTTCGCCGTCCTGTCGGTGGCGGTGGCCCTGTGGCAGGAGCACGGCGTCGTCACCCGCGCCCGCATCCACCTGGGCGCCGTCGCCTCGTGGCCCGTGGGCGCCGAGAAGGCCGCCGAGGCGCTCGTTGGCCGTCCCGTGGGCGACGAGGAGGCCATTCGCGAGGCGGCGAAGCTCGTGCGCCGGGTCGCGACGCCGATGGACAACACCGACTTCCTGGCGCAGTGGCGCGGCGTCATGGCCGAGCGCTACGCGGAGTCGGCGCTGCGGGAGGCCTCGGGCCTGGAGGTCACGGGGCTGGCGCCGAACCACCGGTTGGTGGGCTGAGGACTGCTGCACCGGCGCTTGACAGGCGCGTCGATCGGGCTCACACTTGTTTCGGAGTGATCGATCGGAAAATCGTCCTGTGCGTGGCTACGGGCTGGCTGGTCCTCGGCTCGGCATCCGGTCTCCCCAACCAGGCTGGTCCTGAGGACTCCCCCGAAGCGTTCGGCTTCGTCGAGGTGGCGAAGCTGGTTCCTCCCGATGCCCGCTCGCAGTTCAACTGGTTCGGCACCTCAGTCGTTCTCCGCAACGACCTCGCGGTGATCGGAGCGCCGAACGCGCCGGGCTGGGGTCGGGAATTCACGGGCGCGGTCTACGTCTTCCAGCGACAGCACCCAGCTTCCGAGGGAGCAAATCGCTGGGAGCTCGTCGCCAAGCTGGCCCCCGACAACCGCGACAGCGACGACTTCGGCACGTCGGTCGCCTTCGACGGCCGGACCCTGGTCGTCGGTGCCCCCGAGGAGACTGGAAACGCACACGAGTCGGGGGCAGCCTACGTCTTCGAGCGGGATCCCTCTCGGCCCGGCCATTGGCGTCAGGCCGCCAGGCTCCTGGCCGCCGATGCGGGCCAGGGTGACAGGTTCGGCACCTCCGTCGCCGTCAGCGGTGACCTCGCCCTCGTCGGTGCCCACTTCCACGATCTCCCGGGTAACACCAGGGCAGGCGCGGTCTACGCCTTCGAACGGAGCCCTTCGGCCGCCGAACCGTGGTCCCAGGTCGCCAAGCTGCTGGCGGACGAAGACTCGCTCTATACCGAGTTCGGGATCGCCGTCTCCCTGCAGGGAAGCACGGCGGCCGTGGGCGCGTGGCTGGACGGCGGAAACGACGGAGCTGCCTACGTCTTCGAGCGGACGGCCGGTGCCGCAGAGGCCTGGGAACAGGTCGCCAAGCTCACCGCCAACCCCTCACACGTCATGGCCACCTCTCTCGCGCTCGGCGGAGACTGGCTCCTGGTCAAGGAAGGCGGCATCTACGACCCGGGTTCGGTGCACGTCTTCCGGCGGCACGGGCTGGGCGCGTGGGATCCCGCGGTCGTCCTCACCCCCTACGACGGGAGGGAGAACGACAACTTCGGCAAAGGCGTGACCCTGAGCGGCGACACGATCGCCGTCGGCTCTCCCCAGACTCACGGCCCCGAGCCCCACACGGGCTCGGTCTACGTCTTCAAGCGGAACGTCGGAGGCCCAGACGCGTGGGGCCACGTCCAGGAGATCACGTCATCGGACGGTGACCATGGAGACCTCTTCGGACAATCGGTCGACCTGGATGGGGACACTCTTCTCGTTGGAGCCCCCTCGGAAGGGAAGCATCGCGGCGCGGTCTACGTCTTCTCGCGTGAGAGATCCACCGTCTCCTTGCGCCTCCGAGAGCCGTTCGCCGCCCCCGGCGGAGAGGTGAAGGTCCGCCTAACCGTGGTCCATCGCCGGCCGGAAAAGGTCAGAGCCTCGCTGCGCGTGTGGATCGAGGACGAGGGCGGTCGGATCGTAACGGAGGAGACGACCTCAGCGCTCTCCTTCCACCCGGAGGCGCGGACCCACCAAGAGCTCTCGTTGACGTTGCCGAGCGGAATTCCCAGCGGACGCTACCGGGTGTTCGCCGGTACCGGCGGCACGGAGATGGGTGTCGCGGGAGACGAGGAAACACTCTTCGTTGGGCCTCGGAGCCCCGACCCCCGCTAGCCAAGCGCGCTCTACGGCCCCGCCCCCTCCTTCCCCAGCACCCCCGTTGCCAGGGCCAGCATCGAGGCCAGATCGGTGAGGTTCGCGGGCACGACGATCGTGTTGCCCTCCTTGGCGATCTTGCCCAGCTCGTCGACGTACTGCTCGGCGACCTTGAGCTTCATCGCCTCCTGACCGCCGGGCTGGCTCAGCGCCTGCGAAACGACCCGCAGCCCCTCGGCGTTGGCCTGGGCCACGGCGAGGATCGCGGAGGCCTCGCCCTCGGCCTCGTTGATCTGCTGCTGCTTGCGGGCCTCGGACTCCTTGATCACGCGCTGCTTGGCACCCTCGGCGGTGTTGATCGCGGCCTCCCGCTGCCCCTCGGAGGTCAGGATCACCGCCCGCTTCTCGCGCTCGGCGCGCATCTGCTTCTCCATCGCGGCGAGGACGTCCTGCGGCGGGTTGATGTTCTTGATCTCGTAGCGCAGGACCTTCACGCCCCACGGGTCCGAGGCCTTGTCCAGCTCCTGGACCACCAGCGAGTTGATCGTCGTCCGCTCCTCGAACGTGCGGTCGAGGTCGATCTTGCCGATCTCGCTACGCAGGGTGGTCTGGGCGAGCTGGGAGATGGCGAAGCCGTAGTCGAGGACGCCGTAGGAGGCGCGCTCCGGGTCGAGGATCTTCATGTAGATCACGCCGTCGACACCCACCTGGACGTTGTCGCGCGTGATGCAGATCTGCTCCGGGATGTCCACCGCCATCTCCTTGAGCGAGTGCCGGTAGCGCACCACGTCCACGAACGGGAGCAGGATGTGGAGGCCGGCGCCGAGCGTCCTCTGGTAGCGACCGAGACGCTCCACCACGTAGGCGTTCTGCTGCGGCACGACCACCGCCGTCTTCACGATCACGACGATCACCACGATGGCCGCCGCGACGGCCAGGACCAGGCTCGGGTTCATGCTCCGTCTCCCTTCGATCCTTCGTTTCCCGCCGCCGACGGGTTCTCGCCCTCCGACTCGCCGACGATCGTGAGGGTCAGGCCCTTCACTCCGGTCACGCGGCAGCGCTGCCCGGCGGCGAGCGACCCCGCCGAGGCGCTACGGACGCTCCACACCGTGCCGCGCAGCTCCGCGCTGCCCACCTCGCCGGGAGCCAGCCGTTCGCCGAGGAGCGCCGTCTCGCCCACCAGCGTGTCGATTTCGCTGCCCTCCGGCCACGTCCTCCGCCTCTCGATGCGCCGCTGCAGCGGCCCGCGCAACAGCACCAGCGAGACCACCGAGAGGGCGGCGAAGAGGAGCACCTCGGCCCACGCTCCCATCCCCATGCCGAAGAGGTCCACCAGGCCCACGGTGAGAGCGGCCAGACCGAAGAACAGGAGGACCAGCCCCCCGGGGACGAGAAGCTCCGCTCCCAGAAGCAGAAGGCCGACGAGGAGCCACCCTTGAGGCGTCATGATCACCTCTGAGCTTAGCACCGCGACCCGGCCCACCGCCCGGTCCAGCGCCCCGGCCCAGCGCTCCGGACGCAGCCCTCAGCTCCCGGAGATCGCCGCCGCCAACTGGGCCAGGGCCGCCAGCGCGGCGATCACCGCGCACGGCAGGACGGAGAGCGAGCGCTCCCGGATCATGGCCAGCCCCAGTCCGGTGACGAAGCCGCAGCCGGCGACCACCATCGCGTCCAGCGGCCCCTGGAGAGACCAGGGCGGGCCGCCCGAGAGCGGCAGGGCGAACAGCAGGACCCCCGCGTACAGCCCCGCCGAGACGAGGGCCGGCCCGGAGACGAACCAGCGGCCGCCGACGGATTGCGTGGGCGCGTCGAGCAGCAGCATGGAGTGGACGAGGCCCCGGAACCAGAGCTCGCCCCCGACGGCCACGAGGCCGGCCGCCAGCGCCGCCGCCGCCCAGTCTCCCCCCGCGCCCGCGACCGGGCGCCAGACTCCCCCGCCGACCGCCGCCGCCAGCACCACCGGCACGAGCAGCCACCAGTCCCGCCCCGCGGGCCAGCGGAAGCCGCACAGCCAGGGCGCGCGAGGGCGCACCAGGAGACACCCCGCCCAGGCCCCGATCGCCGCGACGAAACCGACCACGGCGCCGCTCAGGGAGCCGGCCTCCAGGTCGGTCAGGGCGACGCCGGCCAGCGTCAGTACGACCAGCAGGGTCGTGGTCGCGGCGGCCGCCACGAGCTGCAGCGGCCACCGCCACCACGGCCGCGGGCTGTAGACGGAGCGCACGGCGTCCGCGATCTCGCGCGGGCCGAGACCCGAGCCGCCCGGCCGCGGCGAGCCGCCGATGTCGTCGGAGCCTCCCCAACGTTTGTCGGGCGGCCGGCCGTCGACGGCGGGATCCACGAGGTTGAGACGCCGGTAGATCGGCTCGAGGTCGATCGACGAGAACGAGGTCGTGCGGCGCAAGGTGAACTCGCCGGCCCCCTTCTCCAGCACGATGAGTCCGAGCTGATCGCCCCACTGCTTGCGCAACCGCTCCTCCACCTCGTAGATGCCGGAGGAGTCCCGCACCACGACGCCGACCCGGTCGCCCCCGAGCTCGACGTGGTCATACTCCTCCTCCACCCCGCTCCAGTCCTCGAAGTCGTCGGGGCTGTAGACGAGCCGATCGATCTCGTGCAGGGTGTCGGCGGTGTAGACGAGCAGATCCGCGGTGGCCCACTCCCCCTCGCCCTTGAGCTTCAGCTCCCGGGCCTGCAGGCTGTCGAGCGCGGCGCGCGCGTCGGCCAGGGCCTGGCTGGGCAGACCGCACCAGTCGGCCATCTGGAATCCGTTGGCATCGATGGCGCCCTCGAGCCGCAGCATCGGCGCGATGATGTCCCGACGCTCCGGAGGCAGGCCGCGGAGCCGGCGGTGGTTCAGGAGGACCCAGAGGGCGAAGACCGTGTCGAGATCCGGCTCGTTGGCGTAGAGGGTCCAGCGCCCCTTGTCGAGATCGAGGCCCTTCAGGACCATGATCAGCGCCTGCTCGCACGTCGCCAGCGTGAAGGCGCGCAGGCATCCCGTGTGGTGATCCAGGTTGTAGAGCCGGTGCTCGTTGTCCAGCGTCGGGGCGAACGTCCCGGCGCCGTCGAGCAGCACCACGCGCTCCCCCAGCTTCCCCGCCTCCGCCTCGCCGAAGGCGTGCCCCGCCTCGAGGTCGACCCGGAGGCCGGGCGCCTCCTGGCAACGGAGCCAGCGTCCTTCCGGCGTCTCGCGGATCTGGTAGCGCCGCGGCACGGAGCGGCGGGCGGTCTGCGCGACCCAACCGAAGATCGAGGGCCCCGAGCCCCTCGAGCTCGCCCCGCCGAAGGACGCGGGACGGCGCACGGGTACGGTTCCAGGATCCTGCTTCCCGGTGGTGTCGGGGGGGCTCACGTTGCGGCTCCGTCGTCGATCAGCTCATCTTATCCCGCGGGCGGTGGCCCCGGAGCCGTCCCTCGCGGACTCCCCCGGTACGGCATCCCCGGCGGGGCGGCATCGACGCGGATCGACCGCATTCGCTAGGGTTCCCCGATGCCCGACGCCACCGCCGAAGCCACCGCCGGAGCCGCCGCCGGAGCCGCCGGCCACCCCGCCGCCGCCCGCTACGCCCGGCGGGCCGAGCGATTCGGGCGGCTGGACGACGTCTTCGAGACGGTGTCCCGGAGGTTCTCCTGGGCGCGGCTCGCGGCCTTCCTGACCGGCGCCGCCGCCCTGGCGACGATCCTGCTGAGCGGGGCCGCGACCGAGCGCTGGGCCTGGCCGGTCGCCGGCCTCGCCTTCGTCGTGTTCGGCGTGCTCGTCGTCCGACACGACCGCCTCCTCCGACGCCGCAGGACGGTGCGGGCGCTCGTGACGATCAACGAGGAGGCGCAGGCACGGCTCGCCCGCCGTTGGGCGGGGTTGCCCGAGCCAGGGACCGGCGAGCCCCCTCCGGAGGGGAGCGCCGCGCTCGCCCGCGACCTGGGGCTGCTGGGACCCGCCTCCCTGGAGCATCTGCTGACGACGCCGGCGTCGCCTCCGGGTCGACAGACGCTGCGCCGCTGGCTCCTCGATCCGGCCCCTCCCGGGCGCATCGCCACCCGCCAGGAGGCCGTCCGGGAGCTCTCCGCACGGCTGGGATTCCGACAGCGTCTCGAGGCCGCCGCGCGCGCCGGACGTCGCGGGCCGGTGAACCCCGAGGCGTTCCTCGAGTGGGCGGAGGGCGAGCCGCTGCTGGCCCGACGCCCCGGCCTGCGCAGAGGAGTGATCGCGCTCTCCGTGATCTCCCCCGCGCTGCTGCTGGCCGCGCTGGCCGGGCTGGTGCCGATCCACCTGTGGATCCTGCTCCTGGTGGGCATCTTCGGGCTGAGCCGGGCGCGCGGCGAGGAGATCCACGCCGTGTTCGCCAGGGTCGCGAGCCGCGAGGCGGAGCTCGCCGTGTACGAGAGGATCTTCGAACGCCTGGCGCGCCTGGCGCCGCGGTCGTCGGCCCTGGGTCGGAGACTCGCCGCGCTCGAGGCGTCGGGACGGTCGGCGCACCGGGAGATGGACCGACTGGCCGGCCTGGCGGGACTCACCGAGCTGCGTCGCTCGGCCCTGCACGGGGTCTTCCAGGTGCTGTTCCTGTGGGACTTCCATCTGCTCGCCGCCCTCGAACGATGGCAACGACGGTCGGGCAGCGCGGCCCGGGCCTGGTTCGAGTGTCTGGGCTCGATCGAGGCCCTGGGCGCCCTGGGCGGCCTGGCGGCGGACGAGCCCCACTGGGCCTTCCCCGAGGTGGACCCGCGCCGCGCGACGATCGAGGCCGAGGACCTGGGCCACCCGCTGCTGCCCGGCGACCAGCGGGTGGGCAACGCCGTGCGCCTCGGGCCCCCGGGGCGGGTCCTGCTGGTCACCGGCTCCAACATGTCGGGCAAGAGCACCCTCCTGCGCGCCATCGGGGTCAACACCGTGCTGGCCCAGGCCGGCGGGCCGGTCTGCGCGCGACGCCTCGCCATGCCGCCGGTCATCCTGGGCACCAGCCTGCTGGTCGAGGACTCCCTGACCGACGGCGTCTCCTTCTTCCTCGCCGAGCTGGAGCGCCTGCGGAGCATCGTCGAGGCGGCCGAGGCGCCGGAGGAGGGGCGGCGGCTGCTCTTCCTGCTGGACGAGGTGCTGCGCGGCACGAACCCCGGGGAGCGGCGGATCGCCGTGGCACGTGTCGTGCGTAGACTCCTGGACGACGGCGCGCTGGGCGCCGTGACCACGCACGACCTCGAGCTTGCCGACATGGAGCCGATCCGCGACGCCTGCGACCCGGTGCACTTCCGCGAGGCGCTGGGCGACTCCGGGGAGGGGCCGAGCGTCACCTTCGACTACCGGATGCGAGCCGGTCTGGCCCCCACGACCAACGCCCTGCGCCTTCTGGAGCTCGTCGGCCTGGGTTCGGAGCGTCCCTCATGAATCGCCTCCCGACGACCCTGGACCGGCTCAGCGCTCGGCTCGTCCCGTGGACCGCCGCCCTCCTCCTGACGCTGCCGGTGGCCGCCGCCGTCCCGCCCTCGCGCGACACGCTGCCCGCGAGCCCGGGAGCCGCCGTCCCCGGTGCCCCCGACGTCGACCCCTCGATCGTCGAGGCCGTCAGCCTGCGCCGGGGAGCGTTCGCCCTCGGGCCGCCGCCGGGCCTCTCCGCCTCGCCGGCGTCGGCGACGCTGCGTCTCGAAGGCGTCCCGGCCGCGGTGGTGTCCGCCGATCCGATCGACGCCTGGCGGATCACCCTGTGGTTCGACGCGCCGCTCACGAGCGCCGACGGGCTGTCGGCGGCAGCCGGGCTGCTGGCCGACCGGGCGGAAGCGCTCACCGCGCTCGGACCCGTGGAGATCGTGCTGGCCGACCCGTTCGACGAGCTCTTCCTGGAGCCCACGCGCGACGCCGGTCGGCTGCGGAGCGCGCTCGAGGTGCTGCCCGGAGAGGCGGTGTCGGCCAGCGAGGTGGAGTTCCTGCGCGCCGACTGGGCCGACTACGGCGGCGGCGCGGACGAGGCCGCCGAGGTGGCCGCCGAGGAGGCGGAGCTGGTCGCCGGCCTGCAGGAGCAGATCCTCTCCCGCATCGCCGCCTCCTCCGAGGCGGGGCCGCGGCTCCTCGTCCTGGTTCGCGACGGCCTGGACCTCGACCCCTGGAGCCACTACGGCGCTTCCACGACGCAGGCGCCACGCGACGCGCCGGCGGCCGCCGTGCTGGCGGCCCGCCACGGGGAGATCGCTCGCCTCCTGCCGTCGGCCGGCTGGACGGTCGTGACGCTGGCCGCCGGGCGCACCCTGGGACACCACGAGCTGCCGCGCGAGCCGCTCGAGGCCTGGACGACGGCGTCGGCCGGGGCGCTGACCCTGGACGCCCTGGGGGTCGACCGAGCGCTCGCGTCGCTGCGCGGGCGGTGGTGGGTGGTCTTCGAGGCTCCGCTGCCCGCGGACGGAACCCCCCGCAGCCTGGAGGTCGTCGAACCGGCCGGTGCCGTCGCCCCGAACTGGGTCGCGGCCGACACGCCCACGGCCCTCGCCGCGGCCCGCGCGCGGGCCGTCCTGGAGCGCCCGCGGGAGATCACGGGAGCGCTGCCCCTGGGGGCGGCCCTGCGCGTGGAGGGCGACCCCTTCAGCGGCAACGTCCTCACCGGCGAGCTGGAGGTGCTCCTCGAGGGCGAGGGCGTGGCGAGGGTCGGCGTCCGGCCCTGGTTCCGGCTCACCGTCTACTCCCGCTCCCTCGAGGGTCGCTTCCAGGTGGAGCACTACACCGTCCGGGCGGACGACCTGAGCCGCGCCGGAGGCTGGCTCTACCGTCGCCCGGTGGAGCTGCCACCCGACCTCTCGGAGGCCGTCGTGGTGCTGGAGGACCTGGAGACCGGGCTCTGGGGCTCGGCGCTCGCGGCCCTCACGGACCTCCCGGCCGCGGCAGCCCCCCGACCCGTCGTGGTGCAGGAGCACGACCCCGCCCCCGCGGCGGCCGATCCTGCGGCGAGCTCCCCGGCGGGTGCCGGGACGACGGGCGCCGGGACGGCGGGCGCCCCGGCAGCCCCGCCCGCCCAGGCTCCGGTCGCGAAGGATGCCCCCCCGCCCATCCGTCAGAACATCCTGCGGCTGCTGCCACCCCGGCGGCAGCCCGCCACCGGCCGGACACGCTTCCAGACCCTGGTGGTCAGCACGGCCGTCGACCGCGTCGACTTCCTGCTCGACGGCGACAAGCTCGACTCCGACACCCGGGCGCCCTTCAACGGCATCCTGGACCTGGGCCCCGAGGCGGTCCCCCGCGAGGTCACCGCCGTCGCCTACACCAGCGACGGGGCCGAGCTGGCCCGGGACACCGTGGTGGTCAACCCCGACACCCGGCCCTTCTCGGTCTTCATCCAGGACGTCCAGCCCGTCGCGCCGGGGCGCGCCAGGGTGGTGGCGGACGTCTCGGTCCCCCCGGGCGAGCGCCTCGATCGCGTCGAGGTGGCCTTCGGCGAGGAGCCCGGCGTCGTCCTGCGCACGCCTCCCTGGGAGGCCGAGGTCGACGTGCCCGCCCAGCCCGGGCCGGCGGACTACGTGCGGGTGGTAGCGGTCCTCGCGGACGGCAGCCAGCTCGAGGACGTGCGGCTGCTGGCCGCCCTCGGCCCGGTCGAGCGTCTCGACGTCAACCTGGTCGAGCTCCACGTGGTGGTGACCGAGCGCGACGGCACCCCGATCGAGGATCTGGGTGAGGAGGAGTTCACCGTCCTCCAGGACGGGCAGGAGCGTCCCATCGAACGCTTCGCCCTGGCGCAGGACGTACCGCTGACGCTGGGCGTGGTCATCGACACCTCGGGCAGCATGTGGACCCTGATGCCCGACACCCAGAAGGCGGCCTCCAGCTTCGTCGGCAACACCCTGCGGCCCGGCGACCAGGCGTTCGTCGTGGACTTCGACGCCAAGCCCCGCCTGCTCCAGGGGATCACCGGCGACATCCTGCCGCTGATGCGCGCCATCGGCCGGTTGCGGCCCGACGGCACGACCGCCCTGTACGACGCCGTCGTCTTCTCCATGCTGCAGTTCGAGCAGGTCGGCGGCGGCCGGCGGGCCCTCGTCGTGCTGTCCGACGGCGACGACGTCGACAGCCACTTCGGACCCCGGCGCTGCATCGAGTTCGGGCGCAAGCTCGGGGTGCCGATCTACTCCCTCGGCCTCGCCGGCATCGAGGACCCGCGGCGCGGCCGGCGCAAGATCGATCTCGAGGGGATCTCGGAGGCGACCGGCGGGCGGGTCTTCTACATCAACCAGATCGAGCAGCTCCCCGAGGCCTACGCCCAGATCCAGCGCGAGCTGCGCAGCCAGTACATC
The DNA here is from genome assembly GCA_905479655.1 of uncultured bacterium. GTDB lineage: Bacteria > Acidobacteriota > Thermoanaerobaculia > Multivoradales > JAHEKO01 > CAJQNK01. Next base: position 34,313 of record CAJQNK010000066.1, on the reverse strand, counting down.
CTGGCGTTCGCCACCGACCGCCGATTGGAGCCCGACGAGATCGACGACCTCGAGGTGAAGGTCGGGAGGCGCGGCGTGGAGGTGCGGACCGTGATCGGAGGGCAGGACGGGGGGTGACTCGTAGGAGCGGGTAGCTGCTCGTGTCCGGGCAATGAGAACGGTAGCGAACGCCGAGAACCGAGACTGAATCGAGATCGACCCAACCCGTCCGAAGTCAGCCTGGCCCGAGAGCCCCGCCTACCTTGTCCACTTGAGCGGTCTGAGCACCGTCGCTGGAGCGCCTGCGACCGAGAAGCCGGCCCAAAAATAGGGCGCAGAAGTCTGGGCGCTAGCCAAAACCTCGAGCTGTGCGAGGCGGAGCGCCTCTGCGGGAGAGGCCTCAGCATGCAGAAGGTGTCGGTAGAAGCTCACCATCAGGTCGGCCGACGCTTCGTCGTTCACCTTCCAGAGCGTCGACACGACCGCGCGGCTCCCGGCGACGAGGAAGGAGCCACTGAGGCTGACGGTGTCGTCGCCGCGGCTGACCTCCCCGAGCGCGGTCTCACAACCCGAGAGTACGACGAGTTCGACGCCTCGAAGGTCTAGGCGATCGAGCGTCTCGTGGACCATGAGGCTGCCGTCGTGCTCCGAATCGGACGAGAGCAAAATGCGACTGAAGTAGGGCTGCTCCGGAAAGTACCGGCCATGAGTCGCAAGGTGCAAGAGCCGCGCGCTCGCAGCGCTCTCGTAGAGCCGGGCCTCCGACGCGTGAGCGCCGAGGAGAGGCTCGCTGCCGAGTAGGGCAGCCACTTGCACGGCCTCACGGCGTGCGCCGCTCAGCCGCTCCTCGGCTGTGAGGCTGTCGCCCATGACCAGGGCCTCCGTTCGTGGTCGACCACTCACCTCCGATGAGAGAGCTAGCGCACCTGCCGTCGGCATCAGGCTCAGCGAGAAATCCTCGACCAGGTAGCGCTCGCTTCGCGGGTTCCGCAGCGCAGCGAAGGGAACCTCGTGAAGCGGTCCCGTCGGCACGATGATCAGGTGCCGACCGCGGAGCCATGCCTCGATGGGGGCGATGAGCAAGTCGTACAGCCGATCCGAGGGGCTACCCTCCAGACATTCGAGCCCGGTCGCATGGCGGCCTGTTCCGCCTGCCCCTGCGCAGCCGCTCTCCTCGAATCGCAGCGAAGCGATCGCCTCGGTGATCTGCTCGGTGCTCGGCATCGACCGCTGGGTCATCTCGACGGCGACCGGTGTCACGACCCAGATCAGGAGTTGGTCCCGAACGCGGTAGTAGGTCACGAGGGTCGCGTCCGCTGATAGAAGCTCTTCCTGCAGCCGCTCGAGGTCGGGTGTCGGGTCAGGGGAGCGAGGGTCGCCCGACGACGACAACCGTGCCTCCAGTCGGAGTCGGAGGAACTCGTCCCGAAGCGCAGCAAGCTCCGAGTCCTCGGCGCCGTCGTTGGTTGCTCCGCCGGCCTCGGTTGCCTCGAGAAGAGCGATCTGCTTGAGCACCTGAGCTTCCGCCCCACTGGGCTCAGACCGCAGCGGCGGCCTCTCGCTGAGTGCGAGCCGGAGTGTACGCGCCCGTCCCTTCTCCGCCGCGACGAAAGCCTCCTCGATATCGACCTGCGAGAGGACCCATACTGCCATCCGGATGACGTCCTGAGCCTCCTCGTCCATCATGGCCGCCACGACCTCGTCCACATCCATGCTCTCAAGGGGAGACTCCATCATGGAGATCGCCCGTCGGGCACGCTCTACACCCCTCACCGGCCGTTCAGTCACTACATCCACCACCGCGAGTTGCGCCAACTTCTCCGCCGCCTGCCAGGGGGCGCCAGCGCGGGAGTGGGTCAGCCGGCCCTCGTCAGCCCAGCGCTCTAGCCATCGCTCGACGAAGCCGAGGTCCTCCTCGAGAATCCCCCTACGGTAGAGTTCCCGGAGCTCAGGGGCCTCCGTGCCGAAGGCGTCGACGACGAGCGCGAGCTCCTCCTCCCGGCCCTCGGCCTCGTCCAGCCCCTCGTAGAGGCCGGCGAGCTTCCCCCAGAAAGACGCGTTCTCGGGATCGATCGTCACGAGTTCCCGAACGTCGTCCTTCGAACCACTGAGCTTCCTGTAGATTTCGGCACTTCGCAGGACCTCCGCACCAAGGTCACCCGCGGCAAGGCGGCGGATCTCCGAGTGCTGGAACTCCTCGCTCGGCTGCAGCTCGAGCGTCCCGTACGCGTACATCAGGAGCAATCGGACTTCCAGGAGTCGCGCCCGCGCGGCGGGGTCGTCCATTCCCTCGAGAAGCCGGACCGCCTCCTCGAGCAGCCTGACCTGGTCTTCCAAGAAACCGAGCAGCCCGAATCCGCCACCGCCGATCACGAGGACGGCCACCTCCTGCCAGGCATCTCCGGAAGACCGCGCAGCCTCTCGGGCCTTCAGGAGAGCTCTTCTCGATTCTCCCACCTGGCCGAGCCGAGCCTGGACCAGGCCCTTCTCGAGGAGCAGCAGGACGTGCGGCCAGGATCTCGGCGGGGTGCGCCCCAGGGCTTCTTCCAGGACGGGCAGAGCATCGTCGGCGTGCCCCATCTTCAGCCTCAGTTGACTCAATCGGAGAGCGACCGAAGCGAGCCTCTCCGGGTTGCCTCGCTTTAGCGCTAGCTGGTAGGAGAGGGTGTAGCCTTGGAGCGCTCGGTCGAATCGGCTGCTCTTCTCGTCGACCCACGAGATGAACTCGGGCATCCGGCTCTCGTCGTATAGGTCGATGCCGGCGCTCATCACTTCGGCGACCCGGCGACCTGTCGCCCGAGCGGCACCGTAGTCCCCGTCGCAGCTCTGTGAGAAACCGAGGAGTGCCAGCGTCGAGATGCTGGCCGTTCGCAGCAGCAAGGGTCGGATCCGACCACCCTCCTCGGCGAACTCCTCCAGGGTGGAGTTTGGAACGCCGGTGACCTCGACGAAGAGCTCCCGACCCCGGTGCGAGATCGGGGATCCCGACGCCTGGAGTCGGTCGAGCAAGCCCGTCGCCTCAGCCAGTCGTGCGCGGACCTCTCTTCCTCGTCCCTTCGCGTGATGGATCTCCGCTTGCAGGAATAGGACAACCCACTCTCCCCAGCTGTCGCCAATCTCGGCGAAGCCCTCACCGCCAGCCTCCAGGAGTTGAAGTGCCTCGGTCTCCCTACCTTGCGCGATTGCGAAGTAGGCGGACAGGACCCGACAGGCAGCCTGCTCGGTCTCGTCCTCAGGCTGCGGGCACTCGCGTAACGCCGATTCCGCCTCGCGACTGACATAGGCGAAGTCAAAATGCTGCGGTCGATCACAGAAGGCCTGGAGCTCGAGGACGCCCGTTAACGGTGGGTCCTGTGCGACCACCGGAACCGCCCACGCGACGAAGATCCCGACCGAGGCGAGCGACTTCGTCCACTTCCCGCTCTTCATCACTCAGGTAACTGTACCGGACCTCTTATCGCTCCCAGGATCAGGCCTGGAAGCCCGCCCTCGGCCCCTCAAGTCGCCCAGGCTCGCCGCTGGCCGAGTCGGTCTCCTCGGGCTCCGCTACCTACTCCCGAATCTCCACCGGCACCGACGTCTCGCCGCTCTCGCCGTGATGCAGCAGCGCCACCTCGCCCCAGCGGCGCCCGCGGCGGAAGCGGAACAGGAAGCCGAAGGTCTCGCGGGCGCTCCGGGCCACCTTCACCATTTCCCGGAAGCGCCCCTGGAACTCGCGCACCCTTGGTGTACCGGGCCACCTCCTCGAAGAAGCGCCTCCTGATCACCTCCCGGGGCTCCACGCCGCTGAGCTCCGACTCGCGCCGGTTGCAGGCGACGATCCGACCCTCCCGGTCGAGACGCAGGGCGCCGTAGAGCAGGCGGTCCAAGTCCTCCGGATCTGGGGTGGAGAGGTCGTCCACCGACATCACGACGAAGTCCGCCAGGCAGCTCGCGCAGACGCCGTGGGAGAGCTCGCTGTCGGCGTCGCGGTCCGCCGGCTCCTGCGGCCGGCCGCAACAGGCGCACTCGGATCTCATCGCGCTGCCGCCCCGGGCCGCACGGGCCCTGTGGAGCGCCGGCCGGCGCTCACTTGCCGCCCGTAGCCGGGCGCCGGTAGCCCGCCGCCTCGCCATCCGCCGGCATCGTCGCCTCAATGAAGTCGCGGATGTGCTGGTTGGCCTGGGCCAGGTCCTCGCTGCGCAGGTACATCATGTGGCCGCTCTCGTAGCCCTCGAAGCGTAGACGGTCGCGGAGCCTGCCGCTGGGGTCCAGGTTCCACAGCACGTACTTCGCCGTGAAGTAGTCGGTGGCGCCGTCGTAGTAGCCGGACTGCACCATGACGTGGAGGAACGGGTTCTGGGCCATGGCCCGGCGTAGCTCCTCGGCCACGTCGACCTCGCCGCGTCCCTCCCACGGCCGCACCGGACCGAACAGGTAGTACTGGAGGTCGGTCTCGAAGCCGAGCTCCTCACGCAGGTAGTGGTTGATCGCCGGGGCGAACGCGTGGTTCCAGGAGGTGAGCTCCGGCGGGTAGTCGTAGCGGTCGCCGGCGGCCTTGCGGTCGATGCCGAGGTAGCGCGAGTCGAGGCGGCCGATGGTGAACCCCTCGTCGCGAAGCAGCTCCTTCCAGAAGGCGTCCGACGGCACGGCGAGGTTGTGGTCGAGAACGAACTGCTCGCTCAGGCCGGCGTAGCGGGCGATCCGGCGGGCGATCTCCCGCCGCTCCCCGTCCTCCAGGAAGCCGCCGCGCGAGAAGGCCGGCAGGGCCTCGTCGAGGGTGAACTCCTCGACCTCGGCCAGCAGGTCCAGCAGCTCGCGCCCCTGGAGCTCCGGCTCGAGCTGCCCGTGGTAGTGGGCGGCGGCAGCGTAGTACGGGATCTTCAGCACCGCCGAGCGGGGGGCGGGGCCCTCGGCGGTCATCCCCAGGCCGGTGGGCGAGACCAGGATGACCCCGTTGAGGTACATCCAGTGCCGATCCTGCAGCATGCCGGCGAGGCCGGAGACCCGGGTGGTCCCGTAGCTCTCTCCGATCAGGTACTTCGGCGACCGCCAGCGCCCGTGGCGGGAGACGAACAGATCGATCCAGTCGGCGAGGTAGGTGACGTCCGCCTCGACGCCGAAGAAGGTCGAGCGGTCGACCTCGGGGTCGAGGATGCGCGAGAAGCCCGTGTTGACCGGGTTGACGTAGACGATGTCGGCCACGTCGAGGATCGAGTGGGGATTCTCCCGCACGCCGTAGGGCTGGATGGGAAAGCCCTCGTCGTCGACCACCAGGAGCTTCGGGCTCGTGTAGCCCAGGTGCATCCACAGCGAGCCGGAGCCCGGGCCGCCGTTGAAGGAGATGAAGAGGGGCCGCCGCCCGACGTCGGTGACGTCGGTGCGCTGGTAGTAGGTGTGGTGCAGGGCGGCGAGGGTCTTGCCGTCCTCGCCGTAGACCGGCTGGGTGCCGGTGGTCACCCGGTAGGGGACCCGCCGGCCACCGATCGTGGCCTCCGCGGTGCGGGTGATGGCCGTGTCGGCCGGCAGGATGCGCTCGGGAAGGTCTCTCTCCTCGGCCTTGGCGGCGGCCATCTCCTCCGTCGCCTCCTCCGGGGCGCCGGAGACCGGGGCACCCGAGACCGGGGCCGGCGGAGCGAACAGGAGCACGAGCAGGGCGGCGGGAGGCAGGGCGAGACGTAGTGGGCGAGTCATGATGGCGATCTCCAAGGGGTCGGGTGGGCGATGGGGCGTCCTCGACGCGGCGGACCGGCCGGCTCCCTACCGACCTTCGACATCCAGGACGCCCGTCCGCTTCTTCAGGAACCGGAGCGTGATCCAGGCGACGAGGCCCACGACGAGGAAGGCGATCCAGCCCGGTCGCAGCACGAAGCGCTCCCGGGAAACGAAGTCGGTGGCGACCCGCAGGACGAAGAAGATGGCGACCACCTCGACCAGGCCGTGGTGCTCGCGGCGCAGGACGCTGCGCATCGAGAACGGCAGCTCCGGCCCGCGCCAGCCCGAGAACCGGGGGAAGAAGGCGGGCGTCCTCCCGGCCCACTCCTCGTACGGAGCGCCGAAGCTCTCGCGCAGGAAGGTCTCCTCGGTCGCCATGATCCGCTCGTAGAACAGGGCGAAGCCGAGGCAGTAGACGACTGCGAACCAGAGGTGGTTGAGGAACAGGACCACGCCGAGACCCAGGAAGAAGTTGCCCAGGTAGAGCGGGTGCCGGACGACGGAGTACATGCCGGTCGTCGACAGCTCCGTCGCGATCTGCCGCCGGGTGTTGCGCCCCGAGGTGCCGCGGGGAGCGTAGCCGAGGGTCACGGCGCGCAGGAACATCCCGAACGCGCTGACGAGGAGGCAGAGGACGGCCGCGATCTCGTCCAGCCTCTCTCTACGCGAGAAGGGCTCGTACTCGACGAGCGCCCAGGCGAAGAACACCACGAGGACAAACGGGAAGTACCCTCGCCACTTGAAAAGCCACGTGCCCTGCTCTCGGAGCTCCTCCCGAAGAGCCAACGTCCCCTCCTCCTCATGACCGGCAAAGCGGGAGTGTAGCAACCCGACCTCGCGCGGAGAACCTGCGCCGGGCCGTGTGCGGCGCCCCGGGTCCGGAAACAGATCGGCACGCGAAGACGCGAAGACGCGAAGACGCGAAGACGCCAAGAGAGAGTGACCACGTCGCCCGCTGCTCCTCGCTATGCTGCTCGCAAAAGACGGCGATCGGCTCGATTCTCGTCCGATCGCGGGTTCCGGAGGAAGACGTGAAGGAAACACCCGCCCGGTTTCAACCGGCCATTGCGCTGCGCAAGTCGTTCCGCGAGGGCTATGGGCTGGCGCAGCTGCGCGCCGACCTGCTCGCCGGCGCCGTGGTCGGGGTGGTCGCCCTGCCGCTCTCGATGGCGTTGGCCATCGCGGTCGGGGTGCCGCCCCAGCACGGGCTCTACACGGCGATCGTCGCCGGAGCGACCATCGCGATCCTCGGTGGCTCGCGCGTCCAGGTCTCCGGCCCGACCGCCGCATTCGTCGTCGTGCTGGCCCCGATCACGACTCGCCACGGCTTGGGAGGTCTGCTGATCGCGACGGTCCTGGCGGGCGGGATTCTCATGATCATGAGCCTCAGCGGTCTCGGACGCCTGATCGAGCTCGTCCCCTACCCGGTGACGGCGGGCTTCACCGCGGGCATCGGGATCGTCATCGCGACCCTCCAGCTGAAGGACTTCCTGGGTCTTACGACCGGCCCCCTCCCGGAGCACTTCGTCGACAAGGTCGGAGTCCTCCTCCGCTCCCTGCCCTCGGCCCGCGGCCCTGAAATCGCGATCGGAGTGTTGACGCTGGTGATCCTCGTCGGCTGGCCCCATCTGGAGCGCTCGGTTCCGGCGCCGCTGGTGGGCCTGGCCACGGGCGCCCTGGTGGCGGCCGTCCTCCCGCCGCTCCTGGGCCCCGAGTGGACCGTCGCGACGATCGGAACGCGATTCACGTACGAGATCGGAGGGGTGATCCACACGGGCATCCCCCGTCTCCCGCCGTTGTTCGCGGTCCCCTGGAGCCTGCCGGGGGGCGACGGGGCGCCGATCGGAATCTCCCTCGACCTCCTCCGGGACCTCTTGCCCGCCGCTTTGACGATCGCCGTGCTCGGGGCGATCGAGTCGCTCCTGTCGGCCGTCGTGGCCGACGGGATGATCCGGCGTGAGCACGACCCGGACGTCGAGCTCTTCGCTCAGGGGATCGGCAACCTGATAGGACCCTTCTTCGGTGGGATCGCCGCCACGGGGGCCATCGCCCGGACCGCGACCAACGTCCGATCCGGCGGGCGCTCGCCGATCGCGGCCCTCGCCCACTCCACCGTGCTCCTCGCCGCGGTCCTCCTGCTCGCACCCTGGCTCGGCTACCTGCCCATGGCTTCGCTCGCCGCCCTCCTGTTGGTCGTCGCCTGGAACATGAGTGAGCTGCCCCACGTCGTACGGACCGCCCGGACTGCACCGCGCAGCGACGCGACGGTCCTGCTCGTCTGCCTGGTCCTCACCGTCATCTTCGACATGGCCGTAGCGGTGACCGTCGGCATCGTCCTCGCGGCGCTGCTCTTCATGCGCCGCATGGCCGAGGTCTCAGAAGTCACTCTGATCGCCGAGCCGCATCGTCGCCTCGGCAGGACCCTGCCGCCCGAAATCGTGCTGTATGAAGTGACCGGACCCCTCTTCTTCGGGGCCGCGGCGCGGGCGATGCGGACCCTGCACTCGGTCGACCCCGGCGTCCGCGCCGTCGTCCTCGACCTCCGGTCGGTACCGGTCCTCGACGCCACGGGACTGGTCAACCTGGAGTCGGCCGTCGAGCGCATGCGCCGGGCAGGAGTCCTCGTCGTGCTCGCCGGCGTCGATCGCCAGCCGTTGCGCGCTCTGATCCAGGCCGGTTGGCGTCGTCGGCGAGGGGTCGTGGCCATCCGGCGCCACTTCGACCGGGCCCTCGATTTCGCCATCGAACACGTGCGGGTCGCGACGGACGAGACCCGACCCGTAGATCCCGCTCCCTGACCCGGGGACCGTCCGGACCCTCGTGCTCCCGAAGGACGGGCAGGGCCGCGTCGATCAGAGTCCTGCCGCCGCTGCCGATCAGGGCCGATCAGGGCTATCGAAGTGCCAGCCATCTCGCGGAGGCCTCGACGGATCTACGAGTCGGGCTCGGGCTCGTTCTCTTCCGCCGAGAGGGCGGGGTCTGGTTCCCACCGCTGCGGCATGGGGTTTCCGTCGCGGTCGACCCGGTCCAGGGCCCGGTCGAATTGGAGGGGGGTGACGAAGGGGTTCCCGTGCATGGAGAAGGTGCGTTCCGGCGCCAACTCGCTGCGCTCGAGCCAGATGGCGAACCAACGATCGAGGTACCGGTGGGAGTCACGAGGTTAGACCTCCAGCGGCTCCGGAGTCACGAGGTCGCTCACGAACATCAGATCGCTCCCCGGGAGGTAGGCGACCAGCATGCCGAGGGCGTGCCGGTTTCGGAACACCAACGCCGGACCCTGCGGCGCACCCTACGCCCGGCACTCCGCCTCGTACGCCCGCGCCAGCCATTCGAGCAGGAGCTTCCCCACCTCCTCCGGCGAGCGCCCGAAGGCCAGGAGGCCGTCCTCGTGGCCGCCCATCGCCAGCAACGGGCGGGACTGGACGAGGCCGGAGGAGCCGAGGCGCTCGACCTCCCGGGCCATGGCCGGGGTGCCGTAGGGCACCGAGGGGGAGGTGACGGGGAGGCCGAGGGCTTCCGCCCGACGCCACAGCACCGGACTGTGGACGTGGAAGACGCAGCGCACCCAGGGACCCAGATCGTAGGCGGCGCCGTGGCTCATGGACTCCGACGAGGGCCGGACCGGCCCCCGGCTCCGCACCCGGTTGGCCTCGGTCTCCCAACGGTCGACGCGGGCGAAGTCGGAGAGACCCAGGCGGCGCTTCCCGGAGGTGCCGGTGCCCGTCACGAGGAAGGCGCGGCGACCCCGGCCCGCCGAGGGCCGGCCCACCCGGGCGCTCACGTTGCCGTAGGCCGCGCCGCCGTAGCGCTCCGGATCGCGGCCCACCAGGCCGGTCAGCGCCAGGATCTCGCGCCAGGCGACGAGGCGGCAGACGACCTCGCCGTAGAGCCGCGGATCGAGCACTCCGTCGTCGTGCTCGCAGTGGAACTTGACGACGCCCTCGGTCGCCGCGGCGGCGCGGGTGGTGGGACAGGGGTCGGGGGTCACGGCTCGGGAGCCTGGGTCTCGGGAGTCTGGGCTTCGGGGGTCGGGGACTCGAGATCGGCGGCCGGGCGCAGGTAGACCTCACCGCGGAAGAGCCCGTGCCCCCCCGTCGGTCGGAAGGCGGGCCCCATCTCACCGGAGGCGTGAAACTTGGTGCCCATGGCCGGGATGGTCTCCAGGAAGCCGAGACCGGCGTCGGGGAACGGGGCCGTCGCCTGGCGCGGCTCGTCCCACGGCGTCGGCGCGAGGAGCTGGAGATGGAGGTCGCCGGGACCGAAGACGATCGTCAGGTCGCCCTCCGTCGTCTCGACGGTCGCCCACCAGGGAGGGGCGTGGTAGCCACGGAACTCCGGATACTCCCAGGACTGCCCGGTGACCGTGTCGTTCGCCGTCTTGCGCCAGAGTCCCAGCGGCACGCCGGCGGTCCGATTGTTCCAGATCCGCCAGGGGCCTGGGCCCAGCCAGGTCAGGGCCTCGACCGACTCCTCGGGAAGGTCGAAGCCGACGCCGACGAAGGGGCGCCGCCCCAGCGCCCGCATCTGCCAGGTGAGCTGGAGCCAGCCCGAAGGGTAGAGCCGCCACTGGATGAGATCGACCGCACCTTCACCCCGCGCCCGCAGCCTCACGGCGCCGGACCGCTCCTCCGAGGCCTCGATCGACACGATTCGGTGACGGTCGAGCCGCGCGACGGCCGTGCGGCCCGTCGGCGTCAGCGGGCGGGGTCCCGCGGCGAGGCCCAGGGCGTGCCCGTCGTGGACGAGCGCCTGGAGTCGCGCCGTGGCGGCATCGATCCGCACCTCGACCTCGCCGGACGTCAGCACGTACCGCCCCTCCTCCCGCCGCAGCGTGGCCGGCGCCGGGCCGCCCCGCCGATCGATCCAGCGCTCCACGACGCTCCGCCGGGTCACCAGGGGCCAGCGCCGCTCGACGACGAGCCGCCCCTCGCGATCCGCGACGGAGACCGCGAGCAGATCCGCCCGGATCGGAAGCTCGGGGCGCGGCAGCGCGACGGTCACGACCTCACCCGGAGCGCCCTCCAGGGGGAGGCTGCCCGCGGCGAGCTCCGCCGGACCGACCCTCGGGTCGCCCTCCCCGGGTTCCGGGAAGCGCAGGAGCCGCCAGCGGAAGTCGAGCGTCGCCAGGTCCGTGAAGGCGTAGCGGTTCTCCACCTCCAGCTTCCCGCCGATCCTGCGGAGACGCACGGGCGAGAGGATCTCCCGCACCGCGTCATAGCTCGCCTCGGGCTGACGGTAGGGTCCGCTCAAGCCGTCCGCCGCCTGGTTGCCGTCGGTGTCCAACGCCCCGTCCCGGTCGCTCCGCACGACGGCCTCGTCGAACAGCGACCACAGGAACAGACCCGCGCCCCGCTCCGACTTCTCCAGGCGGCGCGCGAACGCCTCGAGCCCGGCCGCCTGACCGCCGTCGTAGAGGCCGTGGAGGGCCTCGGTCGGCATCACGGCGGCGGGACCGTCGCGCCACGCCTCCCAGCGCTCGCGCCACTCCGTGCCGTCGAGGAGGGAGCGCAGCTCGCGGAAGTTCGGGTAGTGACGGGTCTGGAAGCCGCCGAAGCGACTCCGGGGGTGGATCACCGTCCGACCCTGGGGGTCGTGGCGGGCGAAGTCGTCGTCCAGCTCCGGGTTCCAACCGTCCTCGTTGCCATTGGCCCAGAGAACGACGGAGGGGTGGTTCCGGTCACGGCGCACCATCGCCCGCACCAGGCCCGCGCCCAACTCCGTCTCGTAGGCGTCGTGCCAGCCGGCCAGCTCGTCGATGACGTAGAGACCGCGGCGGTCGGCCTCCTCCAGGAAGTGACGATCGGGAGGGTAGTGGCTCGTGCGCACGGCGTTCAGGTTGGCGCCGCGGATCAGGGCCACGTCCAGGGCGCTGACCGCAGGGCTGGTCGTGCGGCCGGCGTCCGGCCAGAAGGCGTGGCGATTGACACCCCACAGCATGACCTTCACCCCGTTGACGTAGAGACCCTCGCCCGGCCGGACCTCGACCGTGCGGAAGCCGATCGTCTCCTCGGTCCGGTGGAGCAACCCGCTCGAGGCGTCGACGAGCCGCAGACGGAGCCGGTAGAGACGCGGCCTCTCGGCCGACCACGGCTCGACCCCGGCGACGCGGCCGACGACGGTCGCGAGGCCGTCCGGCCCGACCTTCGCGCTCAGTGGCCCGCCGAGCGGTTCACCGGCCTCGGTCTCGACCCGGGCCTCGACGCGGACCTCCGGCGGCCCGGACGCCACGCCCCCGGTCTCCACCGAGACGCTGAGACGGCCGTCGGCCCGGGCGTCGACCGCCGCGTCGACGATCCTCTGCCGGGGATGGGCCTCGAGCCACACCGGCCGGAAGATGCCGCCGAACACCCAGTAGTCCGCGTCGCGCTCCGCGAGGTTGACGGAGCGGTCCGCGGAGCGTTTCGCCACCTCGACCTCCAGGAGGTTGAGACCGGGCAGCTCGAGAAGCTCGTCGACCCGGTAACGGAAGGGGTAGAAGGCGCCCCGGTGGGTGGGCGTCAGGTCCCGCCCATTGAGCCGGACCGCGGCGTCCGTCATGACGCCGTCGAACACGAGCTCCACCACGCGCCCCGCCCACTCGGGCGGCACGAGGAACTCGTGACGATAGGAGCCCACCTCGTCGGACGGATCCTCATCGTGCCCGTAGTTGTAGGTGCCGAAGCCGTGGAGCTCCCAGCACGACGGCACCGGCAGGGTCGACCACTCCCCCGCCCTGCGGCCGGCCGAGACCTTGAACTCCCAGGAGACCGCGTCGTCCATGCCTCGGCCGGAGAGATCGAGGCGCTCAGTCGTCGTGGGCTCGGCCACGGCCTCCACGGCGGCCCCCCCGGCGGTGCCCATGGCGGCCACGACGCCGAGGACGGCGACAGCGATTCGGGGCAGGGAGAGCGGTCCCATCGGATCCTCGAGCTCACCCTTCGATTCCGGATCCAGCATCGGTGAGCACACCCGCATCTTAGCCAGGGTGGGCGGGCCGCCGTCGGAGCGACCCCCGGCCTGTGGTATTTTCCCTCTTGCCGCACTCCGACGAAAAGGCCCCGGCAGGTTCGACCCGGCGCGGGGCCGACGCAGGGGGAGGAGCCCAGCCCGTGGAGCCCGGAGCCGTTCGCCCGGAGGTGACCGCAGCCCAGAGGATCGTGATCAAGGTCGGCACCCGGGTGCTGACCCACGACCACGGTGGCCTCGCCCTGACCCACCTGTTCTCCATCGTCGAGGCGATCGGATCGCTGCGGCGGCAGGGCAAGGAGGTGCTCCTGGTCTCCTCGGGCGCCGTGGGGCTCGGCGCCGAGGCGCTGGGACTCGGGCAGATCCCCACGGACACGGTCACGCGGCAGGCGTGCGCCGCCGTGGGGCAGACCCGCCTCGTCGACCTGTACAAGGAGGGCCTCTCGCACCTGGGACTCACCTGCGGCCAGATCCTGGTGACCCAGTCCGATTTCGACGACCGGGGCCGCTACCTCAACCTGCGTGCGACGCTCCAAGCGCTGCTCGAGCGCGGCGTCGTGCCCGTGATCAACGAGAACGACGCCGTCTCCACCGAGGAGATCGCCTTCTTCGAGGGCGACGGCCGGCGCGTCTTCGGCGACAACGACCGCCTCTCGGCGCTCGTGGCCTCCAAGCTGGCGGCCGACCTCCTGGTGCTCCTGACCGACGTCGAGGGCGTCTTCGAACGCGACCCGCGGCGGGACGCGACCGCCGGCCTCATCCACCGTCTCGACTTCGACGAGGAGCCGACATCCGTCGAGGTCGGAGGCGCCGGCTCGGCCGCTGGACGGGGCGGGATGCGCTCCAAGATGGAGGCGGCCCGGGTCGCCGCGTTCGCCGGTTGCCACGTGGTGATCGCGACCGGCCGCCGGCCGGGCCTCCTGCCGGCGATCCTGGCCGGTGACGACGTCGGGACCTGGGTGCCGGCGCGTCCCGGCCTGACCGCGCGGGAACGCTGGCTGGCGTACGCCACGACCCCGCGAGGCGCCCTGCACCTGGACGAAGGCGCCGTCGCCGCCCTGGTCGACCGCAACGCCTCGCTGCTCGCCGCCGGCGTCACCCGGATCGACGGGACCTTTCGCCGCGGCGACGTGGTCGAGCTGCTGACCCCGGAGGGAGGCGTGCTCGGCCGCGGCCGGGTGCACTGTGACGCCAAGACCGCCCACGGGTGGATCGACGGGCTCGACACCGACCGTCGCCGCGGCAACCGCGCCCTGGTGCGCCGTGACCAGATGGTCCTGGAGAGATGCCGATGAGAGAAGCCAGCACCGACCCGCAAGCCCCCGACGCGAAGGCCCCCGACGCGAGGTCGCGCGCGGTCGCCGCGCGCGCCGCCCAACGGCGACTCGGCGGCGCCTCCGCCGAGCGGCGCTCGGACGTCCTGCGGCGGCTCTCGCGGCTGTTGGCGGAACGGCAGGAGGACCTCCTCGCCGCCAATCGCCGCGACCTCGAGATTGCCGAGCGGGAGGGGCTGGCCGGCCCGCTGCTCGGCCGCCTGGCCCTGACCCCGGGCAAGATCGCGACGCTGCGCGAGGGCGTCGACGCCCTGGCCGCCAGCGACGATCCGGTCGGCCGGCCGACACTGCGCACCGAGCTCGACGACGGGCTGATCCTCGAGCGGGTGACGAGCCCGCTCGGCGTGCTGCTCATCATCTTCGAGAGCCGCCCCGACGTGGTGGTCCAGATCGGCGCCCTGGCGCTGCGCTCGGGCAACGCCGTCCTGCTCAAGGGCGGCTCCGAGGCGCTGCACTCCAACCGCGCCCTGGTGGCGACGGTGCGCGACGCACTGACGACCTGCGGGCTCGACGCCGACGCGGTGCAGGGCGTCGAGGGACGGGAGGCCGTCGCCGAGCTACTGGAGCTGGATCGGCAGGTCGACCTGGTCATCCCCCGCGGCTCGGGCGAGCTCGTGCGGGCGATCCAGTCGTCGACCCGCATCCCGGTGCTCGGCCACGCCGAGGGAGTGTGCCACCTCTACCTGGACGCCGCGGCCGACCCGACCATGGCCGCGCGCCTGGCCGTCGACGGCAAGACGGACTACCCCTCCGCCTGCAACGCAACCGAGACCCTGCTGGTCCACCGCGCCTTCCTCGACCGCCTGCCCGCGGTGGGGCGGGCCCTGACCCGGGCCGGCGTCGAGCTGCGCGCCGACGAGGAGGCTCGGGAGGTCCTCCCGGAGTCCTCCCCGGCTACCGAGGACGACTGGCGGGCCGAGTACGGCGACCTGACCCTGGCCGTGCGCGTCGTGGCATCGCTCGACGAGGCCGTCGACCACATCCACCGCCACGGCAGCTCCCACACCGAGGCGATCGTGACGGACGACGCCGAGGCCGCCGAGCGGTTCCTCGCCGCCGTCGACGCGGCCTCCGTCTTCCACAACGCCTCGACCCGCTTCGCGGACGGCTACCGCTACGGCCTGGGAGCCGAGGTGGGGATCTCCACGGGCCGCATCCACGCCCGCGGCCCGGTCGGCGTGGAGGGCCTGCTCACGACCCGCTGGCTGCTCCGCGGCCAGGGCCAGGGCGCCGGCGACTACGGGTTGGGCAAGCGGAGCTTCCGCCACCGGAAGCTGGACCTCTGATTCGTGTCGTCTTGAGCGGAGCGCCGGAGGCGCGCAGTCGAAGGACCCCGGACCCGCGCCTCCGGTCGGCCCGCACGGTCGTCGCCGCGACGCACCGCTGCGCGCGCCGCAACGCCTGGGCTAGCAGCCCGTGGTGGAAGCCGGGCGCGAGCGAGAGCGCGCAATCTTCTTCGGAATCAAGGCGGGAATCCGCACTCGATTCGGTGAATCGGGGAAGATTCCCAACGAAGAGTCCGGAGAAGAGGGCCGCTCGTAGCGTGTCTCGCCTTTCACCACGGGCTGCTAGACCGGGTCCGCCACCGGGTCGAGGATCATGATCATCCTCCGACCCTCGAGGCGACTCCGCGACTCGACCTTCGCGAGCTCGCCGACCTCCTCCAGGACCTTGTCGAGGATCTCGACCCCGTTCTCGGGGCGCCGGAGCTGCCGGTAGCGGAAGAAGATGGTGATCTTCACCTTCTTCCCCTCCTTCAGGAAGCGGATGGCCCTCTTGGTCTTGAGCTCGAAGTCGTGGGTGTCGATCCCCGGACGGTACTTGACCTCCTTGACCTCGATGACGTGGGCCTTCTTCTTCGCCTCCCGCGCCCGCTTCTCCTTCTCGTACTTCAGCTTGCCCCAGTCGAGGATCCTGACGACGGGCGGATCGGCGCTGGCGCCGACCTCCACGAGGTCGAGCCCGACCTCCTCGGCCTGACGGCGCGCGTCCTCGATCTTGACGATCCCGAGCTGGGCGCCATCGGAACCGATGAGGCGCACCGGACTCTTCCGGATCTGATGGTTGACGCGGGGCTGTGGGGTTCCCTGCTGCCTGGCGATCTTCCTACTCCTTTCAAGCGGTGGTCGGAACGAAGCTCCCCTCCCGGGAGCCGGTCTCGAGGGCGCAACGACCCCTGTCCGAGGCCGTCACGGGACGGGCTCGACACACGGAGGCCACGGCGGCGCCGCGAAGCGCACTCACTGCAGTCGCATGGGGCCGACGGGGACCCGGCTCAAGACAGATATCCGGTCGAAAGACCGGTGCCGGTGGGAGGGGTGCTCGACTTCACAGGAGCGACATTGTAGCACGACAACGATCCCGACGCGCCCCCGCTGCACCTGCAATAATCCAGGGAGACGACAGCCGATAGGAGAACCAGCGAATGGAGCGACGCAAAGTAGTGATCATGGGGGCCGCGGGGAGGGACTTCCACAACTTCAACTGCCTCTACCGCGAGGACGACCGGTACCGCGTGGTGGCCTTCACGGCGACCCAGATCCCCGACATCGAGGGCCGCACGTACCCGCCGGAGCTCGCCGGCGAGCTCTACCCCGCCGGCATCCCGATCGTTCCGGAGGAGGAGCTGGAGTCGCTGGTGCGCCAGCGGCGGATCGACGAGGTCTGGTTCTCGTACTCGGACGTTCCCCACGAGTACGTGATGCACATGGCGAGCCGCGTGATCTCCTGGGGCGCCAACTTCGGCGTGTGCTCCGCCACCCGCACCATGCTGCCCTCGGCGAAGCCCGTCATCGCCATCACGGCGGTGCGCACGGGGGTCGGCAAGTCCCAGACCACCCGCTTCGTCTCGCGCATCCTGCGGGAGATGGGCAAGAAGGTGGTCGCGGTGCGCCATCCCATGCCCTACGGCGACCTGTCGCGGCAGGTCTGCCAGCGATTCGCCGACTACGGCGACCTCGACCGCCACGAGTGCACCATCGAGGAGCGCGAGGAGTACGAGCCCCACATCGACAACGGCTTCGTCGTGTACGCGGGTGTCGACTACGCGCAGATCCTCACCGCCGCCGAGAAGGAGGCCGAGGTCATCCTGTGGGACGGCGGCAACAACGACACGCCGTTCTACCGACCCGACCTCCACATCACCCTGGTCGACCCGCACCGGCCGGGCCACGAGACGACCTACTACCCGGGCGAGAGCAATCTGCGGATGTCGGACCTGCTGATCGTCAACAAGGTCGACACCGCGGACCCCGCCAACGTCGAGCGGGTCGAGGCGGCCTGTCGCGCGGCGAATCCCACGGCCCGGGTCATCCGTTGCCGGTCCAGGATCACCGTCGACGAACCGGAGAAGGTGAAGGGGAAGAGAGCGCTGGTCGTCGAGGACGGGCCGACGCTGACCCACGGCGGCATGGACGTCGGAGCGGGCTGGTTCGCGGCGCGGGACGCCGGCGCGGCCGAGATCGTGAACGCGGTGCCGTACGCCGTGGGCACCATCGCCGACACCTTCGAGAAGTACCCGAACGCCCGCAAGATCCTCCCCGCCATGGGCTACGGCGAGGCCCAGGTGCGGGAGCTCGAGGCCACCATCAACGCCACCCCGGCGGACGTGGTCGTCGAAGGCACGCCCATCGACCTGTCCCGGATCCTGAAGGTCAACAAGCCGATCGTGAACGTCGGGTACGAGCTCGAGGAGGTCGAGCCGGGAGTCATCGAGGAGCTGGTGCGCAAGGTGGCTGGGTGAGGGATCGGGGACCCGGGATGGACGACGAGACAACGCGACGTCTCCTCGAGGTCCTCGTCCAGCTGGCGGCCGAGCTTCATCCGCGACGCGGCCGACGGCCGGTGCGACCGGACGACGACCTCGAGCGGGAGCTGGGCCTGGACAGCCTGGCGCGCACGGAGCTCCTCACCAGGCTGGAGAGCGCCTTCGGAGTGCGCCTCTCGGAGGCGGGGATCATGGCCGCCGCCACCCCACGGGAGCTCGCCGCGGTCGTCGAGCGGGCCCGCGGCGAGCCCGGCTCCGACCCCGAGGCTGCGACGCCCGCCCGGGTCGCGCGGCCCGCGGAGGGGGAGGACGTCGTGGCGAGCGGCTTCGACGGCTCGCCCCTCGACGAGGCGGACACCCTGGTGGAGCTCGTCGAGGCCCACGGCCGACGCCACCCGGATCGCCGCCACATCCTCTTCCTGCCCGAGGAAGGGGAGCCCGTCGCCTTCACCTACGGGGAGCTCGCGACCCGCGCCGGAGCCGTGGGCAGGGCGCTCGTCGAGGACGGCCTCGAGCCCGGGCAGACCGTGGGGCTCATGCTCCCCACGGCCCTCGAGTACTTCGCCGCCTTCGCCGGCGTCCTGTTCGCCGGCGGCACGCCCGTGCCCCTCTACCCCCCCGTGCGTCGGAGCCAGGTGGAGGACCACCTGCGCCGGCAGGCGGGGATCCTCTCCACCGCCGAGGTGCGGGCGATGATCGTCTCCCCGGAGATCCGGCCCCTGGCCCGGCTGCTCTCCGCCCAGGTGCCGACGCTGCGCCACACCGTCACCGTGGAGGACCTCGAGGGCTCGGGGAGCGTCGCCGAGCTGCCGCGGGTCCGACCCGACGACCTCGCCTTCCTGCAGTTCACCTCCGGCAGCACGGGGCAGCCCAAGGGGGTCATGCTCACCCATCGCAACCTCCTGGCGAATCTCCGCGCCATGGGCCAGGCCGCCCGGGTGACGGACCGGGACACGATGGTGAGCTGGCTACCGCTCTACCACGACATGGGCCTGATCGGAGCCTGGATGGGCTCGCTGGCCTTCGCCATGCGGCTGGTGCTCATGTCCCCCCTGACCTTCCTCGCCCGACCCATCCGTTGGCTCGAGGCCCTGCACCACCACCGTGGCACGATCTCCGCCGCCCCCAACTTCGCCTACGAGCTGTGCATGAAGAAGGTGACCGACGAAGAGGTCGAGGGTCTGGACCTCTCCGCCTGGCGGCTGGCCCTCAACGGCGCGGAGCCGGTGAGCCCCGAGACCGTGCGGCGCTTCGCCGAGCGGTTCGCGCCCCGGGGGTTCCGCGCCACCTCCGTCTTCCCGGTCTACGGCCTGGCCGAGAACTCGCTGGGCGTCGCCTTCCCGCCCCTCGACCGCGGGCCGGTGATCGCCCGCCTCGACCGCGAGGCCTTCAGCCGCCACGGCCGCGCCGTGGAGGCCGCCGAGGAGGACGAGGATCCCCTGCGCTTCGTCGGTTGCGGCTACGCCATCCCCAACCACGAGGTCCGCATCTTCGATCCGTCGGGCCGGGATCTGGGCGAGAGCCGCGAGGGACGGATCCGCTTCCGCGGCCCGTCGGCCACCGCCGGCTACTTCCACAACCCCGAGGCGACGGCCGACCTGGTTCACGGCGAGTGGCGCGACTCCGGCGACCTGGGCTTCCTTCAGCGCGGCGAGCTCTTCGTCACCGGCCGGGCCAAGGACCTCATCATCCGCGCGGGGCGCAACCTCTACCCCCAGGAGCTGGAGGAGGCGGTCGGCCTGGTGCCCGGGGTGCGCCGGGGCTGCGTGGCCGTGTTCGGCTCGACGGACCCGGAGTCGGGCACCGAGCGCCTCGTCGTCCTGGCGGAGACCCGCTCCGAGGACCCCGAGGAGAGGCGCGAGATCGACGACCGGATCCAGCGCGTCGCCGTCGACCGCCTGGGGAGCCCGGCGGACGAGGTGGTGCTCGCGCCGCCCCAGACGGTCCCCAAGACCTCCAGCGGCAAGATCCGTCGCTCCTCGGCCCGCCAGCTCTACGAGTCGGGAGAGATCGGCCGCAAACCCCGGGCGTTGTGGCTGCAGCTCGCCGGCCTGGGCCTGACCTCGGCCCGGGGCTGGCTGGCAGCCCGGCTGCGAGCGGCGGGAGACCTGGCGTTCGCCGGCTGGGCGTGGCTCGTCTTCGCGCTCCTGGCCGTCCCCGTGTGGCTCGGCGTCGTCCTGCTCCCGACCCGGCGATCGAGACGGCTCCTCGGCCGCGGGGCCGCCCGCTGGCTCGCCCGCCTGACCGGCACCCGCTTCGAGGTCGAGGGGACGGCGAACCTGCTCGGGAGTCGGCCGGTGATCGTCGCCGCCAACCACTCCTCCTACCTCGACGCCTTCGCGCTCACCGCGGCGCTGCCCCCCCGCTTCGCCTTCGTGGCGAAGAGGGAGCTGGTGGCGAACCCCCTGGCCCGGTGGCCCCTGGCCCGGCTGGGGGTCGTCTTCGTGGAGCGCTTCGCGACCCGCGAGGCGGTGGCCGACGCGGACGTGGCCGGCGACACCCTGGCCGGCGGTGACTCCCTGGTGTTCTTCCCCGAGGGCACGTTCCGCCGGCAGCCCGGCCTCATGGGTTTCCGCCTGGGGGCGTTCCTGCTCGCCGCTCGCGCCGGCGTCGCCGTCGTGCCGGCGGCCATCCTCGGCACGCGCGCCATCCTCCCGGCGAACCGGTGGCGACCACTTCCGGGCCCGGTGCGGGTCGTGATCGCTCCACCCGTCGAGCCTGGGGGCGACGACCTCGCCGCCGCCGTCGAGCTGCGCGACGCGGTCCGGGCAGCGATCCTCGAGCGCGTCGGCGAGCCCGACCGCGAGGACGACCGGAGGCTGCCGGGACAGGGTTGACGGGGGCCGGAGCGAGAGGGGACGACAGCTGAAGGGGACCCCGCCGAGTGGTGTCGTTCTGAGATGGGATGAGAAGGACGACACTCCGGGGAGTCGGCTCCGCTACACCCCTCCCGCCGGCTACGGCGGGACCTGGGCCACGAGCTCCACCGTCACCGCGACCTCCTCCGCGAGACTCCGGTGCACGGGGCAGAGCCCAATCGCCCGCTCGAGCTTGGTGCGCAGCTTGTCGTCGGGCTCGACCGGCAGGAGGACGCGGACCGCCAGCCGCGCGACGCGTCTCGGCCGCTCGGCCAGGGTCTTCTCCACCGTGACGCCGATCTCCCCGCTGCCGACTCCGTGGCGGGCGGCGACGGCCTCGACACTGGTGGCGATACACGAGCCGAGGGCGGCGGCCAGTAGATCCGTCGACGAGAAGGAACGGCCGCCCCCGCCGTACTCCGGCGGCAGGTCGGTGGCCACGAGGGCGCCCGAATCGACGTGCTCGACACGGCAACGGCCGGGGGCGAGGAAGGTGACGCTCAGGGTCGACATGGGAAGGTCTCGGTCCGGTCTCGATCCTAGCCTGACCTTCTCACCCGGTCTCTACTGCGAGGTCGCGACGACACCCGGTGAGAAGGGCAGGCTAGCTCCGGAGCGAGTCGGGCGGACCCCTCGTCGGGCGGTTCACCCGGTGAGGACGACCTTGCCCCGCGATTCGCCTCCGATCATCCGTCGGAAAGCCTCGCGCACCGCGTCGAGTGGGTAGGCGCTGTCGATGACCGGCGTGATCCTCCCGGCCGCGAGGAGGTCGCGCAGACCGGCGAGGGTCTCCTTCCTGCCCGGAGGGGGCACGCCCGAGCTCTGGAGAGGCCTCACGAAACGGGAGAGCAGCATCAGTCGCAGGAAGTGCGGGATGAGCCCGAAGAGCCGCCGACCGGACGCTCCGAAGCCCTCGTGCCCGATGGGCACGTAGCGGCCGTCGGGCTCGAGCGCCCGTCGGAGCTCCGAGAGGGGGCGGGTGCCCGGGATGTCGAAGACGAGGTCGTAGCGAAGGCCCCGGAGGGTGAAGTCCTCACGCTCGCAGTCGACCACCTCGTCGGCTCCCAGGGAGCGGAGCATCTCCAGCTTACCGGCGCGATCCACGGCCGTCACGTGGGCGCCGTGCGACTTCACGATCTGGACCGCCAGGGAGCCGACACCGCCACCAGCGCCGTTGACGAGCACCTTCCGGCCCGGCTGGAGCCGGCCGACGTCGCGCAGGTTGAGCCACGCGATGAACCCGGAGCTGGGAACGGAAGCCGCCTGCTCGAACGACACCTCCTCGGGCTTCGGAGCGAGCCACTCGGCGCGGACAGCGACGTACTCGGCGAAGGCACCGCCGTTCGTCCACTGTTGGGAGGCGATCGTCTCGCCGAACACCGCGTCGCCCGGGCGGAACGTCGTCACGGCGGTGCCGACCCGCTCGACGACCCCCGCCATGTCGGTGCCGGGGATCGGGTTCCTCGGGCGGAGGAGGCCGGCACCCATCAGTCGCAGGATGGCGGGTCGACCGGTCACGACATGCCAGACGTCGGGATGCAGCGACGCCGCGCGGACCCGCACCAGCACCTCCGCGTCGCCGACCTCCGGCTCGGCGACCTCGCGGACCACCAGGTCGTCGGGAGAGCCGTACCTCTCCTGAATCACCGCCCTCATCCGCCCGCCGACCTCCGACACGGCGCGGGCGGGGACGGATCCTGGGCGCGAGATGGGACAATGGAGCCGGTCACGAGGAGGATCTCGTCACGAGGAGGATCTCGTTCACGAGAAGGATCTCAGTGTACCCGCAGGTGCCCAGCCCGGCTAACGGCCTCTCTTCGCGTCTTCGCGTCTTCGCGTGAGATCTCCGGCAACCCGATCCCGTGCTCAGCTCCCCCCGAGCTCGTCGAGCAGTCCGGCGGCCAACCGCTCGGCTGCCTCCTCCACCTCCGGGGTCAGCGGATTCCCCGGGGCGAACGACGCCCCCTCCACGGCCACGATCCGCAGCCGCTCCGGCAGCCGCCCCAGGGCGCGGCCGATCTCCACCGCCTCGGCCAGCCCGAAGCCGTGGGAGGAGAGCGAGAGCATGCGGGCCGGCAGCGGTCCGTCCGCCACGTCGAAGCGACGCACGGTGCCCGGGGCGCCCGAGGCAGCCGAGGCGTCGATCACCAACACGTCCCGGCGGCCCTCCCAGGCCCCGAGGAGCGCATCCGCCGCGCCGGGAAGCTCCCGCAGCTCCACCCCGGGGGACAACCGGCCTCGGAGCCGACGGGCGACCGCGGCGCCCAGGTCGTCGTCTCCACGATCGGGGTTGCCCAGGGCGAGGATCAGGAGATCGGAGGGGGATTCCGGCATCGTCTGCGGGGTGGATCGCCGAACGCCGACCCTCCGGACCGGCTGCGCCACCGGAGGGGCCGGGCCGGCGCCTCCCGTCCCGCGAGAAGCCGGCGCCCGGCGTCAGAGACTGCTGTCGTCTTCCGCTGGCAGCTCTACTCCACCTCTTCCAGATGTAGGTCCAGGAAGTGCGTAGCGCACGAGATGCACGGGTCGTAATTGCGGATGGCCTGCTCGCACTGCCACACCAGGCGGTCCTGCGGCAGGTGGAGATGATCCTCCACGAAGGCCTTCAGATCCTCCTCGATCGTCGGCTGGTTCTGGGAGGTCGGCGGCACGATGGTGGCGTCCAGCACCGAGCCGTCCGCCCCGATGCGGTAGCGGTGGTAGAGGATGCCCCGCGGCGCCTCGGTGCAGCCGTGCCCCACGCCCTCCCGCGGCGTCACCTCGACGGCCGGCGCCGGCGGCGGCTCGTAGCCGTCGAGGATGCGCAGCGCCTCCTCGCACGCGTAGAGCATCTCCACCGAGCGCACGACGATGGAGCGGAACGGGTTGTTCACCGTCTCCTCCAGCCCGGCCTCGAGGGCGGCCGCCTGGACGCTCGCCGGCAACCGGTCGAAGTTCAGATTGTAGCGCGCCATCGGGCCCACGAAGTAGGCGCCGCCGTGGCGCCGCCGGCCGTGCAGGGCGTTCGAGTGCTCGACGTGTTCCTCGAAGAAGTGCCGGTCGAACTCCGAGATCGGCACGTCGAGCCCGGCGCTCGAGACCAGCCGCCCCTCATTGAACGGGTACTCGTCCGGGTGCCGCAGGGCCACGAACTCGTACTCGCGCTCGAACACCGGGAAGTCGAAGCCCGCCACCAGCCTCAGCGTCTCGATCGAGGCGTCGCGAGCCCACTCCAGGCGCCCGATCATCGCGCGCGCGTCGGACCGGCTCGGCGCCTTGTAGAAGCCGCCGACCTTGACGTTGATCGGGTGGACCGAGCGGCCTCCCACCAGGGTCAGGAGCTCGTTGCCGACCTTCTTCAGCTCGAGGGCCCTCTGGACGCCCTCCGGAAAATCGGCGGCCATGTGGATGGCGCTCTCGTAGCCGAGGAAGTCCGGAGCGTGCAGCAGGTAGATGTGGAGCGCGTGACTCTCGATCCACTCGCCGCAGTAGAGCAGGCGTCGCAGCTCGCGCAGCGTCCCGCCCACCTCGACCCCGCAGGCCTCCTCCATGGCGTGGCACGAGCTCATCTGGTAGGCGACCGGACAGATGCCGCAGATGCGGGCCGTGATGTCCGGCACCTCGGTGAACTGCCGGCCGCGCAGGAAGGCCTCGAAGAACCGGGGAGGCTCGAAGATGTTGAGCTTCACGTCCTCGACCCGGTTCCCCCGGACGCGGACGTGCATGCCCCCCTCGCCCTCGACGCGGGCGAGGACCTCCACCTTCAGATCGAGGGAGCGGACGTTCTCACGGGTCCCACTCTCAGGAGTCCCACTCTCAGGAGTCCCGGTCTCGGGGGAATCAGGCTTGGGGGTCACGGTCTCAGCCATGCGTCGCCTCCGCCCTTTCCAGGGCCTCGCTCTCCTTGCGGAAAGCGGTGGCATAGGCGTTGAAGTTGCGGAAGGAGCGGATCAGCTCCCGGCGCTCGCTGCCCCGCTCCTGGAGCCAGGCGGAGAGCGAGATCGTGTTGGGCGTCTCCTTGGGCCCGAAGCAGCCGAAGCAACCCCGATCGTAGGCGGGGCACAGGGCGCCGCATCCCGCCTGGGTCACCGGTCCCAGGCACGCGGTGCCGTGGCTGACCATGACGCAGACGTTGCCCGCCGTCTTGCACTCGACACAGACGGAGTGCTTCGGGATGGCCGGCTTGCGCTCGTGGAGGTAGGCGGTGATCACCTCCAGGAGCTGGTCCTTGGAGATCGGGCATCCACGGAGCTCGAAGTCGACCCAGACGTGGTCACTGATGGGGGTCGACTTGTTCAGCGTGGAGATGTACTGCGGTGAGGCGTAGACGATCGAGGTGTACTCCCGCACGTCGGCGAAGTTCCGCAACGCCTGGATGCCGCCCGCGGTCGCGCAGGCCCCGATGGTCATCAGAAAGCGCGAGGAGCGGCGGATCTCGTGAATCCGCTCCTCGTCGTGGGGCGTGGTGATCGAGCCCTCCACCAGCGACAGGTCGTACGGCCCCTCCACCGTCGCCCGCGAGGCCTCGAGGAAGTAGGCGATCTCGATCTTGCCCGTGAGGGCCAGGAGCTCGTCCTCGCAGTTGAGGAGGCTCAGTTGGCATCCGTCGCAGGAAGCGAACTTCCAGACGGCGAGCTTGGGCTTGCGCTCGGACATCAGACCTCCCGCGTATCGAGCCAGCGTTCGACTCGGGGCAACGAGAACACGGGCCCGTCCTTGCAGATGAAGGAGGGCCCGAACTGGCAGTGGCCGCAGAAGCCGACGGCGCACTTCATGTTGCGCTCCATCGACAGGTAGATCCCCTCCGACGCGACACCCCGGTCGACCAGCGACCGCACGGTGAAGCGCATCATGACCTCCGGCCCGCACACCATGGCGACGGTGTGGGTCGGATCGAAGCCGGCCCGGGGGATCAGGGTGGTCACGACGCCGACGTGACCGAACCAGTCACCCGTCGCATGGTCCACCGTCACCTGCACGTCGAGGTCGAACCGACCTCGCCAGGTCTCGAGCTCCTCGGCGAAGATCATGTCGCCGGCGCTGCGGGCGCCGTAGAGGATGACGACGCGGCCGTAGCGTCGCCGCTCGGAGAGCACCTGGTAGATCGCCGGACGCAGGGGCGCAAGGCCGATTCCGCCCGCGACGAAGACCAGGTCGGAGTCGTGGGCCAGGGAGACGGGCCAGGCGTTGCCGAACGGCCCCCGCAGGCCCAGGATCTCGCCGGGCTTCATCGCGCACAGGCCGCCGGTCACGGCGCCCACGGAGCGGATCGTGTGCAGCAGCCGCTCGGGACGGGTCGGATCGGAGGAGATGGAGATCGGCACCTCGCCGACACCGAGCCGATAGACCATGTTGAACTGGCCGGGCTCGAAGGCGAGGTCGCCGTCTGCGTCCACCGCTTCGAGCTCCAGAGTCCAGGTGTCGACGTTCTCCTGCTCGATGCTCTTGAGGACGAACGGCCTGGGCAGCATCGGGTCGAGGCCCGGTGACGCCAGGGTCTCAGTCGTTTTCGGGCTTTCCATGGTCGGTCTTCCCGTAGAGGTCCAGGAGCTGGAGCTGCGCTCCCTGCAGCCGGCTCACGATGACCTGGGAGAACCGGCTCATGATCAGGTAACCGAAGCGTGGGTCTTCCTCGCACTTCTTGCGCAGGCAGGTGCCGTCGAAGTGGATCGCCCGCGTGAGGTCGAGCGCCTTGGCGTCGTGGTGCCAGCGGAAGGGCGGCAGCAACCAGGACCATCCGAGGATGTCGCCCTCGTGCAGGGTCTGGATGGTGATCGAGCCCGTCCCGGGCGCGAACAGCTCGACGGCCACCCGTCCGTACCGGATCAGGTAGAAGCCCTTGGCGTCCTGCCCTTCGCGGAAGACCTGCTCGCCGGCCGCGAACTTGACGTTGCTGGCGCAACCACCGATGAGCTCGAGGTATTCGTCTCCGAGCTCAGCGAAGAAGGGATGCTCCTTGAGGAGCGAGTCCAGCGCGGTGATGCTCATGCCCATCCTCCTGTCAGGCGTGCAGGGCCCGGTCGCTCTCGCGCAGCGCCGCGGCCTCTTCGGTCAAGTCGATTCCAACCGGGCACCAGGTGATGCAGCGCCCGCATCCGACACAGCCCGGCGAGCCGAACTGCTCGATCCACGTCCCCAACTTATGGGTCAGCCACTGTCGGTAGCGCGAGGAGACGGAGGTCCGCACGCTGCCGCCGTGAAGGTAGGAGAACTCGGTGGTGAAGCACGAGTCCCAACGCCGCCAGCGCTCGGCGGCGCCGTCGGCGAGGTCGTTGACATCCTCCACCGTGGAGCAGAAGCAGGTCGGGCAGACCATCGTGCAGTTGGTACACGAAAGGCAGCGTGTCGCGACCTTCTCCCACCGCGGGCTGTCGTAGCCGCGACCCAGGATCTCGGGCAGGCCGTCCATCTCGAGGCTCCGCCCCATGGACGACGCGGCGGACTCGAGGATCCGGTCGGCCGTCTTCACCTCGTCCGCGGTGGCGAGCCGCGAAGGCAGCGCGGCCAGCACCTCCCGACCCTCCGGGCTGCCGTCCTCCACGAGGAAGTAGTGGCGGTCGTCGTCCACCACCTCGGTGAGCGCCAGGTCGAACCCCTCCCGGGCCCTGGGCCCGGCGTCCATCGAGGCGCAGAAGCAGGTGCCCCCGGCCTGGGCGCAGTTCACGGCGACGACGAAGACACCGCGTCGCCGGGCGTCGTAGACCGGGTCGACGGCCGGGCCGTCGAGGAACACGCGGTCCTGGATACCGATCGCCGCGAGCTCGCACGCCCGGACGCCCACGAACGCCCAGCGCCGCGCGCCGGGATCGGAGGAGTCGGCGGTGAAGCCCTGGCCCCCCTCCTCCGGCGTGATCCTCAGCAGTCGCACCAGCGGCGGATGAAGCCATCTCTTCCACGAGTGGGGGCCGACCGTGTAGCCGAACAGCGCGTCGTCGCCGCGGTGCGTCAGACGATACGATCCGGCCGCCTGCTCGTCGGTCACTCCGACGGGTAGGTCGGCCGTCGAGCGGAGCTCGTCGTACACGATCGCCCGGTCCCGCACCGTGGGTCCCAGGACGGTGAACCCGCGCTCCCGGAGAGCCGTGAGGAGCGCGTCGATACCGGAGCGATCGAGGGTTTCCATGACATCTACCATGCTAGGCGGGGAGGGTGGAGAACGCGCCACCCCGGCAGGCGGGGGCCGCTCCCACCCGGCCGGGCGACCGAGACGCGAGCCTCCTGCCGCAACGCGTCAGAGCGAGGCCGGAAATCCCGCCCGTCCTCATCGACCGCGCGGATCGGAGTCGACGCCGGGAGGTCGTCGGTCGGTCGTCCCGATCCCTCCGGGCCTCCGCGTCATATCCCGCCCACGCGACCGAGCGCGATCAGCCCCACGAGCAGGCCGAGGAGGACGAGCCAGGTGGCGATTGCAACGCGCGTCGCCTTGCGCGCCCGGTCGGCCTCCCACCAGGTCCGCGGACGGACCCGCTGGACGAGGAACGTCCCGATCGCGGCGAGGTTGACGCACGCCACGTTGGTCAGCATCAGGGCCAGCGCGCCCAGCGCCAGGTCCGGGTAGCCCGCCCCGGCGAGGAGCCCGGCGGCCACCAGGGGCGGGAGGAGGGCCACCGCCACCATCACCCCCACGAGAACGGCCGGGACCCCGCTGGTGAAGGCCAGGGAGCCCGCGGCGCCCGCGGCCAGCGCCAGCGCGAGGTCGCCGAGCCCCGCTCGGGTGCGGGCGGCGAGCTCCGGGGCGGCGGGGTCGACGTCGAGGGCCAGGCCGAGGAGGATGGAGATCGCCGCCGCCGTCGCCACCCCGGCGCCGATCGCGCGCAGCGAGCGCTTCGCCAGCTCCACGTCCCCCAGCGTGCAGGCCAGGGAGAGCGCCACGTTGGGCCCGAGGAGGGGCGCGATGACCATGGCGCCGATGACGATGGCCGTGTCGCCCCGGATCAGGCCAACGGCGGCGACGACGGTGGAGAGCGCCACCATGGCGAGGTAGACGCGGTCGAGACGGCTCGCCTGGGAGATGTCCTCGTACAGCTCCTCCCGGCCGATGCGCCGCGGACCCCTGCCCTCGTCCTTCCCACCCTCCCCGCCGCCCGCTTCGCCACCCGGCCCCTCCTCCTCGGCCTCCTTCTTCTCCTCCCGCTCGACCGCCGGCAGCGTGGCCTCGACGGCCAGCAGGACCAGGCGGAAGCCGCCCTCGGGGCCGAACCGGCCCACGAAGAGGTCGGAGACCGCCTCGGTCTCCTCCGCCTCCAGGAGCACCCGGACGAGACCCGTACCGTCCCCCTCGTCGGTCGTCCACACGTGGGCCACGGACGCCTCGTCGAGCATCTCGGGAATCTCGTCGAGGGCCGCCGAGGGGACGGTGACCTCCATCAGGCGAAGGGGCATCGGAGCCCGGAGTCTACCGCCGACCCGACGGGCCGGCGCTTGCCGCCCTCCACCGCCGCCGCTACCATGATCGCGCGCGAGCGCGACCGCCTCTCCAGGCGACTTCCGAAACCAACAACCCGACTGGTCGGGGGGCCCCATGAAGAAGATCCTCGTCACAGGAGCGCTGGGCCAGATCGGATCGGAGCTGGTGCCGGCCCTACGCGAGCGCTACGGCGACGACAACGTCGTCTCGTCGGATGTCCGCATGCCCGCCCGGGGGTCGGACGAGCCCCTGTTCGAGTACGTCGACTGCACGAACCTGCAGCAGATCGCCGACACCGTCGCGCGCCACGAGGTGGACACCATCTACCACCTCGCCGCCCTGCTTTCCGCCGTCGCCGAGGAGAGGCCGAGGATGGCCTGGGAGATCAACATGGGCGGCGTGTACAAGGTGCTCGAGGTCGCGCGCCAGACCGGCTGCGCGGTCTTCACGCCCAGCTCGATCGGCGCCTTCGGACCCGGGACGCCGAAGGAGAGGACGCCGCAGACCACGGTCCAACGCCCCACGACGATGTACGGCGTCACCAAGGTCGCGGGCGAGCTGCTGTGCGACTACTACCACGAGCGCTTCGGCGTCGACGCCCGCGGCGTGCGCTTTCCCGGCATCATCTCGTACGTCGCGCCGCCCGGCGGCGGCACCACCGACTACGCCGTCGAGATCTACTACGAGGCGCTGAAGAACGGGCGCTACACCTGCTTCCTGCGACCCGACAGCCGGCTCGACATGATGTACATGCCCGACGCGCTCCACGCCGCCATCGGCGTGATGGAGGTGTCGGAGGAGCGGCTGCGCCACCGCAACGCGTTCAACGTCACGGCGATGAACTTCACCCCGGTGGAGCTGGCCGCGGAGATCCGGCGCCACATCCCCGGGTTTACGATCGACTACCAGGTCGACCCGATCCGCCAGGCGATCGCCGACTCGTGGCCCGACTCGCTGGACGACAGCGCGGCGCGGGACGAATGGGACTGGAACCCGGAGTTCGACCTCGCCTCCATGACCGCGGACATGTTGGAGAAGCTCGCGCCGCGGCTGGCCCGCGACGAGACGACGCGGGACGAGACGACCGACACGGACGGATAGGAGACCGAGCGATGCCCGTCGAGAGACTGCTTCAAGCCCTCGCCACCGAGCTGGACAGCCTGCGCTCCAAGGGGACCGCCAAGGGAGCCGAGAAGGTCGTGACCGCGGTCCTGCCGGCCACCGACGACCGCGGCCCCCGGTTCCTGCTGGAGGGTCGGGGCGACCGTCCGTTCCTGCGCATGAACTCCAACTCCTACCTCGGCCTGTCGCTACGCCCGGAAGTGATCCAGGCCGAGGAGGAGACTTCGCGCCGCTACGGTGCGGGGCCCGGGGCCGTGCGCTTCATCAGCGGCACCTACGACGTCCACCAGCGTCTCGAGCAGCGCCTGGCCGCGTTCCACGGGCGCGAGGCGGGGATGATCTTCAGCTCCGCCTACGCCACCACCCTGGGCGTCCTGGTGCCCATGATCACCGCCGAGACGGCCGTCATCAGCGACGCACTGAACCACAACTGCATCATCAACGCCCTGCGGCTGGCGCGGCCGAAGGAGAAGCACGTCTACGCCCACCTGGATCTCGACGAGCTCGACGCCCGCCTGGGCGAGGCCGCGGCCAACGGCTGCGCCCGCGCCCTCGTCGTGACCGACGGGGTCTTCTCCATGCGCGGCGACTACGCCCCCCTGGGCGAGATCACGGAGGTCGTCCGGCGTCACGACGACGACTTCCCCGAGAACGCCGTCCTGGTGGTCGACGACTCCCACGGCGTCGCCGCCCTCGGCGAGACGGGCCGCGGCACGGAGGAGGCCACCGGCGCGGCGGGCGCGGCGGACCTGCTCATCGCCACCCTGGGCAAGGCGCTGGGGGTGAACGGCGGCTACGTCGTCGCCGACCGGGTCGCCCGCGACTACCTGCGGGAGACCGCGCCGCTCTACATCTACTCGAACCCCATCACCCCCGGCGAGGCCGCGGCGGCGCAGCGCTCGCTGGAGATCGTCGACAGCGAAGAGGGCCGGTCCCTGTTGGCCCACCTGCGGAAGATGACCGCCCGCTTCGAGCAGGGCCTCGTGGACCTGGGCTTCGAGACGATCCCCGGCGACCACCCGGTCGTGCCGCTGGTGGTACGCGAGACGGAGAAGACGGCCGCGCTCGTGCGCCACCTCGAGGAGAACGGCGTCCTGGCCACGGGGCTCAACTTCCCCGTCGTGCCCCACGGCGACCAGAGCATCCGCTTCCAGGTCTCCGCCGAGCACAAGGCGGGGGACATCGACGAGGTCCTGCGGGTGCTGGGAGAGTTCGGGGGGTAGAGGGCGGAGGCGGCGAGGCGGCGAGGCGATTACGCGCCCTCCTGCCCCCTCTGATAGATTCCTTCCCATGCTCCGCCACGCTCTCGCCCTCTGCCTCGCCTGCGGCGGCCTGATCCTCGGGATCATGCTGCCCCACGGTGTCGTCGCCGCGGCGACGATCGCGCCGAGCATGGCCTGCGCGCCCACGGGCTGCTGCTGTCTCAGCGATGCCGCCCACGAGGGCGCGCGTTGCCCGATGGCCGGGGTGATGGGGTCCTGCGGTCTGCGATCCGCACCGGCGTCTCCGGCCGCGACGCAGGCCGCTTTCGCCGCCGGGGGCCTGCCGCCCGCGGCTCGCTCGGCGACCTCCGAACCCGTCCCGTCTCCCGCCGTGACCCCGACCCCGCCCGGGCCGGACTTTCGCCTCCTGGCCGGAGGGCTCGACCCGGCCACGCCTCCACCCGAAGCCGCGCGGGCGGCGTAGCGCCCCGAGAGAACGCGTCAGGCACCGTCGCGAGCCGGTGACCGGAGTCCGCGAGCCCGATACGGCCGCGCTCCGGAGCCCCGGCCGACGACGTGACCACGCGCGACCCGGGACCTCGCTACAGCCTCCCACGGGGCTGTCTCGACGGACATCGATCCGTGCGGGAGGGCCTCGCCCTGCCATCATCCAGAGCGAGAACGGCTTCACCAGGAGGACAACATGTCCCGACAGACCCTGCGACCGTGGACGGTCGCGCTGCTCCTGACGACCCTGTTCGGGGTCGCTATCCCCGCCCAGCTGCACGCGCAGCCGGAGTCCGAGAACCCGTCCGAGACCCCGCCCGAGAGCGCCCAGCCCGACAGCACACAGTCCGAGAGCGCCCAGTCCGAGAGCGCCGAGGAGAACGCGATCGATCCACCCCGCGCCCGCTTCCGCCAGGAGCTGATCGTCACCTCCAGCGCGCCCGAGCTTCCCGCCGGCAGCGCCCTGCCCGGCCGCGCCATCGAACGGGCCCAGGCCCGGGACGTCGTGGAGTACCTCCGCGACTTCGAGGGCATGTCCGCCGTGCGTCGTGGCCCGATCGGCCTCGACCCCCAGGTGCGCGGCGCCCAGGAGGGCCAGGTCGGGATGTTCGTCGACGGCACCCGCACCTTCGCCGCGGGGCCGGGGCGCATGGACTCCGACCTCTCCCACGTCAGCCCCCACGCCGTCGAGCGCATGGAGGTCGTCAAGGGACCCTACGCCCTCACCTGGGGCTCCGGCGCCATCACCGCGGTGCGTCTCGAGACGCTCCGCCCCTCCTTCGGCGACGGCGGCACCGGCATCGACGGCCGAGCGGGCGTCTCGTGGGGAGACAACACCGGCGACCAGGACACCTGGCTCGACCTCGGGACCACCACCGAGCGCTGGCGCGCCCGCCTCGTCGGCAATGCCCGCTCGGGCGACGACTACGAGCCCGGCGGCGGCGGCGGCAAGGTGCCGGCCGACTACACCTCCCGCGACCTGCGCTGGAGCCTGGGGTGGCGCCCGAGCGAGTCGACCCTCGTGGACTACACCGGCGGCTACCAGGAGCAGAAGGACGTCGACTACGCGGGTCGCCTGCTCGACGCCACCTACTTCCACACCCGCTCCCACGCCCTCGAGATGAGCGCCTTCCCGGGATCGTCGGGCCTGCAGGTGTACGGACAGCTCTACTCCAACCGCAAGGACCACCGGATGAACAACGACGAGAAGCCGACGGCGCAGCCGAATGCGAACCGGATGCCGCCGTTCGCCATCGCCGTCGACCTCCCGGCCGAGTCCGACACCACCGGCGGGCGCCTCTACGCCGAGGGCGGAGGCGGAGCCTGGAGCGGCAAGGTCGGCCTCGACGCCTACCGTCTGGAGCAGACCGCGAGCCGCACCGTCACCCGCCGCGACAACGGCATGGTCCTGTTCCGGGACATCGTCTGGCCCAACGCGAGGCAGGACGACCTCGGGCTCTACGCCCAGGGGATCCGCCGGGGCGACGGCTGGAGTGTCGCCGTGACCCTGCGTGGCGACCTCATCGACACCCGGGCCGGCGAGGTTTCGCCCTTCTTCGCGGACGGGGTCGCGGGTCCTCTCGACGCCGACGACAGCCACCTGGGCGTCGCGGTCAACGCGCGCCGCGCCGTGGGCCACGGCTGGAGCCTGTCGGCGGGAGCGGGGCAGGTCGATCGCACCCCCTCGATCCTCGAGCGCTACTCCGACCGGTTCCCCAGCACGCGCTTCCAGATCGCGGCCGAGTTCCTCGGCGACCCGGGGTTGAAGGCGGAGACCGCCCGCCAGTTCGATCTCGGAGTCGCCTACGCGAGCGGCGATCTCACCTTCCAGGCCTCCGGCTTCTACCGCTCGATCGCGGACTACATCACGGTCACGCAGGACCCCGACATCCCGAAGCGCCTACCCCTGAGCCCGCCCATCGTCTACCGCTACGTCAACGGCGACGACGGGGTCTTCTGGGGCGGCGAGGCGCGGGTCGACCATCGGATCGGACGACGCCTCTCCTGGCGCGCCAGCGCGAGCTGGGTGCGCGGCGAGGACACCCTGTTCGACGAGCCCGCCTTCGGCATGCCGCCGCTCACCCTGCGGGCCGGGGCCCGCTGGTCGGCCGACGCCTGGTGGCTCGACCTGGGGCTCACCGTCGCCGAGCGGCAGGACCGCGTCGCCGCGGCGCGCGACGAGATCGAGACCCCCGGCTGGACCACAGCGGACGTCACGGGAGGTCGGACCCTGGGCCGCTGGACGCTGCGCGGCGGTGTCGAGAACGTGGCTGACGAACGCTACGCCGACCACCTCAACACCCTGGACCCGTTCACCGGCGAGCGGATCCTGGAGCCCGGCCGGACGGTGCGGCTCGGAGTGGAGGTGGCCTTCTAGCAGCCCGTGGTGGAAGCCGGGCGCGAGCGAGAGCGCGTAATCTTCTTCGGAATCAAGGCGGGAATCCGCACTCGATTCGGTGAATCGGGGAGGATTCCCAACGATGTGTCCGGAGAAGAGGGCCGCTCGTAGCGTGTCTCGCC
>CAJQNK010000065.1 GCA_905479655.1 uncultured bacterium | reverse complement strand
CGCCGCCGGCTCGCTCAAACCCGGCAGCCTTCGAGCCAGCAGCGCAGCATCTCCAGGTCACGAGGTGACCCTTCGCCTCCCGGGCATCTGGGCTCTCGTGCCGGGTTGGGGGGAGCTGCGCTCCGGCAGGCGCTCGAGACCACGTCTTGGAGGAGAGACCGTGATGATCTCGTTGGCCGCAACCCCACGCCGTCTCCGATGCCTTGCTGCAGCTCTTCCCCTCGCACTGCTCCTGATCTTCATTCTTGGGCCTTCGCCGGTAGCGGCGGAGATCCCGGGTATCGAGTTGAGCTTCGACGATGGCACGGACGGTTCGGATGACGACCCGACGACCGGGCACAAGCTCAAGAACACCGCCGCCGAGGGCAGCGACGCCGAGCCCTTCGACGAGAACGGACCGCAGCTCCAGATCACCTTCGAGGGCAGCGCCGCCCGCACCTACATCGCCGATACGGATGCCCTCCACGGCCGTGCGGCCGAGTTCTTCGGGGGAGCGACAGACGCGATCAAGGTGACGAGCCTCTACACCGGCTTCTACACGCCGACGCTCTACGCATGGTGGCACCTTGACGACAGCACAGACGGCATCTTCTGGAAGGAGGACTGCCGCTTCGAGGTGGGCCTCGACGGCCAGCACAAGATCTACGTCAAGGTGTACGATGAGAGCAGCTGTAGTGCGACGACCTACACCTCGGATATCACCTGGCCGAACACGACCGATTGGCATCATTTGATCGTTCACCAGTACCTGGACCCGACACCGCAGTACAACTTCGGACTGTGGGTCGACTTCGGAGCCGACACCGACACGCTCGCGACTGACGCCCCGCCGGCGGGGCTGCCGTCGGCGATCTACTTTGGACTCGGCATCGACGGACGAGTCGACGAGCTCCAAGCGGCCAAGTTCGGGCCCAACAGCGACTCGAAGTTCGACTACGACCCGGAGTACTGTGGCGCGGACTTGGGAGCGAACACGGTTTGCGACGAGAAGGTGGCGACCGCGGACGGGGACGACCTGGAGGAGATCGGCTGGGACGTGCCGGTGCGGTACAAGATCATCTATGACGACACCGTCTGCACGACCAACGACCCGTGCCGGGTGGTCTTCGCCCTGAGCGGTGGCGGGGGGTGCGCCGACAACTACCCGCGCCAGGACGACCTGATCAACCGGCTCGTCGAGCTCGACACCGGGACGGAGCCGGGTCTGGCCGTCGTGGCTGTGGACCCGATCTGCTGGGCCTTCGGCTTCTCGAGCTACCCGGACGAGATCACCCAGGTGCTGGCGGTCAAGGCCGCGCTGGCCTCGTCGGTGAACTTCGTCGACGTCAGCGGAGAGTACTACGCCACCGGCTGTAGTCACGGCGCGAACAACGTGCTGGACTGGGGAATCCTCAACGAAGCCGAACCTGCGAGCGACCGACCCGATCGGGTGTTCGTTCGCAGTCCTTCCGACCACGGCGAGCACGTCGACTGCGAGTATCACACGTCGTGGTGTGGCGTAAGGCAGCGGCTCTACGACGAGGTTCACTTCGGGGACGACGGCATCACCTGCCAGGATGCGGGAGGATGGGAACACGATCACGAGGTCACGTGCATTGGTGACTTCTTCGAGAATCAAGTGGCTTGGATCGAGCCTCTCGACTCGACGCTCACGGCGAACGTCGAAGTGGGGAGGTCTTGGGGGGCCGTGATCAGCCCGAACACGGCTTGCGACGGCGCCAATCCATCGAACATCCTCTGTCCCGAGGTGGGAGGATTCGCCGCTACGGATGGGGGGCGTCAGTTCCGCGATGCCTGGCGGAGCCTCGAGCCCTCACCGGGTCAGACCGGCTACTTCATCGAGAACCGCGAGAACAACTGCCAGCACTGCTCGCTGACCTCGGATCAGCTCGACTGCGTCGTCGAATACTTGGAGGGTGGACGGTCCTCTCTCAGCGCCGGATGCATCAGCGAGGATGTCGTGCCCGGGGTGGCGGCCGAGGATTGCAGCAGCTACCCGCTGTAGTTATGGTCCGGTGTCTCTGGAACCCGAGCGAACGGAGCCAGCAGATGAGACGAACGACGATCCTGATTCTCCTCGGAATGGCAGCAGTCGCGAAGGCGGCGCTGCCAGTCGATGCCGCCCCGGTACAACTCGAGGACGTCGAGCTCCTTGCTTCGGACGGCGACGCCGAAGACCACTTCGGCAACGCAGTGGCGATCTCTGGGGACGTGCTGGTCGTTGGACGAAACAACGCCAACGAGCCTGTTGAGGAGGGCGCAGCCTACGTCTTTGAGCGCGACGAGGATGGAGTCTGGGTGGAGGTGGCAATCCTGTCAGATGCGGATCCCGATGAGCGCGACTCGTTCGCCCACTCGGTTGCGGTGGACGGGGACCTCATCGTCGTGGGTGCGCGAGTGGACAACGAGCGAACAGTCGAGGGTGGGGCAGCCCATGTTTTTGAGCGGCAGCTCTCGGGAGAGTGGTCGCCGGCGGAAAAGCTATTCGGGTCCGGCGCGGTCGGCAATGCACTGTTCGGGAGCGCGGTTGCGATCAGTGGTGAGACGGTGGTCGTGGGGACGAGGTATTACGACGACCTGGGTGAGGAAGCAGGCGCCGCCTGGGTGTTCGAGCGGACCGGGACGGGTACGTGGCTCGAAGTGACCAAGCTCATCGCCTCGGACGGGAAGGAGGGGGACTTCTTCGGCGCCGCTCTGGCCATCGATGGCGACACCCTCGTAGTGGGTGCCTCTGGGGTGGACGATCAAGGGCCGGGCTCCGGAGCCGCCTACGTCTTCGAGCGGCTCGGCGGGGTTTGGACCGAAGCCGCGAAGCTCCTGTCATCCGATGGCCTGAGCGGCGACGGCTTCGGGGGCCATGTTGCCGTCGACGGCGGTGTCGTGGCGGTGGGGGCCACTGGGAGGGACGACCTGGGGCCTGCCTCAGGCGCAGCGTACGTCTTCCAACGCGACGCTGGAGGGATCTGGAAACAGACGGCCAAGCTCCTCTCCCCGGATGGCAGGGGCCACGACGAGTTCGGATATGTCTCGGTCGACGGCGACACGATCGTCGTCGGCTCGGAGAGCGGGCGGACCGCGCCCGGCGTCAATTCCGGCACCGCCGACGTATTCCGTTTGGTGGGAAGAACGACCTGGGCTCACATCGCCAGGCTCTTCCCGTCGGACCCCGTTACCCTCGATCAGTTCGGGCGCGCGACCGCGATCGATGGCGGCACGGTGGCCATTGGCGCCCGGCTCCACGATCATCTTGCACATGACGTAGGCTCGGCGTACGTCTATTCACTCGAGGAGGCGTGGATCGACCTCCGCCTCGACTCGCCGACGATCCAAGCTGGAGAAGAGCTGCGCGTCGAGATCCGGCTCGAGCCGAGGCGGCCGGGGGCCTCTCCTAGCAGCCCGTGGTGGAAGTCAGGCACGAGCGAGAGCGCGCAATCTTCTTCGGAATCAAGGCAGGAATCCGCACTCGATTCGGTGAATCGGGGAGGATTCCCAACGAAGAGTCCGGAGAAGAGGGCCGCTCGTAGCGTGGCTTGCCTTTCACCACGGGCTGCTAGGGTCCTGCACCTGTGGATCGAGGACGGCGATGGAGAGGTGATCGCGAGTCGGAAGACGCCGCTCACCTTCGCCTATGGCGACAAGGTCCGCAGGGAGCTGACGCTCCGGATTCCCGAGGGCACGCCGGCAGGAGAGTACCGGGTGTTCGTGGGCGCTGAGCGGATGCAGCAGGGGCTGGCCGGAGCGGAGCGGTCCTTCACGGTGCTGGGTCCGGCACCGCCGACGTTGGTTCCGCCGAGTCGCTGAGCGCCGCGGGCGGGTCGGCGGGTCCGCGGGCGTGGGTTCGCCCCGGGGCGCGGGAGGCCGGCCTCGCTCGGCGGCTGACGAGCGTCGCTCGGCCGGCCTCCCGCGCCCTTTCGCGACGGGGCTTGCGGGAGATGGCTTCCGGAGGTCCCTCGGCGGGGGAAGGGGGACACTCGCGAGGTGTCGTCCCAAGCGGAGCGCCCGGAGGGCGCGGAGTCGAGGGACCC
>CAJQNK010000064.1 GCA_905479655.1 uncultured bacterium | reverse complement strand
CGAGACGGCGGCCAGCGTTCTGTCGGGCCTGACGATCACCGGGGGCTCGGCCTTCGACGGCGGCGGCGTCCTGCTCCGGGACTCCTCCGCGACGATCGATCGCTCCGTCGTGACCGGCAACAGCGCGACCTTCGGCAACGGCGGCGGCATCTTCAGCGAGAACGGCTCGATGGTCGTCGTGGGCTCGACGATCAGCGGCAACTCGGCGGCGGACTGCGCCGACCCGGAACGCCTGTGCGGTAGCGGCGGCGGCATCTGGAGCGAGGGCGGCAGCCCACGGATCGAGGACTCGACCCTCGCCGACAACACCGCGGAGTTCGAGGGTGGCGGCCTATACCAGACGGCCGGCACGCTGCGCGGCGTCACGTTCACCGGCAACGCGGCGGATCTCGGCGGCGGCGTCCGGCTCGTGGGCGCCAAGGCCGAGGGTCTGGTGGTCGGGCCGGGCAACACTGCCCTGAGTGACGGTGGCGGAGCGTACGTCTCCGACGGCAGCCTGGTGACCTCCACGGTGACCGGGAACACCGCGGTTCGCGGCGGCGGTCTCGTCCTGCTGGACAGCGTCGTCAAGGGTTCCACGATCGGCGGCAACCACGCCACGGACGACGGCGGCGGCGTGTGGAGCGGCGAGATCTTCGACTGCGTCGTGGAAGACAACACCAGCGATCGGGACGGCGGCGGCGCGTCGCGCGTCTCGCTGGTGGACGAGAGCGTCGTGCGGCGCAACGTCGCCGCCGCCCGGGGGGGCGGCCTGGCCAACCCGCAGGTCGTCCGCGAATCCGAGGTGCTCGAGAACCAGGGCGACCAGGGTGGCGGTCTGTTCGTCAAGAACGCGCTGGCCGACGAGGCGGTCGTGCGCGAGACGATCGTGAGCGGCAACAGCGCGCGCCTGGGTGGCGGGTTGGCGCTCGAGACCCCGTGGCCCCTCCCGGGCTGGAACGACCCGGTCCCGGTGCGCATCGCCGACGTGGAGGTGGTCTTCAACTCCGCGGTCGAGGGCGGCGGAATCCACTGCAACGAATGCGTCGGCCGGCTCCTCACCTCCCGGGTGGCCGACAACACCGCGACGCTCCGTGGCGGCGGCGTCTACGCCAGCGCCGCGGTCAGCGTGGACGCCGCGCCGCGGCTCGAGATCGACGCCACGACCCTGCGCTCCAACATCAGCCAGGAGACGGCGGGCGGCGTCGGCTGCGGGCTCCGCGCCTCCGTCTCGATGACCAACAGCTTCGTGTTTCTCAACGAGGCACTGGACGGCGGCGGCTTCTACTCCGACTCGTGCGAGCTCGAGGTGATCAACTCCACCGTCACCCAGAACGTGGCGACGGGGCAGGGCGGCGGCCTGGCGACGACCTCGTCCGTCGATCCGGACATCGTGCCGCGCGTCGTGAACTCCATCCTGTGGAACGACACGCCGGACGAGATCGTGGTCATCAGCCGCGGTCTGCCCGGCGTCTCGTGGTCCGACGTCCAGGGCGGTTGGGAAGGCACCAACAACCTCGACGTCGACCCGTTGTTCGTCGACCCGGTGAGCGCGGACTTCCACCTGACGACGATCTCGCCCCTGATCGACGCGGCTCGGGCCGCGGACGCCCCGGCCGAGGACTTCGAGGGCGACGTGCGACCCGTGGGTCTGGCGGACGACATCGGGGCCGACGAGCTGTTCCTGGCGGTCGAGGCGGACCGGATTCCGGCGCTGACCTCCGTCAGCCCGACGAGCGGCCTGCTCCTGGGCGGCGAGACCGTCACGGTGACCGGCGAACGCTTCGGCACCTACTCTCAGGTCTTCTTTGGCGCCGCCGAGGGCGAGGTCGTAGGTGTCTCCGAGACCTCCCTCGAGGTGCTGACGCCGGCCGTCGCGCTCCCGGGCAGGGTCGACGTGACGGTCCGCAACTTCGGCTCCTCCGACTACGAGGACACCCTGGTGGAGGGGTACGAGTTCCTGCTTCCCGCGCCGCCCGTCGTCACGACGCTCGATCCTGCCAACGGCTCCATCCTCGGCGGCGACACGGTGACGATCACCGGCAGCGGCTTCTACGCCCCCACGGACATCTTCTTCGGCCTGAAGAAGGGGACGAACGTGCAGATCGTCGACGTCACCCAGCTCACGGTCGAGACGCCCGCCGGCGACGAGATCGGGCCGGTCGACGTCGTGGTGGAGGACCCGTGGGGTCAGACCGGCGTCGAGCTGGGTGGCTTCACCTATGAGGCCCCCACCGCGCCGCGTCTCGACTCGGTGGTGCCGTCGTCGGGCACGGTCGCGGGCGGCACCTCGGTGCAGCTCCTGGGCGACTTCCTCGACGACGTGGTCGAGGTCACCTTCGGCGGCGCTCCGGCCACCCAGGTCGTGGTCGTGTCGCCCCAGGAGGTGACGGCGGTGACGCCGTCGGCTGCGGCGCCCGGGGCCGTGGACGTGGTCGTCCGCGACTCCTACGCCCAGGAGGACCTCCTCGCCGGCGGCTTCGAGTACCTGGCCGAGAGCGACCTCGCGATCTTCGAGCTGGTGCCGCCCACGGGCAGCACGGCCGGTGGCGAGGTGGTGACCGTCCTGGGGCAGGGATTCACCAATCCGATGCAGCTCTTCGTGGACGGCGTGGCCGCCGCGGTGACCTTCGTCGACCCGGGGACCCTCGAGTTCGTGACGCCGCCCCACGCGGCGGGCCCGGCCTGCAGCGAGTCGGTGGTCGAGGTCGAGGTGCTGCGTGGCGACGGCGCATCGGCAGCCACGGCCTTCACCTACACGCCGGTCCAGGTCATCGAGATCGAGGCCGGCGAGGCGATCCAGCCCGCCATCGACGCGGCGGCGCAGAACGCCTGCATCCTGCTGGCGGCCAACCCCTTCCCGGGCTACGTCGAGAACCTGGACTTCGGCTCGAAGGCGGTGTCGATGTACGGCGCCGACCCGTCGACCCCGGAGCAGACGGTGATCAACGGCTCGGGCGGCTCGGGTCGGGTGGTGACCTTCGGCGCCAGCGCGAGCACGAGCCGGCTGCTCTCGAGCGTCGCGCTGGTGTTCGGCGACGGCGGCGTCGAGGTCTTCGACAGCTCGCCGACACTGGAAGACGTGGCGATCCAGGACAACGAGACCAGCGGCGACGGGGGGGGCGTCGAGGTGTCGGGCGACTCCCGGCCGGTGCTGCGTCGCGTGTTCGTGACCGGCAACGAGGCCGGTGACGACGGCGGTGGCGTGGCGGTCCAGAACGGCTCGGCGATCGAGCTGGAGGACAGCGTGGTCTCGCTCAACGTGGCGGACGACGGTGGCGGCGTCTGGGTGGGTAGCGACGCCGAGCTCGCCGTCATCGGCTCGGTGATCGAGGTCAACGAGGCCGCCTTCAGCGGTGGCGGCGTCTGGCTCGGCGAGCGGACGCTGGCGGGGCTGGCCGACAGCGAGGTCCGGACGAACCGGGCCCTGCAGTACGGCGGCGGCTTCGATGTCGAGGACGAGTCGGTCGTGGAGCTCGCCGACACGCTGGTCGAGGGCAACGTCGCGACGCTCAACGGCGGCGGCCTGCGGCTGCGTCTGGAGGTGGTCGCGGCGATCGTCGGCGGCTCGATCTCCGGCAACGTGGCCGGCATGAACGAGGTCGACCCGGGCACCGGCCAGGGCAGCGGCGGCGGCCTGTGGATGAACGACTTCGGCGATCTGCTGCTGGACGGCGTCACGGTGGAGAACAACGCCGGTCTGTCGCAGGACTCCGAGGGCGGCGGAGTGTGGCTCGCCAACGGCGTTACCGGCCTGGTCACGAACAGCCGCATCGTCGGCAACCTGGCCCAGGTCGGTGCCGGCGTCGCCGCGCCGGAGGGTTCCGCGGTGACCTTCGAGCGCAACGAGATCGCCTGCAACGCGGTGGTTCAGAACGCCCCGCCGCCGGACCCGGACCTGCCGCCGGACGAGGTGCCGCCGCCACCGGCGTACTTCGCGCCGGGCCTCTACCTGGTGGAGCCGTCGGGCTCGCTCTACAACAACACCGTGTGGGGCAACACCGGCAACGACGGCGAGACGGAGAGCGGCGGCATCCACCTGGTGGAGTCGTTCCTCTTCCCCGAGGTGGTCAACAACCTGATGGCCGACAACGAGGGGTACGGGCTGTACTGCAGCCCGGGAACGCTCCTGGGCCGGCTGGACTACAACCTTTACTGGGGCAACAGTGCCGGCGACGCGGCGAACTGCGTGCCGGGGGCGAACGCAGTCTTCGCGGATCCGCTCCTGGTGGCTCCGGTGTGCCCCGATCCGGACCTCACCCTCCAACCCGGCTCGCCCGCCATCGACGCCGGCGACCCGACGTTCCCGGTGCCACCGGGCGGCGGCGCGGTCGTCGACATCGGCGCGAACGAGCTCGGGGGGTAGGCGGAGACCGCGGCAGCTCCGGGGGGCCGTCCCCGACGACGGCCCCCCGGCGTGTCGTCCTGACCGGAGCGCGAAGCGCGGCGTGGAAGGATCCCGGGCAGTCGATCCCGCACCGGTCGACGAGGTCGGCGCAGCGGTCCCCTGTCGCCCGCGGTAGTAGAGTCGAACCCGCCATGGCGACGAACCCGAGAGCGCATCACGACCCGGACTCCCCCGGCCGCGACCCCCGGGGCGGTCTCACCCGCCGCGAGATCCTGGGCGGCCTGGCCGCGGTGACCGCGGTAGCCGGCGGTGTCGGCGCCCTTCCTCTCCGGGCCTCGGGCTCACCCCGCATCGCCGTGGTGGGCGCCGGGGCGTTCGGCGGCTGGACGGCCCTGCACCTCCTGAGAAAGGGGGCTGACGTAACGCTGTTCGACGCCTGGGGTCCGGGCAACCCACGGTCGAGCTCCGGCGGCGAGGGCCGCGCGATCCGGGCGATCTACGGGCCGGACCGGATCTACACGGAGTGGGTGGCGCGGGCGTTCGAGCTCTGGGCCGAGCTCGAGCGGGGCGCCGACGCCCATCTCTACGAGGAGACGGGCGCGCTCTGGATGATGGAGAACGACGACGGCTACGTGCGCTCGGCGCTGCCGATCCTGGAGGAGCTGGGCTTCCCGGTGGAGAGCCCGCCGGTGGCCGAGGCGGCCCGGCGATGGCCCCAAATCGACTTCGAGGGTGTCGGTAACGTCTGGCTGGAGCGCCGGGCCGGCGTGCTGTTCGCCCGCGATGCCTGCCGGGTGGTGGCCGAGCGCTTCGCGGCCGAGGGCGGCACGGTCCGACTCGGGCGGGTGACGCCGGGTCCCGTGGCGGGCGGGGTCCTGACGGGGGCGTCGCTCGGCGACGGCACCCCCTTGCACTTCGACGCCTGGGTCTTCGCCCTGGGGCCGTGGCTCGGTCGGATCTTCCCCGAGGTCGTGGGCGACGGCGTGCGCCCCAGTCGGCAGGAGGTCCACTACTTCGGGCCGCCGGCCGGGAGCGCCCTCTACCGGCCGCCGAGCCTGCCGATCTGGGTCGACTTCGCTACCCGTTCGTCGGGGGGCGAGCGGGTGGTCTACGGCTTCCCGGACGTCC
Organism: uncultured bacterium; assembly: GCA_905479655.1. Taxonomy (GTDB): domain Bacteria; phylum Acidobacteriota; class Thermoanaerobaculia; order Multivoradales; family JAHEKO01; genus CAJQNK01. The sequence goes on along the minus strand of CAJQNK010000064.1, from coordinate 3,376 downwards.
ACGGCCGCGGCTTCAAGATGGCGGACGACACCCGCGGGGAGACGGTCGACCCCGACACCCTGGACCGGCGGCCGAGCGCGGAGGCGCTGGCCGCCTCCCGCGACTTCCTGGCGCGGCGCTTCCCGGGGTTGGCGGAGGCGCCGCTGGTCGAGGCCCGGGTCTGCCAGTACGAGAACAGCCCGGACGGCGACCTGATCCTGGACCGCCACCCGGAAGCGGAGAACGTCTGGCTGGCGGGTGGCGGCTCCGGGCACGGCTTCAAGCTGTCGCCGGCCGTGGGCGAGCACGTGGCCGGCCTCGTCCTCGCGGGCTCGCCCGGCCTCGAGCGGTTCGGGCTGGCCCGTCTGGGCTCCGAGGCCTCCGGGCGCACCCAGTTCGACGCCGACGCCGGCTCGTGATTGGCGACCCGGGTCAGTCGGCGCACTCGGTTCGACCGCTTTCGGTCGCGTCGATGGGGATGCGCCACAGAATCCAGTAGAGCTCCCCCAGGGCCGCCTCCCGGTCGCGGCACGCCGCGGTGATGGCGAGCCGGCTCTCGTCGCCACGCGGACCCCAGGAGACCTCCAACGCCGGGGCGGCTTCGTCGGCGCACGGTCCCTCGGCGACGGAGTGCCGCGCCTCGACGGCCTGAATCGCCGCCTGGACCGCTCCAGCCTCGACGCCGGTGAGTCGCGCTCGGCACTCTGGAGCGCCGGGGCCCACGGCGGTCCAGGTCGCGCTCCAGTCCCGTCCCTCCACCTCGAGGCGCCGGAAGGAGCGGTGGGTCTGCTCCTCGGGGAGGGTCGCGACGAGGGTGAGCGGCATCTGCGCCGGCAGGGGGAAGTCGAGCCCTGCCCGCGCGCGGCGCTCGCGCTCCGTTTCCACGAACCTCCAGGCCACGGCGGCCAGCACCAGGAGCGAGAGGGACACCACGACGACCGAGGCCGGTCGCAACCACCTCGTGGGCGCCCGCCAGGCCGCGAGCCCCGCTCCGGTCGCCAGGGCCACGGCCGCGAGCACGCCGTAGCCGAGGGCGATCACGGGTCCGGCGAGGCCGCTCCCCTCGGGTACCCGCAACGCACCGAGCGCCGTGCCGGTGACCAGCCCGACCCAGGCGGCACCGGGGACGAGGAGGAATCCATGGCGCCAGCGGTTGGGGCCGGGCCGGCCGCTGCCGGGGGTGGCGGGCCCGGTCACGGTCCGTCCGTGCCCGTCGCGGGCGCCTCCGGCGAGACCTTGACGACCTGGTTCGCCAGGATCTTGGTGACGTAGAGGAACCCGCGGGCGAAGGCGATGTGGGCGTTGCCCGGCGCGCCGGGGACCGTGGCCCAGGACGACACGTTGCCGGAGGGGTCCACCCGGGCCAGCTCGAGACGGTTGAAGCTCGCGACGTAGACGAAGCCGAGGGCGTCGACGGCGACGCCGCCCAGGGCACCCCGGGAGTCGAGAGCCTCCGTGAGGCTCAGTGTTCCGAGCTGGTCGACGAGGGTGGACGTCGAGTCCTGCGCCCGGAGGGGAGGGGGCGATGGGCCGGCGAGGAGGACCGCGGCCGCGAGGGCGAGGCCAGCCGCGGCCCGAGGGTGCGAAGGACGAGAGGTTCGAACCATTTGTCCGGAGGGTAGCACCCGCGACGACACCGTGCTCCGGTCCTGCAGCGGCGGGACGGAGCCGGTGGTTGCCGGGGCCGGCGGACCGTTCCGAGTGGAAATCCGAGCAGAAATGCGAGCGGAAGCGGCGCCGATCCCGTACAATTGTCAGGTGGGCGCCCCGCTGCGCCAGGGTTGGTGCTCCGTTGGCGCGTCGCGCAGAGAGTCGGGCCGAGATGGTAGCAGGAGACGGCCTCCGGGTCGCTTTCGTCAAGTACTTCCACAAGGCTTCCACGATCCTGGGAGCGGATCAGATGGCGGAGGCCCTTCGCTGTCGAGGGGTCGACGCGGTCACGGTGCGGCCTGGGGAGATCGCGACTCTCGATCGGTCGATCCTGGTCTTCGTCAAGAAGGGCGATCTCCGGCACCTCCTGGCGGCCCACTGCCGGGGGCACCGAACCGTCCTCGACCTCCAGGACACGGTGGTGTTCAAACGCGGGATCAAGTTCCGGTCGCTGTACGACGGTGTGATCTTCAAGAATGCCGCACAGCTCCGGGATTTCGGCCGTCCAGGCCGTCCGGAGACGGTGCTCTATCATCAGTGGGATCCTCGCCTGCGGCCCCACGCCGTTCCGGCCGGCGAGCTGCGGCCTGCGTACCTCGGGGATCCCCGATCCGCCGGGTCCTGGGGAAGTCATCCCGGCGTCGAGTTCGTGGACACGACGCTGGGGATCGAGTGGTTCGAGCGGGCTCGCGCCTTCAACGTCCACATCTCCGCCCGCGAGACGGAGAGGGAGCGGCTCTACAAGCCCAACTGCAAGATCTCCACGGCCGCGGCCTGCGGCGCCCTGTTGATCGCCGTGCGCGACCAGTCCTCCGTGGAGCTTCTCGGCCCCGACTACCCATTCTTCATCGAACCCTCGAAGGGCGCCGACGGCTTGGAGGACGCCCTGCGGGCGGCCCGTTCAGGTCTCGGTGGCGCGGCCTGGGCCGACGCCCGGGCGCGGCTGCAACGGGTCCGGGTCCGCACCGCGATCGATCGCGTGGCCGCCGAGGCCGAGCGGTTCCTCGAGAGTCTCGCGCCCCTCGCTCGGGTCGAGGGCGCTCTGCGACGCGACCTGAGGCGGCGCTCGGCGGCCTGACTACGGCGCGGAAGCCGTCCAGGGAGACCACGACGACGGCCGCCGCCTTCTCCGGTGCTCGACCGCGTCGTTCGTGGCGTCGCGCCGGGTTCCGCGCTCAGGGCACGACCTCGAGGCCCTCGATCTCCCGGAGGCCCTCGTCGAACGTGGCTACGGGCTGAATTCCGAGCCGGTCGGCCGCCGCGACGATGGCGGCATCGGTGAACGACAGCTCCCGCCCCGGTTGGCTGCGGAAGGCGTCGACGGCGCCGAGAAAGAGGTCGGAGCAGGGAAACACTTCGACCTCGCGCGCCTCCATCAGGCGGCGGGAGGCCTCGAAGGCCGCCTCGCGACCCCGCCGGGCGAGGAGGACGGTGACGACCTCCAGAAAGACGTACTCCAGCACCACGCCCCGGCCCCACTCGCCGGCGAGGAACCGGCGCATGACCTCCCGCGCCGCGGGGTGGTGGACGTCACGCTGGTTATACCAGGCGCACAGGAAGCTGGAGTCGAGGAGGATCACGGCGACAGGACCCTAGCAGCCCGTGGTGAAAGGCGAGACACGCTACGGGCGGCCCTCTTCTCCGGACTCTTCGTTGGGAATCCTCCCCGATTCACCGAATCGAGTGCGGATTCCCGCCTTGATTCCGAAGAAGATTGCGCGCTCTCGCTCGCGCCCGGCTTCCACCA
>CAJQNK010000063.1 GCA_905479655.1 uncultured bacterium | reverse complement strand
CCCGCGGCGAGGTGCTCGCGGACCGTTTCGGCCTCGACGAGGTTCCGAGCCTCGCTCCCCGATACAACATCGCGCCGACCCAGGAAGCGGCCGTCGTCCGCGTCGACCGGGACGACCGCAACCGACTCGGCGAGCTTCGCTGGGGGCTCGTCCCCCACTGGGCGAAGGAGCTCTCCGGTGGGGCGCGGGCCATCAACGCCCGGTCCGAGACCGCGGCCACGAAGCCCACCTTCCGCGAGCCCCTGCGCCGGCGGCGTTGCCTGGTGCTGGCCGACGGCTTCTACGAGTGGCGACGGGAGGCGGGAGGCAAGGTCCCCTACCTGATCCGTCTCGCCGACGGCGAGCCCTTCGCGATGGCCGGGCTCTGGGATCGGTGGCGCGAGCGGGACGGAACGGGGGGCACTCTGGAGACCTTCACGGTGCTCACGACCCGGCCCAACCGGCTCGTCGAACCGATCCACGATCGGATGCCCGTCCTTCTCGGCCCCGAGGAGGCCGGCCGTTGGCTGCGACCGCGCGAGCAGAGTCCCGGGGACCTGGCGCCCCTCCTGGCGCCCTGGCCGGCCGAGGCGATGGTCGCCTGGGCCGTCGGTCCCCGGGTCAACGACCCCCGCCGCGACGACCCACGCTGCACCGAGCCACTCGGCCCCGCCGTGTAGTCCGATCTCCGACATTCGCTCTCGGCGACCTCCTACTCTCCCGTCGCCGAGCTGCCGATGGCTCCTTCGAGGCTCCCCTCCTAGTGTCGTGGAAGAAGGAGCCTCCGATGAGACACGGACTTACCCTCTTCGTCCTCGCACTGCTGCTGACCCTCCTGGCCACCGTGGCCCGCGGGGCGACGCCTCCCATGGGGCTGGAGCCTCCGACCGAGGGCGGCGCCTCCGGCCGGATCCTGATCGTGGACACCCTCATCGACGTCGTGGCCGACGACGGGCTCACGTCCCTGCGCGAGGCCGTCATGACAGCCGGCCCCCGCACCATCGAGATCCGGGTCGAAGGGGTACTCGAGCTCCGATCGCCCCTCTGGATCGGCGGCGACCCCAGCGAGAGCCCGTTCGAATGGGGTGAGAATCCGTACGGCAACGTGACCCTCCAGGGGCCGATCCACGGCCGTCTCGAGGTGACCGGCGCCCCGCTGGTGATCGGCAACCAGGTCACCGATGTCGTGATTCGGTTCCTCCGCTTCCGCGGCGCCGATCTCGACGGCGACGACCGGGGCGGTTCCGCGGCCGATCAGGTCCAGATCCAACGAGCCCGACGCGTCGCCGGCTCCTTCCGCGGCGCTGGAAGCTGAGTCCAGCCACACCATGGCAAGCGAACGCCCCCTGCGGCCCGCAGGTCTTCCACCCCTCCCGTGCTCGGAAGCGGATCCGGCCCTGGCCGCGACCGACGGAAGGGCGAGCCCCAACGGGACGACGCGCCCGACGGAGGACCCTTCCTATCGCCGGTTCTTCGAGGAGTCCATCGCCGGCTTCTACTCGACGACGGCGGAGGGCCGCATCCTGCTGGTCAACCCGGCTTGCGCGAAGCTGCTGGGGACCGCCTCGCCCGAGGATCTGTACGACCGGAGCTCCAGCGAGTTCTACGTGGAGCCCGAGGACCGCCTCCGCTTCCTGGAGCAGCTCCGGCAGAACGGCGAGATCCGCGCCTTCGAGGTCCGGCTGCGCCGCGTCGACGGGGAGATCGTCTGGGTCCTGCTGAGCGGTTTCCTCGACCCTTCGGGCCCGGAGCCGGTCCTGCGCGGCACGATGATCGACGTGACCGAGAAGCACCGTGCCGAGTCCGCGCTGGCCCGGAGCGAGCGCCGATTCGGCCTGGCCGTCGAACACTATCCGGCCCCCGTGGTCCTGCTCGATCCGGGGGGGCGCATCGAGTTCATCAACCGGGCCGGGCGAGATCTCCTGGGGGCCTTCGGAGTCTCGGAGCCGGTCGGCGGCCGGGCTCTCTCCATGCTGCCGCGGCGCCTCCTGCGGACCGCCATCCCCGCGGCGCGGAAGGCGACCTCCACCGGCCGACCCACCGAGGCCGCGATCCGTCTCGGCGATCCGGGGACGGCACGCTACCTCGACCTGCTCCTGATCCCGATGGAGGACCCCGACGGCTCTTCGCGGCTCGTCGCGATCAGCCACGATCGGACCGAGAGCCACAGCTCGGAGCGTCACCGGATGCTGCTGGCCACGGCCGTCCTCCAGGCGGGCGAGGGGATCCTCATCACCAACTCGGAGGGCCGCGTCGAGTTCGTGAACCCCGCGTTCGAGAAGGTCACCGGTTTCACGCTCGCCGAGGCCGTCGGCCAGCGACCGGAGAGCCTCCTGCGCATCGACTTCGACGACGCCGTCGCCCGCCGCGAGCTCTACGGCACCCTGGCCCGGGGTGATGTCTGGCACGGCCACATGGCGACACGCACCAAGAGCGGAGCCCGGCACGCCGAGCTCGTGACCATCACACCGGTCGACGACCCCTGGGACGGCGAGACCCGCTTCGTCTCGGTGCACCGCGAGGTCGGCCAACTGGAGGAGCAGCTCCACCAGGCACGACGCATGGAGGCGATCGGACGCCTCGCGGGCGGCATCGCCCACGACTTCAACAACCTGCTCACCGTGATCCAGGGCAACGCCGAGGCCCTGCGAGGGACCCTCTACAGCGACGACCAGCGCATGATGGCCGACGAGCTCCTCTCCGCCTCGGAGCGGGCCGCCCGTCTCACGGGCCAGCTCCTGGCCTTCGGTCGCCGCCAGATGCTGCAGACGCGGGTCATCGGTCTCGACGCCATCGTCGAGGAGGTCGCGCCGCTGCTCCGGCGCCTGATCGGGGAGCAGATCCAGGTGGAGACGGAGATCGCGGACGACACGCCGCCGGTGCGGGCCGACCCGGGGCAGATCGAACAGGTCATCATGAACCTGGTGATCAACGCCCGCGACGCCATCAAGGGGGGCGGCCACCTGCGGATCGAGACCGGCCGGGTCAGCCGGGCCGAAGCCTCGGCCCTGCGCGAGCGTCACCCCCAGATGCCGGCCCGGTCCTGGGCCCGACTCGCGGTGATCGACGACGGCGGGGGCATGGCGCCCGAGGTGCTGGAGAACGTCTTCGAGCCGTTCTTCACGACCAAGCAGCCCGGCTCCGGCACGGGACTCGGTCTCGCCACGGCCTACGGCATCGTCAAGCAACACGCGGGCTGGATCTGGATCGAGAGCGAGCTGGGCGCGGGCACGACGGTGGAGGTCTTCCTGCCCGCTCGGACGGCGTCCGGTCGGGACATCCCGGACCCCGGGAAAGCCCCCGACGAGCGCGAACCGGCGCGAGCGACCTCGAGGGCGACGGTGCTGGTCGTCGAGGACGAGCCGTCGCTGCGCAACCTGGCCGCGAGGACCCTCCAGGGCGACGGCCTGCGGGTGCTGGAGGCCGGCTCGGCCGACGAGGCCCTCGAGGTCCTCGACCAGTTGGACGGCTCCCTCGACCTCCTCCTGACCGACGTGGTGCTCCCGGGCCGCTCCGGACCCGAGCCGTATCGCGCTCTGCGCAACGACCGGCCGGACCTGCGGGTCGCCTACATGTCAGGCTACTCCGACGATGAGAGCCTGATGAACACCCGCTCCGCGAGCGCCCCCCCGTTGCTGCGTAAGCCGTTCAGCCTGCTGGACCTGCGGCGGGCGGTCGCCAAGACGCTGGCCTGAGCGCCCCTCCGGGGGCCGGGCCGCCTACCAACCGCAGGTCTGCCCCGCGTTCCTCTCCTCCAGCCACGCCGTCAGGGGAGCGAAATACTCGAGGAGCGCCGAAGCGTCCATCCGTCGCTCGCCGGTGACGGCCTCGAGGGCGTCGGGCCACGGCCGGCTGGAGCCCATCTCCATCATGGCGCGGAGTCGCGCCCCGGCCTCCGCGTCGCCGTAGATCGAGCAGCGGTGCAGGGGACCGTCCCCGGCGTCGCACAACGCCCGGTGGAACTGGAACTGCAACAGGCCCGCGAGAAAGTAGCGCGTGTAGGGCGTGTTGGCGGGCACGTGGTACTTCGCCCCCGGATCGAAGTCGGCCTCGCTCCGGGCCACCGGCGGCACCACCCCCTGGTAGCGCAGCCGCAGGTCCCACCAGCCCTGGTTGTACTCGTCGGGGCCGATCTCGCCGGAGAAGACCTTCCACCGCCACTGGTCGACCACCAGCCCGAAAGGTAGGAAGGCCACCTTGTCGAGGGCCATGCGCAGGAGCAGCCCCAGGTCCTTCGAGGGGGCGGGCTCCTCGTCCAGGAGCCCCAGCTCCACCAGGTAGCCGGGGGTCACCGAGAGCGCCAGCGTATCGCCGAGACCCTCGTGGAAGCCGTCGTTGGCGCCGGCCCGGAACAGGTACGGCTGCCGGTTGTAGGCCCGCTGGTAGAAGTTGTGGCCCAGCTCGTGGTGGATCGTCGCGAAGTCCTCGTCGTTGACCTGGATGCACATCTTGATCCGCAGGTCGTCCACCTCGTCGACGTCCCACGCGCTCGCGTGACAGACCACGTCCCGATCCCGCGGCTGCGTGAACATCGAGCGACTCCAGAACGTCTCGGGCAGCGGCTCGAAGCCCAGCGACGTGAAGAAGCCCTCGCCGGTCTCCACCATCCTCACCGCATCGAAGCCCCGGTCCTGGAGCAACTCGGTGAGGTCGTAGCCCGGATCGAAGCCCTCGGGAGCCAGCTCCGGATACAGCCAGCCCCAGCTCTGGGCCCACATGTTGCCCAGCAGATGAGCCGGGATCGAGCCCTCCGGGTTCACGACCTCGGGCCCGTAGAGCTCCACCAGGCGCGCGCGGACGAAGCAGTGGAGCGACTCGTAGAGCGGTCGCACCTGTTCCCAGAGTCGGACCAGCTCGGCCTCGAAGGCGGCGGGATCCATGTCGTAGTTGGATCGCCACATCGCGCCGACGTCGGCGTAGCCCAGCTCGCGAGCGCCGCGATTCGCCAGCTCGACGAAACGACGGTACTCCTCGCGCATGGGGACCGAGACCGTTCGCCAACCGGCCCACAACGCCGCCAGCTCCTCGGGGTCGCGGCTCTCGGCCATCCTGCGCGAGAGCTCGCCCAGATCCAGGCATTCGCCCTCCTCCGGGCACCAGCGTCCGCTGCCGTAGGTCGCTTCGAGGCCGCTGGCGATGCGCGTCAGCTCCTCCCGGGCGGCGGCCTCCGAGGGCGCCGGCAGCGTGATGGCGGACTTCAGGATGTCGAGCTTGCGCCGCACCTCCTCCGACACCTCCACCGGGTCGAAGCGGGAGGCCTCGATGCCGTAGGCGACCTGCGCCGCGACGAACCGCTCGGCGGCCTGGGCCGCCAGGATCTGCGTGTCCTCGATGATGTAGGTCGACTGCACCCAGGCCGCCCGCTCGGCGCGGACGGCGAGGTCGAGGAGCTCGGCCTCGGCACCGTCGACGAACTCGACGGCCTCCCCGGGCGTGGGCTGGCCGGCGGCAGGCACCGCGGTCGATACGACGAGCGCCACGGCCAGGAGCCGCCAGGCCCACGACCCACGCGCCGTCGGGTTTCCTCTGTCCATCCGATCCATGTCGTCCATCCTCCCTCGGCCGCTAGCCGGACAGCGCCTCAGCCATCCGTTCCAACCCCAGCGCCAGCGTCTCGCGGGAGCAGGCGAAGGAGATCCGCACGTGCTCGTCGGCGCCGAAGGCCAGGCCGGGGACCACCGCCACGCGGGCCTCCTCCAACAGGTAGGTCGCCATTTCGACGGAGTTGCCGCGCCCGGGCCGCCGGAGGCCCGCGATGCTCGGGAACGCGTAGAACGCCCCCTTGGGCGGCAGGCAGGTCACGCCGGGGATCGCCTCCAGGCCCCGCATGACCAGGTCGCGGCGTACCTGGTACTCGGTGATCATGGCCTCCACCTCGGGCTCCGCCGAGGTCAGGGCCGCCAGGGCGCCGTGCATGGCGAAGGTCGTCACGTTCGAGATCGAGTGGCTCTGGATCGCGGCGACGGCCCGGATCAGGGACGCCGGCCCGAGCGCGAAGCCGACACGCCAACCGGTCATGGCGTAGGTCTTGGAGAACGACCCGACGACAACGACGGTCTCCGGATAGGCCCGAGCCAGGACGGCGCCGCTGGCGAACTCCTCGCCGTCATAGACGAACCGCTCGTAGGTCTCGTCGCAGATCACGAGGACACCCCGTTCGGCCGCTGCGGCCACGATCGCCTCGAGGTCGTCGGTGCCGATCACGTCACCCGTCGGGTTGCACGGCGAGTTCAGCAGCACGGCCCGGGTCCTGGGCCCCATGCGCTCCACCACGGCCGCCGCGTGGACGCGGAAGCCGTCGTCGCTCGAGGTCGGCACGTCGACGGGCTCGCCGCCGGCGAATCGGATCTGCTCGGGGAAGCTGACCCAGCAGGGCGTGGGCAGGATGACCTCGTCGCCCTCGTCCAGAAGCGCCAGCGCGAGATCGAAGAGCGCGTCCTTGGCGCCGACCGTCACGGTCACGTTCGAGCCTTCCCAGGGGGCGGAGTAGCGCTCGGCGAAGCGGGCCGCCAGGGCATCCCGCAACTCGGGGATTCCCGGAGCGGGCGCGTACCGCGTCCGTCCTTCCCTCAGGGCGCGACACGCGGCCTCCACCGTGGCGGGCGGCGAGGGGAAGTCCGGCTCCCCAGCGCCGAAGTCCGCCACGTCCACGCCGCGGGCCTTGAGCTCCGCCGCCTTCCTGGCGACCGCAAGGGTCGCCGATTCACCGATCCGTGAGGCTCGACCAGAGAGTCGCATCGGTGCAGGATATCGCAAGCGGCCCCGGCGCCGGTGCTATGCTCCTGCGGCCCGGCCGGAGGGAACCCCGCGCCCGCTCCGGTCGTACATCCCGAGGAGCACAACCCCGATGGCCGCCTTCCGAGGTCCCCGTTGATCCGCACGACGACCCTCCTGCTCGCTGTAGCGCTCGCCCTGGCTCCGGTCTCGAAGGCGACCGTGGCCGCGGACTCCCTCTCCTGGCTCACCGAAATCGAGGCCGCCGTGGACGCCTCCCGGTCGTCCGGCCGACCGATCCTGGTGGATCTCTACGCGGACTGGTGCGGCTGGTGCAAGCGACTGGACGAGGAGGTCTTCTCCTCCGAGATCTTCGCCTCCGTCGCGCCCCGCTTCGTCCTGCTGCGGGTCGACACCGAGGACGGGGGCCAGGGGACGGCGCTCGCCGAGCGCTTCGGCGTGACCTCACTCCCCACGACCCTGGTGATCACGGCCGACCTGGTGCGGATCGGCGAGATCCGGGGATTCGCGCCCGCCGAGGGCTACGTCGGCCGGATCCAGGAAGAGATCCGGCGGGCCGCCGAGCTCGAGGGACGGGTCCGGGCGGCCGCCGACAGCCTGGACATCGACGAGCTGCTCGACCTGGCGGACGCTCTCCACGAACGTCGGGACCCGCGCGCGGCCAACCTGTACGGCCGGGTCCTCGATATCCCGGACGCGCCGCAGGACCGCCTCCGTCTGCGCTATCTGATGGCCGACGCCCTCCGGCTGGGCGGTCGATTCGAAGAGGCCGAGACGGTCGTCGACACACTGCGTCACGACCTGACCGCGGGCCCCCTCGCGGAGCAGGCCGATCTGCTCCGGTTCCGCATCGCGCGCGACCGCGGCGCCTGCGACGACGCCATCGGAGCGCTCGAGAGCTTCCTCGACACCCACCCGGAGAGCATCCTCCGTGCCTATGCCACCGAGGCCCTGGACCAACTCCGCCACGGAGGGGATGCCCTTTGCACTTGAGACACCCTGTGCACTTGAGACACCCTGTGCACTTGAGGCACCCTGAGTCCCCGAGACGCCCGCTGTCCTCGGGGCGCCTCGGATACCTGAGACGCATCGGTGGCGCCCTCGTGCTCGCCGCCGGCGTTCTCGTCGCCGCGGCTCCCGCCCAGCCACCACGGATCGAGAAGGCGGCCCTCGAGGTCGTCGCGGACCGCACGGCGTGGGCGCCGGGCGAAGAGGGTCAGATCGCGGCCCTGATGACGATCGAAGAGGGCTGGCACACCAACAGCCACACCCCGAGCTTCGAATACCTCATCCCCACGGTCGTCGCCTTCGAGCTGCCCGCGGGCTGGGGCGAGACGGGGGTGGCCTACCCCCCGGGTGAGCTGAAGACCTTCGCGTTCGAGGAGCGGCCCCTGTCGGTCTACCAGAGCACGGTAGCCATCGTCGGCACCTTCGCGGTACCGGCCGATGCGGCGCCCGGACCGGCGACGGCGACGATCGAGCTCTCCTACCAGGCGTGTGACGACAACTCGTGCCTGCCGCCCGTCTCCACGACGGCGAGCCTGGAGGTCGTCGTGGGCACGGGGGGCGTGGCGAGCGACACCGCGCTCTTCACCGGCGGGGACGCGGCCGCCGAGGCGGCCCGCGCCGCCGGCAGGGACGCCGGCGTGTCGCTGGCCTGGGTCCTCCTCCTGGGGGTCCTGGGCGGGCTCATCCTGAACGCCATGCCGTGCGTCCTGCCCGTCCTCTCGCTCAAGGTCTTCGGGCTGGTCAAGGCCGCCGGCCAGGGTCGCTCGCAGGTCGTCGTCGGCGCCCTCGCCACGGCAGCCGGCATCCTGATCTCCTTCTGGGCCCTGGCCGCGGCGGCCGTCGCCGCGCGCTCGGCCGGCGCCGCCGTCGGCTGGGGAGTGCAGTTCCAGGAGCCCGTCTTCGTCACGGCGCTGGCCGTCGTGGTCATCCTCTTCTGCCTCAACCTCTGGGGCCTGTTCGAGATCCCGCTGCCGGTCTTCCTCGCCCGGGCGGCCGGCAGCGGCCCGCGCCAGGGTGTGCCCGGCCACTTCGTATCGGGCCTTTTCGCCACGCTCATGGCCACCCCCTGCTCGGCGCCGTTCCTGGGCACGGCCGTGGGCTTCGCGCTGGCCCAACCGGCGGGCGTGATCTTCGCCGTGTTCACGGCGGTGGGGACCGGCATGGCGCTGCCCTACCTGGCCCTGGCCGCCGCCCCCAGGCTGGCCGGCCTCCTGCCACGGCCCGGCGCCTGGATGGAGACCCTCAAGATCGTCATGGGCTTCCTGCTGGCCGGCGCGGCGATCTGGCTGTTCTACGTGCTCGCCGCCCAGGTGAGCGCCGAGCGCGTCGCCTTCATCGAGCTGGCGCTTCTGTCGCTGGCCCTCGGCGTCTGGCTCCGCTCCCGCTTCCGGCGACCGGCCGGCCAACGGTTCGCACTCGCCGTCGCGCTCGCCGCCGCCGTCGGCTCGCTGGTCCTGGCCAGCGGCGCCGAGACCCGTCCGACGTCCGCCGACCGGGCCGTCGCGGGGACCGAGGGAGGCCTCATCGAATGGACGGAGTTCGACGAGGCCCGTGCCCGCGATCTCGCGGCCGCCGGAACCCCGGTCTTCGTCGACGTGACCGCCGACTGGTGCTTCACCTGCAAGGTGAACGAGAACCTGGCGCTCGACACTCCCGAGGTCGCCGAGGCCTTCGAGCGCCACGGCGTCGTCGCGATGAAAGCCGACTGGACCAACCGCGACGACGTGATCGCCGCCTACCTCGCGAGCTTCGGGCGCTACGGCATCCCGTTCTACGCGCTCTACCGCCAGGGCGAGGAGCCCCACCTGTTCGGCGAGCTGCTGACGTCGAGCGAGGTGGCACGGGTCCTGGACGGGGCCGGCTGAGTCGTCGACGCCGCCGGGGACCACTACGTCCCGGGCGCCCCGGGGTCCGCGACCCCGGCCTGCGAGACCTCGTCGAAGAACGCCCGGAAGGCCGGCGGGTACCAGGCCTCCAGCGGCTCGAGGCCCGGAACGCGCTCGGCGCACTCCGCGACGTCCGCCCGGGCCGCGACGAGCAGCTCCGGATCGGGGTCCGGAGCGCGACGCCAGAGTGACCAGCGGGCCGCGGCCCGGAGGAGCGCGGCGTGGGCCAGCGTGAGGCTGCCGCGCCAGCGCGGACCGTCGAGCAGCTCGAGGGTGCGCGCGTACTCCCCCGCGAAGAAGGCCTCGGCCGCCTCGCGGAGAGCGCGAGGGGGCGGTGTCGCGGCGGACTCCAGGGCCTGGATGGCCTGCTCCAGGTCGGCCTCCAGGCTCTCGAGCTCGCCGGGGGGCACGCCCTCGCCGGCGTCGATCGCCCGGTTCAGCAGGCCCTGCAGGCGGTCGCGGCGACTCCTCAGGCCGGGGGGGTAGGGCGCGAGCGCCGTCGTGCGGCGGAGCACGCTGCGAGCCTCCTCCACGGTGGCCTCCAGGTTGTCCAGCTTGCGCTCCACCATCGCCTGGATCTCACCGAGGTGCTGACTGGCCTCCGCCCGGATCGCCTCGAGCTGCCAGTAGGACTGGTAGGCCAGACGCCGCGCCTCCTCGAGCGTCTCGAGCTGCGGCTCGGCGCCGCCCTCGGTCAGCAGCGAGCGAGCGTCGCCCAGGAGGCCGTCGGCCCCGGCGCGGCGATCCGCCAGCGAGTTCTCCCGCCACTCCCAGACCGTGGCGAGCTCCGGCAGCTTCGCGAGTTCCGCCACGACGCCCGAGGAGTCGGCCGCGCGCTCGATGACCGACAGCGCGGCCTTGCGCGCCTCGGCCACGGCCTCCCTCTCCCCGCACCTGTCCCCGAACCGACGGAGTGCGACCACGTCGTCCGGGAAGCTCGCGATGACCCCTTGGCGCTCCGACTCCGAGAAGGCCGCCATGGCCCCCTGGCAGTCGCCCTTCTCCGACAGGGCCAGCGCCAGGTAGTACCAGGGGGTGTAACGACGGAAGAAGAGGCGGGGCAGACGCTCGCTCTCCTCGGGTCGGTCGTCCACCGCCGTCCGGAATGCGGCCACGGCGGCATCCCAGTCGCGACGGTCCATGGCCTCGAGGCCGTCACCGTAGGCAGCCCGGAAGCTCTGCCCGACGGCCGGCGACGCGAGCACGAGGGCAGCGAGGAGGAGGGGTGCGACGCGTCGCATCAACGCCACCATCCGGCCTCCCGGAAGTACTCCTCGACATCGACGGGCGCCCGATCGACGGCGCACTCGACCGTCGCGTCGACCCGGACCTCGACCCGGCAGACCTGCGGCTCCTCGGCCTCCCCGCCGGAGACCACCGCCTCGTAGACACCGGGCGCCAGCGCCAGCGCGAGCGGCGTTGAGCGATCCTCACCGAGGGTGACCGCGGCCCCGTCGGCATCGGTCAGCGAGACGACCGTCCCCCACGGGCGGGCGTCCACGACGAGCCAGCCGGCCGCCGGCAGGGCGCTGGCGGGGGGAGGAGGGACGGCCGCACCGAGCGGCTCCGGCCTCTCGACCGGACGGATCCCCGGGTCGGAGTCCCCTCCGACCGCCGAGAGAGCGAGGAGGACCGCGAGGAGCACCGCGCCGACCGTCGCCACCACGACGACTCCACGCCCGCGCGGCGAGAGGCCGAGGAACCGGGTCCAGCCCTGCCGGCCGGCCCGGGCCACCCGTCGGGCGGCGGCCGTCACCAGCGCACTCGGGCGCGGCTGCGACCCGGCCCGGGAGGACTCCCCGGGGTCCGCCGGGCTCTCCGGCAGGTTCGGCACGGCATCGGCCTCGTCCCCGCCGTCCGGCTCGGATCCGCCGGGGAACCGGAGCACCAGGGCCGGAACGGTCTCCGCCACGGGGCTCCGGATGATCGTCGACAGCTCGGAGATGACCTCCAGGAAGCCGGCGGGCCGCGCCTCGGGGTCCTTCTTGAGGCACCGGTCGATCAGGTTGGCGAGATCCGCCGGGCACCCCGGCCAGACCGTCTTGACGGACTTCGCCTGGGCGCCGACGATGGCCGCGATCCAGCCCTCCACGCTCTCGGCGTCGTAGGGCGACCCACAGGTCAGGAGGCGGAAGGCCAGGACTCCGAAGCAGAAGATGTCGCTGCGGCCGTCCGGCTCGCGCCCCAGGGCCTGTTCGGGAGCGAGGGAGGGCCAGCTCGACTCGGCCTCGCCGGGCGCTCCGGCGTCCCGCGGTACCGACGTGAGGTAGCGGGTCAAACCGAAGTCCCCGACCCGCGCCGCTCCGTCGTCTGCCAGCTGCACGCACTCGGCGGCGAGCCCGCCGTGGAGGACGCCCTGGGAGTGCGCGTACTCCAGCGCCATGGCCACCTCGAGCAGGATCTCCATGCGGCGCAGCTCCGCCATCGGCTCGTGGCCGGAGATCAAGGCCTCGAGCGTCGGACCGCCCGGTGGACTCTCCGCCAGGAAAGGAGCGCTGTCCATGCGCCCCAGGTCGACGACGGGCTGGATGTGCGAGTGCTCCAGACCCGCGTTGCGCTCCGCCTGGGCGAGGAAGCGCTCTCGGACGATCTTGTCGCCGCCGGTGCAGAGCTTGACGATCACACCCTCGCCGGAGCGGGGGTCCCGAGCCTCGTACACCGACGCCAGGCCGCGATGGCCGATCTCGCGCAGAATCTCGTAGCGGCCGATGGAGTCCGGAGAACTCACGCCTCGATTGTACAAACCCTCCCGCTCCGGGACTGTGACACCCGGCCCGTCACTCTCCGCGCGCCCGACGCGCGCGCTCCCGGGCGGCTCGCCAGCGCTCGAGACGGCGGGCGAGCTCCGCTTCCCTGCCGGCCTCCCGCGGAACGTAGAAGACCCGACCGGCGACGCTCGGAGGCAGGCACTCCAGGCCCGCGACGCCCTCCGGCTCGTCGGGGGCGTAGGCGTAGCCTCGGCCGTAGCCCAGCTCCTTCATCAGGGCCGTGGGGGCGTTGCGCAGCGACGCCGGCACGGGCTCCGCGGGACTCTCCTCGACCGTTCGCCGGGCCTCGGCCCAGGCCCGGTAGACGGCGTTGCTCTTCGGCGCCAGGGCCAGGTCGACGACCAGCTCCGCCAACGCCAGGTCGCCCTCCGGCGACCCGAGGCGACGGTAGGCCTCCCAGGCGGCGACGGAGCGGCCGAGCGCATCGGGATCGGCGAGGCCCACATCCTCGGAAGCGAACCGCACCAGGCGCCGGGCGACGTAGAGAGGATCCTCCCCGGCGCCCAGCATGCGCGCCAGCCAGTAGAGCCCGGCGTCGGGGTCGCCCTCCCGGAGCGACTTGTGGAGCGCCGAGATCAGGTTGAAGTGCTCCTCGCCCGCCTTGTCGTAGACCAGGACCTTCCGCTGGGCGATCCGACGGACGTCGCCGGCCGTGACCTCCGGCTCGTCCCGTCGGCGAGCGTCCTCCACCACCGCCTCCAGGAGGTTGAGGCAGCGCCGGGCATCCCCGGAAGCGAGCTGGGCGAGGCCTGCCAGGGCCTCGTCCCGGACGGTCACCCCGGAGTCCCCCAGGCCCCGCTCCGTGTCGGCCAGCGCCGTGCGGGCGATCGTGACGAGAGGGTCCAGCCCCAGCGGCTCGAGGACCACGACCTGGCAACGGGAGAGCAGGGCCGCGTTGAGCTCGAAGGAGGGATTCTCGGTCGTGGCTCCGATCAGCACGATGTCGCCCCGCTCAACGAAGGGCAGGAAGGCGTCCTGCTGGCTACGGTTGAAGCGGTGAATCTCGTCGACGAACAGGATCGTGCGGCGACCCTGGGAGGCCCGCCAGCGCTCCGCGTCCGCCATGACCTCCTTGACCTCCCGGATCCCGGAGCGCACCGCGGAGAAGGGCACGAAGCGGAAGGCCGTCTCGCGGGCGATGACCTCCGCGATCGAGGTCTTGCCCGTGCCCGGGGGGCCCCAGAGGATCAGCGAGGGGACGCGGTCGGCCGCGATGGCGCCGGCGAGCCCGCCACCGGCTCCGACGATGGCCTCCTGCCCCACGACCTCGTCCAGGCTGCGCGGCCGCATGCGGTCCGCGAGAGGCGTCCCGGAACCCGCGCCCGACTTCGGCTCGGGCGGGTCGTCGAACAGTGTGCCGGGCACCGGGACGCTCCGCTCGACCCTACGAGCTCTCGATCGCCCGCACGAGAGCGTCCGCGAACTCGGTCGTGCTGGCGGTCCCGCCCAGATCCCGGGTACGGGTCTCGCCCTCGAGCACACCGGTCAGACCCGCGCGCACCCGCCTCGCCGCCTCGGTCTGCCCCAGGTGGTCGAGCATCAGCACGCCCGAGAGCAGCAGCGCCATGGGATTGGCGACGTTGCGGCCGGCGATGTCCGGGGCGCTCCCGTGGACGGCCTCGAAGACCGCGATCTCGGTCCCCAGGTTGGCGCCCGGGACCACCCCGAGCCCGCCGACCAGCCCGGCGCACAGATCCGAGACGATGTCGCCGTAGAGGTTCTCCAGCAGCAGCACGTCGTACCGGTGCGGGTGCATCACCAGCTGCATGCACATGTTGTCGACGATGCGCTCGTCGGCCTCGATCTCGGGGTACTCGGAGGCCACCTTGTGGAAGCACTCCAGAAAGAGGCCGTCGGAGAGCTTCATGATGTTCGCCTTGTGCACGGCCGTCACCCGCTTGCGCCCGTGCTTCCGGCAGTACTCGAAGGCGAAGCGGGCGATGCGCGTCGAGGCCTTCTCGGTGATGATCTTAAGGCTCTCCACCACGCCGGGCACCACGACGTGCTCCAGGCCGCTGTACAGACCCTCCGTGTTCTCCCGGACCACGACGAGGTCGACGTCGTCGTAGCGCGAGGCCACCCCGGGGAGCGTCGTCACCGGCCGCAGGTTGGAGAACAGCTCCAGACGCTTGCGGATCTGCACGTTGATCGACTGGAAGCCCTTGCCGATGGGAGTCGTCACCGGGCCCTTGAGCGCCACCTTGTTGCGCACGATGGAGTGCAGCACCTCGTCGGGCAGCGGGTCGCCGCTACGCGCCATCGCCTCCTTGCCGGCGATCTGCCTCTCCCACTCGATCTCGGCGCCGGCGGCAGCCAGGACCCGGACGGTGGCCTCGGCCACCTCCGGACCGATGCCGTCGCCGGGAATCAGCGTCACCGTCTTGTCGCTCATCGCGTCCGCTCCGTTCCTTCCGTCGTCAGGTGAGCCCACTCCACGAGGCCGTCGCCGACGAAGATCTCGCCCAGGGAGCGCACCCCAGACCCCTTGGTGAAATCGAAGGCCAGGTCGGCCCGATCCAGGCGGCCCGGGAGACCCCGGTCCTCGTAGAGGAGAACCACCCGTTCGGCAACCCGCAGCGGGTCGCCGGGAGCCGCGCCCGTGGGGGTCCACTCCGGTCCGTCCGACAGGTCGACCTCCCGCCACTCCAACGCCGCCCAACCCGAGCCCGCGGTCTCCGTGAGCTCCGTCAGGACCTGCGCCCGCGAGAACACGAGCCGCCGCCGGCCCCAGTCGGCGAGGCGCTCCCTGGCCTCGGGCGAAGCCTCGTCGGTGACGGCCACCTGGGTCAGGCCGAAGACCTCCGAGGCCGCTCCCAGGAGCCCGGGGAGTCGGACGATCAGACCGGGAAAGTCGTCTCCCCGGATCGGCAGCTCCTCCCCGCTCCACGACGTGAACCGGACCTCCGGGGCGATTCGGCTGACCCCCCAGATCTCGATCCGCACCTGGTAGCGCTGGGTTCCGAACTCCCGCGGCTCCAGGCTGTCGAAGCCCTGTCCGAAGGCCTGGCTCGACGAGTCGACGGCACAGGGGATCGACCAGGTCCGGGGCCAGTCCGCCCGGAAGGACGACTCGAAGCCGAAGCCGTCGAAGCCGTCGGCCCCCAGCTCCCAGAAAGCCCGGAGGCCCTCCACCGTGAACCACAGGACCTTGACCTCCTGGGAGCGGTCCCAACGGCGCAGGGACTCCGGCGACACCGTCCGACCGGGGATCTCCAGCGCCTCCGCATCGGTGTAGAAGACGGACTCCCCACCGCGGCCCCGGGCCTCGAGCACGGCGTGCAGGCGGCACTCGGTGCCGGGCGTCGTCCGCAGCGTGCCCACGCGGGCGACCCCCGATCCGCCCAACTCCACGGCGACCCAGGCCGCCACGGGCTCGGGCGCAAGCTCCTCCTGAGCCCAGGGCAGGACCACGAGGAACAGGATCAGGACCGCTACGACGGCCACGCTCACGACGGTGATGCGGTGGAGGGTCATCAGCAGGAGTCTAGCCTGACCTTCTCACCGGATGTCGTTGCGAGAGGCCGTAGGTGCCTGGAGATGCAAGGCTTGCGACCGAGGGCGACGCAGTCGTACTGTTTGTACGTCGAGGAGCCCGAGCGAAGCGTAACGCCGCAGATTCAAGTAC
>CAJQNK010000062.1 GCA_905479655.1 uncultured bacterium | reverse complement strand
ACCTTCTTCGTCCACGACATCTCGCTGACATGGATGAGCCCCTCGACACCTTCCTCGATCTCGACGAACGCGCCGTAGTCCACGAGGCTGACGACACGCCCCTTGACCCGCGAGCCCAGGGGGTACTTCTTGTCGACCAGCATCCACGGATCCTCGGACTTCTGCTTGAAGCCGAGAGAGACGCGCTCCGTCTCCGGATCGAACTTGAGGATGACGATGTCGACCTCGTCACCGACCTGGAAGTGCTCCGAGGGGTGGTTGACCCGGCCCCACGAGATATCGGTGATGTGCAGCAGGCCGTCGATGCCGCCGAGGTCGATGAACACGCCGTAGTCGGTGATGTTCTTGACCACGCCGGGCAGGAGAGCCCCTTCCTCCAGCTTGGTGAGGGTCTCCTTCTTCTTCTTCGCGAACTCCTTCTCGAGCACGGCCTTCCGCGACAGGACGACGTTGTTGCGCCGCCGGTCGAGGTTGATGACCTTGAACTCCAGCTCCTCGCCCTTCAGGCTCTCGAGGTGCTTGATCGGGCGGATGTCCACCAGCGAGCCCGGCAGGAAGGCGCGGATCCCCACGTCGACCGTGAGGCCGCCCTTGATCCGGTCGATGACCCGACCCAGGATCGTCTTGCCTTCCTTGTAGGCCCCTTCGATCTCGGCCCAGACCTTCATCCTCTCGGCCTTCTGCTTCGATAGCAGGACGTGGCCCTCGAGGTCCTCCGTCTTCTCCAGCAGGACGTCCACCTCTTCGCCGACCTTGACGGTCATCTCGCCGTCGTAGCTGGTGAACTCCTGTCGATCGATCAAACCTTCCGACTTGTACCCGACGTCAACCACCACGTGATTCGAGGTGATGTCGATCACCGTACCCCGGACGATCTCTCCCTCGGAGAGGTTGCGCATGCTCTCGTCGTAGAGAGCCACCATCTCCTCGTAGCCGAGGGACTCCTCCCCTCCCGTCTCTCCGCCATCCCCCTCTGCGGGCATGGCGGTTTCATCCCGCTGATCTTCCACGGACTCCATAAGCTTGTGCCTCCTTCGAATTGGGATCAGGCTTTCGCCTGTCGCTCCTCTGGCGAGGATCTCGCGAGACTCTGCGTAAGTATTTGAGACTCGGAGATTTTGGAGTATAAGGAGCGCCCCTCAGGGTGTCAACCTCGGACCTCGGGCGCCCTCTTCCTCCCTCGAAGGAGGGTCGATCCGCGCCAGCGCGGCGGCGATCTCGGCCGCCACCCGCGGGTCCGCCTCGACGCCTCGCGCCGCGGTCAGCGCGCGGCGGGCGGCGTTGCCGCCGATCCGGCCCAGGGCCCACGCGGCGTGCCCGCGAACCAGCGGCTCGGGATCCGCGAGGGCGGCGGCGAGCGCGGGCCCGTATCGAGGGTCGCGCCGCGCTCCCATCGCCACGGCGGCGTTCCGCCGGAGACCCGCGAGCTTGGGACGCTTCAGCGGGCTGACGCGGAGACGCCGGAGCCAACCGGCACGGTCCAGCGCCAGGAGGCCCACGAGGTCCAGCTCCGCCCTCTCGGGGGGCAGCCGCAGCTCCGCGTGATCCCCGGGCTCGGGCTCCGCGTTCCACGGGCAGACCTCCTGGCAGACGTCGCAACCGAAGACCCAGCCGTCCAACTCCGCCCGGAGGCTCTCCGGAATCCACCCCCTGTGCTCGATCGTCCAGTAAGAGATGCAGCGTCGCGAGTCCAGGCGATAGGGCTCGGGCAGGGCCCCCGTCGGGCAGGCCTCCAGGCAACGGGTGCAGCTCCCGCACAGATCCGCGACCGGCGCGTCGGGTTCGAGGTCCAGCTCCATCAGGACCTCGCCGAGCAGGAACCAGGAGCCACCGTCGGGATGGAGGAGGTGCGTGTTCTTTGCCGGCGCCCCCAGACCCGCGGCCGCCGCGAGGTCGCGCTCCAGGACGGGCCCCGTGTCGACCCAACCCCTCGCCCGTCGACCGGGAAAGGCCTCCTCGATGCGCCGCGCCAGCTCGCGCAGCCTGCGCTCCATGACGTCGTGGTAGTCCCTTCCCCGAGCGTAGCGGGCGACCCGGGGCCACAGGTCGCCGGCGGGCTCCTCCTCGCCCTGGAGGGGGTGGTACTGGAGTGCGACGCAGACCGCGCTCCGGGCGCCGCCGTCCAGCAGCTTCCCGGGATCCAGACGCAGCTCCACCCGGCGTTCGAGCCACCCCATGCCGGCATGGTCACCCCGCTCGAGCCAGCGGACGAAGCTCTCTCCATGGGCGGCCGGGGCCAGGGCCGCGACCCCGGCGCGATCGAATCCCAGCTCCAGCGCCCAGCCCTTGACGAGCCTGGCTCTCTGCCTCGGGTCCACCTGCCGATGATAGCCGCGCCCCGCCCTGCGGATGCCCGCCGACCGCCCCGCGGGGTGGTTGGCCGGGTCCGTTCGATGCAGTACACTTGCGATCCACCATGGCGCGGCGAGCGACCGCTGCGCCGATGGTCCATCGGTCTCGGCTGCCGCAGGACGATCAACTCCAGCTTCAGTGCTCCTCGCGGTTCCGAGACCCGGTTGCGTCCGCGGGCCGGGTCGGCCTCGATCGCCTCACGCCAGAACTACGGAAGGGAGAACCCCGATGGAGATTTTTACCGAGCTGACGGAGATGGGGCATGAGCGGGTGCTCCTCTGCTCGAACAAGGACGTCGGTCTCAAGGCCATCATCGCGGTGCACTCCACCGTCTGCGGCCCGGGCCTGGGCGGCCTGCGGATGTACCCGTTCAAGTCCTTCGACGACGCCATGCGGGACGTCCTGCGTCTCTCCCGGGGCATGACCTACAAGGCCGCGGCCGCCGGCCTCAACCTGGGCGGCGGCAAGGCCGTCATCCTCGGCGACCCGAAGAAGGACAAGAGCGAGGCGCTGTTCCGGGCCTTCGGGCGATTCGTCGAGTCCCTCGGCGGCCTCTACATCACCGCCGAGGACGTCGGCACCGACATGGACGACATGGAGACCATCCTCACGGAGAGCCGCTGGGTCACCGGTGTATCGCCGTCCCACGGCGGCAGCGGCGACCCCTCTCCGGTCACGGCCTTCGGCGTGCTGCAGGGGATGAAGGCGGCGGCCAAGTGGCAGTTCGGAGACGCGTCGCTGGCGGAGCGCTCCGTGGCGATCCAGGGCCTCGGCAGTGTCGGCTACCACCTGGCCAGCTACCTGAAGAAGGAAGGGGCGACCGTGCTGGGCAGCGACATCGACGAGGAGCGCGTCGAGAAGGCGCGGTACGAGCTCGGCGTCAAGATCGTCCCGGGCGACGAGATCCTAGAGGTCGACTGCGACATCCTCGCGCCCTGCGCCCTGGGGGCCAGCATCAACCAGGCCTCGATCCCGAAGCTCCGCTGCCGGGTCGTCGCCGGCGCCGCGAACAACCAGCTCGACAACGAGGACCAGGACGGTCACGCCCTGCACGAGAAGGGCATCCTCTACGCCCCGGACTTCGTCATCAACGCGGGCGGCCTGATCAACGTCTACAACGAGCTCGGAGGCTCGTACAACCGCGAGCGCGCGCTGCGGATGACCCGCTCCATCTACCTCAACCTCATGCGGGTCTTCGAGATCTCGAAGGACGAGGGGGTCCCGACCTACGAGGCCGCCGACCAGGTCGCCGAGGAGCGCATCGAGAACATCAAGAAGCTGGGCGTGCGCAACTGGGGTCGCATGATCGACGGCCGCAACTGCTGACCGCCGCCACGGACCCGGATCGGCTCCCGATCTCCCGTGCTCACCCCGCCGGGCAAGCCCCGGCCGGGTGAGCGCGGAGACGGGCCCGACCCCAGCGGAGCGAGGGCGCCGGTGCTACCGAGGCGCCTCCTCCACCCGACGCACGATCGCCTCCACGACCCCCTCCCGGTCCAGGTCGTCCGTGTCGACCACCGTGTAGGTGTCGTCGACGATCAGGGGGGACTCGCTGCGGGTCGAGTCCCGCCGGTCCCGGGAGCGGACGTCCTCCTCCACCGAGGCCCGCGGGACGTCGTCGCGCCCCGCCTCGCGCAGCTGGCGCAGGCGGCGCTCCACCCGGACCTCGGGGGAGGCGTCCAGGTAGAACTTGAACGGGGTCTCGGGGAACACGCGCGAGCCGATGTCCCGCCCCTCGAGGACGGCGCCCTCGGGG
Source organism: uncultured bacterium (assembly GCA_905479655.1). Taxonomy (GTDB): domain Bacteria; phylum Acidobacteriota; class Thermoanaerobaculia; order Multivoradales; family JAHEKO01; genus CAJQNK01. The sequence goes on along the minus strand of CAJQNK010000062.1, from coordinate 10,026 downwards.
CCGACGCACCGGCGCTGGAGGTCCACCAGGCGGCGGCGCACCCGCGGGTAGGCCGAGATCCTGGAGGTCGCCTCCGAGACGTCGGCCTCACGGATCCGCTCCGCCGACACGGTGCGACCGTCCACGAGGACCCGGAAGCGGCCGTCGGGACCGCGCTCCAGATCGATCTCCGTGGCCTCGGCGAGCGCCTCGACGGCCGGCGCGTCCCCCGGATCCAGGCCCTCCTCCACCACCCGCAGCCCCAGCGCCCGGTACATGGCGCCCGTCTCGAGGAAGGGGATCCCCAGGCGACGCGCCACCTCGCGCGCCACGGACGACTTGCCGACCCCCACGGGACCGTCGATGGCCACCACCCTCCGCCTCATCGGCCCTTCCCCGCTCGCCCCGGGCCGCCGGACTTCTTCGGCTTGCCCTTCGAGCTCTTCGCCCAGCCTGCGGGCTTCTTCCGTCCGCCTCCCGCCCGGCGACCCGGTCGGCGCAGCCGGTCGACCTCGCGCGGATCCAGCTCGCGCCAGCTCCCGACCGGTAGCCTGCGGTCCGCCACGTCACCGATCGCGACCCGGCGGAGCTTCTGGACCGGATGTCCGATGCGAAAGAACATCTCCCGGATCTGCCGGGTGCGCCCCTCGCCGATCACGATTCGCCACCACGAGTTGCTGCGACTCGGTCGTTCCCTGCGATCCCGTGCCCGTCGCTCGATGACCGCCGGGGCGGTGCGCCGTCCGTCCAGCACGATCCCCTGGCGCAGCTTCTCCAGCCCGGCCTCCTCGGGAAGGCCCTTGACCTTGACCTCGTAGGTCTTGGTGCAACCCTGGCTCGGATGGGAGACCTTCTGCGCCAGGTCGCCGTCGTCGGTGAGGATCAGCAGGCCCTCGGTGTTGAAGTCGAGACGGCCGACCGCGATGAGGCCCTTCCGCAACCCGGGGTGGAGGAGGTCGAAGACCGTCGGTCGGCCCTCGGGGTCGTTGCGGGTCGTCATGACGCCCTTCGGCTTGTTGACGAGGTAGTAGCGGTGCTCTCCCGCGGGCATCACGATCCGCTTGCCGTCCACCTTGACGGCGTCGGTCTCCGGGTCCGCCTTGTCGCCCAGCTCCGCCACCGTCCCGTTGACGGTGACCCGCCCCTCCCGGATCAGCTCTTCGACAGCCCGGCGCGAGGCGACGCCCGCGCGGGCCAGGAGCTTCTGCAGACGGTCTTCGCTCATGCCTCCACCTCCCCCTCCGGGTCGCTCGGAATCTCCTCCCGGGGCTCGTTCCGGCTCTCCGCCCGGTCCGCCTGATCCGCTGTCATCATCTCCTCGAACTCCTCCAGCGGCGGCAGGTCCCGCACGTCGTTGAGGCCGAACTGCAGGAGGAACTCCCTGCTCGTGCAGTAGAGGAACGGCTTGCCGACGACGGGCTTCCGGCCGGCGATCCGCAAGAGCCGGCGTTCCAGGAGGGTCCTCAGAACGCCGGACGAGCTCACGCCGCGCAACTCCTGCACCTCCGGCGCCGTGACCGGCTGGCGGTAAGCCACGATGGCCAGGGTCTCCAGGGCGGCCATCGAGAGCCGGCTCCGGCCTCCGGATTCGAAGAACCGACGGAGGTACGGATGGAGATCCGGTCGGGTGACGATGCGCAGCCCCCCGGCCACCTCCTCGACGACGACACCCCGGTCGTCCCGCTGGGCGTAGCGCTCGACGACCCGCTCCAGGGCCGCCGCCGCCTCCTCCCGCTCCTCGTCGTCGAAGGCGGACAGGAGCCGGGCGCGGGAGACGGGCTCGGAGGCGGCGAACAGGACCGCTTCGACCGCGGCCTCGATCTGCGGGCGGTCGGTCACGATTCGATCGCCTCCAGCTCCTCGATCCGCAGCTCGCGCTCCGTGCGATAGAGGAGGAGCTCGCCCTCGCCCGTCTGGTGCAGGCGCACCAGGCGGAGACGGGCCAACTCGAGCACCGCCAGGAAGGCCGAGACCGCCTCGGCCCGGCAGGAGCGTCCCCGCAGGTCCTGCAGCAGGTCCAGCGGCCTGTCCCCATCGAGCGACTCCAGGATGCGCTGGAACTGGCCTCGGACCGAGTACTCCTCCCCTTCCAGCACGAGCGGCGGTGGGTGCTCGCGGTCGTACCGGTCGAGGACCTTGCGGAAGGCGCCGAGGAGATCGAACAGGGAGACGTCGCCCAGGTCGAGCGACTCCTCCTCCTCCTCCTCCTCCTCGACCTTCTCCGGCGGCCGTACCCAGATTCCCCGCCGCAGCTCGTGGATCTCGGCCATCGACTGCGCCGCGTCCTTGATCTGCTGGTACTCGAGCAATCGCTGGACCAGGTTCTCCCGGGGGTCCTCGGACTCCTCCGCCCCCCGGCGTGGCCGGGGCAGAAGCATCCGGGACTTGATGAAGATCAGTTGGGCGGCTTCGTAGACGTAGTCGGCCGCGATATCCAGGTCCAGCTCCTCCATCAGGGCGAGATAGTCGTGGAACTGGTCGCAGATCAGCACGACCGGGATCTCGGTGATCTCGACCTCGTTGACCCGGACGAGGTGCAGAAGCAGGTCCAGCGGCCCTTCGAAGACCGGCAGCTGGATCCGCCAGGCGTCGGGAAGCAGCCCTCCGGCGCGGCCCTTCGGCGAGGCCCCGGACCTCACTCCGTCTCCTCCGCCGCCAGACGCGCGTCGACCGCCACCATCCACTCCTCGTTGCGCCGCAGGGCCCCGCCCAGGGCCAGGAGACTCGCGACCTGGACGCCGATCGTGACCCATCCCAGGACGACGTGGACCCGGCTCTCCAACGCGCCCGCGAGGACGGCGCCGCCCACCACCAGGAGCGCGAGGAGCGCCCCGATCGCCGGCCACAGCCACACCTGGCTGCGGCGCTGGAGCCCGCGCCCGGAGCTGACGACCGGCTCGTCGGCCCAGCTCCGGTCGGCCACGGCCGCCAAGACCGCCCGTCGCGTGCCCGACAGGTAGAAGAGGATCCAGCAGTGGGCGAAGAGCACGAGAAGCGACGAGCCGAGGGCGAGTTGCAGGTGCAGCCCCTCGGCCGCGGACGTGTCGCCGCGGGCGGCGCCCAGGAAGGCGGCGGCGAGGAGTCCAGCGACACCGGACCATCCCACTACGAGTAGCGCTCTCCCCATCATCGCGGCCGACTCCCCCAGGCTCCCGACGGGCCGGAAACAATCACGATAGCACGCCTCCGCCCACCGCCCCCAGCCACGCCTCGACCGCGTGCCGCGGCCGAAACCGCTCGTCGAGCCGGCGCCGACCGGCGCGGCCCCGACGCCCGGCCTCGTCGCCGCTCCGGGTCGCCTCCACGAGGGCACGGGCAAGGTCGGGAGGACTCTCGGGGGGCACCAGCCAACCCGTCTCGCCGTCGACGACGACCTCCGGGATGCCACTCACGGCGCTCGCCACCACGGGGACTCCGGACTCCATCGCCTCGAGGATCACCAGGGGCATCCCCTCGTAGAGCGACGGCACGACCAGCGCCCGGGCTCGCGCCAGGAGTGCGCGGACCTCGCCGGCGCTGCGTCGGCCCGAGAACGTCACCCGCTCGGAGAGCCCGAGTCGCCGCACCCTCCGTCCGAGGGCCTCGCCGTGCTCCCCGTCGCCGACGACCACCAGCCTCTCGCCGACCAGCCGCGGATCGGCCAGGGCCTCCAGGAGGACCTCGACTCCCTTCCGCAGCCGCAGGCGGCCCACGAACAGCAGGTAGCCCTCGTCCGGAGGGTCGGCGAGGGCGGCGGACCCCACCTCCAGGCCTCCGGTGACATTGGGCACCACCTCGACCGGCCCGACACGGTAGTCCCGCTCGATCTCCCGCGCCGTCCGCCGGCTCGGCGCCAGGACGCGGTCCGCCAGGGACGCCGTGACGCAACCGAGGACCACCTGCAGGGGCCCCTTCAGCCAGCGGAATCGACGCTCCACTCCGCCCGGGCGGCCGAGGACCCGACCCTCGTGCCGCAGCGGGCGCACCGCCCGGATCTCCTCGACGTAGCTGACCTGCTGCAGGGCGACGAGCCGAGGCTGCGGCTCCGAGACCGCCGCCAGGGTGGCGACGAGGAGCGCCACCAACGCGCCGTCGGACTCGTGGACCTGCACCAGGTGCGGTCGGAACCGGGTCAGCGCCCGCCAGCAGGCCGGCACGACGGTGATCGGGAACAGGAGCTTGGGCCCCCGGGCTCCTCCCGGACCCCGCCCGAGGACCTCGACCTCGTGCCCGCGCTGGCGCAAGCCGGCCGCGAGCTGCAGCACCTGCTCCCCGACTCCGGAGATGTCCCGGGGCGGCAGGGTGTTGGCGACGAGCAGGACCCTCATCCTCCGGCCTCCAGGGCCACGGCGGACCGCCGCCCGCCAACGACGTCCGGGGAGCCCACCCACCGGCGAGCGTCCTCCCGGGCCGCCCGCAGCCATTGACCGTCGCTCGCCAGGCGGAGCGGGGCCAGCCATTTCGTCCCGGCCTGCTGCCGGCCGAGGAGCTCGCCGGGACCCCGGATCTCCAGATCCGCCTCGGCGAGCACGAAGCCGTCCCGGGTCTCGGCGAAGGTGCGGAGCCGGCTCTCCGCGGTCTCGCCGAGCTCCCCGTGGAGCGCCACGCAGACCGCGGGGCGGCCGCCGCGACCGACCCGGCCGCGCAACTGGTGGAGCTGAGCCAGGCCGAACCTCTCGGCGCCCTCGATGACCATCACGGTCGCGTCGGGCACGTCGAGACCGACCTCGACGAGGGTCGTGGCCAACAGGACCGCCGTCTCCCCACCCGCGAAGCGAGCGAGGATCTCTCCCCTCAGGCGACGATCGATCCGGCCGTGGAGGACCTCGAGGCACCCCGGGGGCAGGGCCGCCCGGTAGGCCTCCTCGGCCCGGACGATGGAGGCCATCTCCCCGGCGTCCTCGCCGTCGATCCGCGGGAAGACAACGTACGCCCTCTCTCCCGCCGCCACCCGCCGCGCGAGCCAGGAGAGGAGGCGCGGTCGGTGGAGGGCGGGCGCCGTCCGCGTGCGGACCGGGGCGCGACCCGGCGGGAGCTCGTCGATCACCGACAGGTCGAGGTCACCGTAGACGGCGAGCGCCAGCGAGCGGGGGATCGGGGTCGCCGTCATGACGAGCACGTCCGGGCGCTCCGCCTTGCCCAGCAGCCGCCGCCGCTGCTCCACTCCGAACCGGTGCTGCTCGTCGATCACGACCAGGGCCAGGCGAGCGAAGCGGACCGACTCCTGGACCAGGGCGTGGGTCCCGACCACGACGGGAACCTCGCCCGCGGCCAGCCGCTCCAGGAGCCGTTCGCGCCCCTCGCTACCGGAGGTCAGGCAGCCCACCTCGAACTCGCCGCCGAACAGTCGGGTCAGGGTGTCGTGGTGCTGCTCGGCCAGGATCTCGGTCGGCGCCATGAGCGCCGCCTGGTGGCCGCTCCGGACCGCCGCCGCGAGCGCCAGGGCGGCCACCGCGGTCTTGCCGCACCCCACGTCCCCCTGCAGGAGACGGAGCATCGGGCGGGGGGATCGGAGGTCGCGGGCGATCTCGCGGAACGTCCGGCGCTGCGCCCCGGTGAGGCGGAAGGGAAGCCACGACTCGCCGAGGCTCTCCGGCGGATCGGGGATCCGGTACGCGCAAACACGGCGGCGCCCCTTCCAGGTCCGACGGCGGCGGGCGATCCGCACCTGGAGCCTCAAGAGGTCGCCGTAGGCGAGACGCAGATGGCCGCGGCTCCGGCCTTCGTTGAGCTCCTCCACGTCGTCTGCCGCCCGCGGGCGATGGAGACGCAGCAGGGCCTCTCCCAGGCGTGGCAGGCCGCGCAGCTCCGACAGCTCGTCCGCCGGCCCGTCCACGATCCCCGCGGTGAGGTCGAGGCCGTCGACGACCTGCCCGACCAGCCGCGCGACCGCCGCAGGGCCGAGCTCCCCGATCGGACGGTAGACGGGCACGACCCTCCGATCGGCTTCCGCGGCCGCCTCGACGCTGGCGTTGACCAGTTGCAACCCGCCGGCGCCAGAGCGTCCCGGTCGAACGGCGCCGTGCAGGCGGTAGAGGACGGTCGGATCGACGGAGGCCGCCAGGAAGGGGCGGTTGAACCAGATCGCGGGGAGCCGCCCGGACGCGTCCTCGACCGCTCCGCGCACGAGCCTCAGGCCTCGCCGTCGCGTCGGCGTCCTCCGGAGGCCGACGATCCGTCCCTCGACCGTCACCACGCCCGGCTCGGTGAGACCGGCCACCGGGACGACGCTCCGGCGGTCCTCCCAGCGGGCCGGGACCTGACGAGCCAGGTCGCCGAGCGAACGGATCCCTGCCTCGGCCAGGCGCCGCGCCCGCACCGGCCCCACGCCACGCAGGACGGTGACCGGGCTCTCCGGCCTCCAGTCGCCGCCGTCCGCCGACTCCGTTCTCTTCTTGGAGGAGGTCACCCGGCCTCGAGCTCCAGCTCGACCCGGCCCAGCTTCACGACGTTGCCACGCGCCACCGGCACCGGCTCGCCCGTCGTCAGCCGCTTCCCGTCGACCCAGGTGCCGTTGACGACGCCGATCTCCTCCACCAGGAGAAACCCGTCCGGCCCCGAGAGCAGCGCCGCGTGTCGCCGGCTGCTGGTCCGGCCCGTGTCGATCTCGGTCAGGTCGATGTCCGGACGGACCCCAGTGACCGGATCGAAGCGGCCGAGGGTCGTGCGCTCGCCAGCCAGGGGAAAGCGCGTGCCCGTCGCCGCATGGAACAGGCAACCGTCACCCCGGACCGGGGCGACCGGACGCTCCCTGGGGAAGGCCTCGTCCAGGCCCATCATCGTCTCCCCCTTCGACTCCGCCCGCAGCAGGGCGTCGGTCTGACGCAGGCGCCGCGTCAGCTTGCGCAGCATCCGCACCGCGATCTCCGGATGCCGCCGCAGGAGATCGACGAAGGTCGAGCGCCTCACCTCGATCACGATCACGTCGGTCGAGGCCCGTGCGGAGGCGGATCGCGGCAGGTCGTCGAGCAGGGAGATCTCGCCGAAGAAGTCGCCGGGCTCGAGAACGGCCAGCGACCTCTCCCCGCCGCCTTCCTTCTGGAAGATCTCCACCCTTCCCTGGTGGATCACGAACATCTCGGTGCCGAGGTCGCCCTCGCGGAAGAGGATCGACCCCTGGGGAAAGTGAAGCCTGGGCTCGGAGCGGCTCGAGGCCTTCACGACGTGTCGATTCATGCGATCTCCTCCGGAAGCTCGAGAGACAGCCGGCCACCCTCGCCGACGCCGGAGAGCCGCGCCCAGGCCCCGAGTGGAAGGGTCCAGTGAGGCGCACCGTGACCCGCCGGGATACCTTCCACCGCCGGAACGCCCAGGCTCGAGGCCGTCTCCCGGAAGAGGTCCGCGACGTCGGCCGAGGCCCCGTCGGGATACGTGAACCTGCCCGCCGCCAGGGCGCGGACGCCGCGCAGGGTACGGGAGAGTCGCAGCTGGGTCAACATCCTGTCGATCCGGTACAGGGGCTCGCCCACGTCCTCGACGAACAGGATCTTGTCCTGCATGGACTGCGCCCACGGGGTGCCCAGCGTCGAGACCAGGAGGCTCAGACAGCCGCCCCACAGGACGCCCTCGACCCCCTCCCCCGCGGGCCCCAGCCATCGGACCGGGAGATCGACCCGGCACTCTCCACTCAGACAGGCGAGGAGGGCCCGGGCCTCCGCCTCCTCCAGGCCGCGAGCGAGATCCGTGGCCACCATCGGGCCGTGAAAGGCGATCCAGCCCAGCCGTCGGACCACCTCCAGGAGGAACGGAGTGAGATCCGAGTAGCCGACGTAGGCCCGCGGGGTCCGCGCCAGGAGCTCCCAGTCGAGATCCGGCAGAAGCCGCAGCACACCGTGCCCGCCGCGAGCGAAGAAGACGGCCCGCACCGAGGGGTCCGCCACCAGCTCGTGGAAGCCGTCCAGGCGGGCCCGGTCCGTGCCGGCGAAGAGACCCTCACGATCCCGGAGGTTGGGCGCCGAACGGACCTCGAAGCCCAGGCCCTCCAGGGCCGCGATGCCCCGGTCCAGGGCCTCGGCCTCCACCGGTCCGGAGAGCGCGGCAACCCCCACGCGATCGCCTGGGCGCACCGGCGGCGGCCGCCGGATCCGGTCGTCGGAGCGCGAGTCGGTGATGGTGGGTTCCTCGATCAGGGGGGCCGAGAGCCCCGTAAGCCGAATTCTGTGTCCCCGGCGAACCGGGTAGCGATCATTCATCTGGGCCCGCCGTTGCCGACGGGCTCGTGCGACCTACCCGGAAGCGGCCCCGGACCGGGTTGCCCCGGCACCGAAGGCGGGACGGGCGACCCGCATTCCGCTCCCCTATTTGGTCTTGCTCCTCATGGGGTTTACCTTGCCCCGCACCGTCGCCGGGCGGGCGGTGCGCTCTTACCGCACCCTTTCACCCTTGCCGCCGACGTGAGCCGGAGGCGGTCTGCTCTCTGTTGCACTTTCCGTCGCGTCGCCGCGCCTCGCCGTTAGCGAGCATGATGCCCGTGGGAGTTCGGACTTTCCTCCCCCGGCACGAAGCCGGGAGCGATCGCCTGGGGTTCTCGGCCCCGGCGCATTCTATCGCGCCGCCACCCGCAGGCCCCGAAAGCCGAGATGCGAACGGACGAGGCCGGCCCTCGCTCACTCGTCCAGAGAGCTGAGCCAGCGCCCCAGGCGGGCGGCCCAGCGGCCGACCAGCCCGCGGGTCGGGGTCCTTCGCGGCGGGGGGGTGGCGCCCCGCGGGCGCGCCGGGGCCGGAGCGCCCTCGAGGACCTCCTTCTGCTCCATGGCGCCGACGATGTCGCCCCGGTCCTCGTGCAGGGCACGGACCCGCTCGCGCAGATCGCGACGCCCGGGCTCGAGTTCGAGGGCCCGCTCGTAGCTGGTGAGGGCGCGGCCCAACCACGCTGGGTTCTTCGACTGGCAGCGACCGAGAAGCTCGAAGACCTCGGCGGACGCGTGCATCAGGGCGGCCTGCTCGGCCACCTGGATCGCCATGTAGATGTCGCCGTCGGCCTCGTGGTTGAGAGCCTGGTGGAACTGCTTCCGGCCTAGACGCTGGCGCTCGCGGCGGCGGCCCTCGAGGTCCTGGGGTCGATAGCGACTGAACGGGGGAACGGGCAGCGACTGCGTGTACTCCTTGCAACGATCCGGGTCGCTGAGCGTAAGGTACGCCTCGACCACGCGTGCCAGGAGCCTCTTCAGTCGCGCGCCCAGGCCGGGGAGACCGAGCCGCTTCTCGTTGCTCGGGTGGACCAGACGCCCGGTCGCGAGGAAGGCGGCCTGGACCTCCGAGGCTCCGGCGCCGCTCGCGACCTCGAGCAGATCGTAGTGGGTCAGAGCGTCGATGGTCTGCAGGAGTCGGCCCACACGACGGCGGTGCTCGACGACCTCCAGGTCGAGCGGCTCCTCCTCCAGGCTCTTCGCGATCCGCTCCGAGAAGACCCGCAGCAGGTCGTCCGGCACGCCTGGATGACGCTCCTCCGCGGAGCTCACGGCGCGGCCTCCTCCCCCTGCGACGACCGCAGCTGATCGTACAGACGCCGCGCCAGCACAGGACCCAGAACCTCCCTCAACTGCTGAACGTTCGCTTCTCTCACACCGTCAAGACTACCGAACCGCCTCAGCAGACGTCGGCGTCGGTGAGGACCGATACCCGGCAGGTCGTCCAGGCGGCTGCGCAGGGTCCCGGCCCGCCGGCGCCGACGGTGACGAGAGACGGCGAAGCGGTGAGCCTCGTCGCGCACCTTCTGCACCAGCCGCAGGGCATCCGGGTGCGGCTGCAGAGGCACAGGCTCCTCGCGACCCGGGACAAAGAGCTTCTCGTCGCCCTTCTCGATCGCCGCGATCGGCTGCTGTTGCATGCCGATGCGGTCGAGCGCGCCAACGGCAGCCGACAGCTGGCCGCGACCCCCATCGATCAACAACAGGTCAGGCGGCTTGATGTCGCCATCCAGAACCCTGCGGAAGTGTCGCTCCACGACCTGCGCAATCGAAGCGAAGTCGTCCTGCCCCGGAAGATCGCGGATCTTGAAGCGCTTGTACGAAGACTTGTCCGGCTTGCCGTCGCGCATCGACACGAGGCTGGCGACGATCTGACGGC
>CAJQNK010000061.1 GCA_905479655.1 uncultured bacterium | reverse complement strand
GACCGCTCGGAGCTCTCCGGCGCCTCCGCGAGCGGGGCCTCTTCGACACCGCTCCCCGCGGAGCCTCCCCTTCGGGTTCTTTGACTCGGGATCAACCCCTCCGTAGAATGTCGGGTCCGCGCCGGAGAGGTGCTGGAGTGGTCGAACAGGGCTGCCTGCTAAGCAGTTGTCCGGGGCAACTTGGACCGAGGGTTCGAATCCCTCCCTCTCCGCCATCCTCTCGCTGCGCTCGGGCGGTCGCCTCGCGGGCGACGCCGGCTCAGCCCCGTTGCCGTCGCACGGTCAGCACCGGACAAGGCGCGTGCTTAACCACGCGCTCCGCGGTGCTGCCCATGACCAGGTGCGCCAGGCCCGAGCGCCCGTGGGTGCCCATGGAGACGAGGTCGGCCCCCTGCGCCTCCGCCTCGGCGACGATCACCTCCGGCGGGTAGCCCTCGCAGGTGAGGGTGTCGACGGCGAGGCCCTGGCTACGGAGCGGCTCGGCGAGCTCCTGCAGACGGGTCTCCGCCGCGCTGCCCGCATCCTGCCGAAAGTCGAACGAGGTGGGGATCGTGCCGTAGACCGTGTACTCGTAGGGCAGGTGGTAGGCGTGCAGCAGGATCAGACGACCGGGCTCCTCCACGCCGGCCAGGAGGTCGAGCGCGGCCTCGATCGCGGGCTCCGCATCCGCCGAGAAGTCGGTGGGCACCAGGATCGTGCGGATCCGGCGGTGCTGCTCCGAGTCGCCGGGGTGGACCGTGAGGACCGGGGCCGGCGCGTGCTGCACGATGCGCGCGGCGGTGCTGCCGAGCAGCAGATGCTCCAGGCCGGAGAGCCCCCGGGTTCCCACGACCACCAGGTCGGGCCGGCTCTCGCGGGTGGCCTCGACGATCGCCTCGGAGGGCAGCCCCAGGCGGACCTCCCCCGTGGCTTCGATACCCGCGTCTCGGACCTCCGACAGGGTCTGCTCCAGGCGCCGGTTGGCGGCCAGGCCGAGCTCCTTGGTGAGGTCCGGCGGCGACGGCAGGTAGTCCGTCATGGCGTTGGGCAGCAGGAGCGCGTGCACCAGGTGGATCTTCGCCCCGTGGTCGCCGGCGATCTCCAGCGCCCAGGCGAGCCCGGCAGCCGCGGTGTCGGAGAAATCGGTGGCGACGAGAATCTCGTCGACGGGGTTTCGGGTCGCATCACGCATGGTCGCACTCCCCTCGGCCGGCTCCGGCCGGACCTCGACCGGACCGTGGTCCGAGTATAGAACCGGTGGCAAGGCGCGGGACCGCCCGTCGAGGCGGGTCGATCTTCGCATTTGACGAGCCGAGCGTGGATTGCTACCCTTCTGAGCCCGAGACGGAGCACCGTCGCCGGGGCGATCCTGGGAGGTCGTTCAATGGTAGGACATGCGGCTCTGGACCGCAGAATCGGGGTTCGAATCCCTGCCTCCCAGCCAACTCCCCCCGCCGGCTTTCCGGAGCACCGGCCGAGCAGCACACGGCGCCGCTGAGGCGCTGCCTCGGGCTCGCCGCTCCGAAACAGCACCGCCTCGCCGGGGAAGTCGGCGAACGTCCTACGTCCGGGTGGCCTGAATGCCTGCAGCCGGTTCGGAGTTCGGAGGGTCGTTGCGCTCGACGGATCCCCGTAGCGTCCATGGTGGAGCGGAGGAGACCCATGGACTTTCTGACAAGCATCGACGCCCTCTTCACCTCACCGTTCTGCCTGCTGGTCGCGGTCCAGATCGCGCCGCTTCCGCGACGGATACGGTTCGGGGCCACGGAGTTCCCTCACCCACCGGCACGGACCACACTTCGTCCCGATCCGCGGGCGGCGCTGGACGAGCCTCCCGCGTTTGAGGAATAATCGATGTCCCTCCTATCGAGGGGCGTGCCTCCCGACTCGACGAACCGCTCGCGCGGGCCTGCGAGGTGCGCTTCCTGTCCCAGAGGAATCGGATCGTCATGAATGCGTCGGCGTCCAGGCCCAACGAGGCGGAGGCCCTGTATCGAGATCTCTTCGAACAGGCGCCGGAGGCCATCGTGATCCATGATGCGAAGGGTCGGATCGTCGACGCCAACCGTAGGGCCGGCGTTCTGCTCGGCTGTGAGGTGGCGGGCCTGCTGGACCGCGAGGTGCGGGGCCTCCACGCGTCGGACTGGGTCCTGGCAGCGGACCAGGTCCGAGGTACGGTCCTGCAGAGCGCCAGGGCGGTCCGCTACGAGAGCCGGTTCCTCAAGCCGGACGGCGAGAGCTTCCCTGCCGAGGTGCGATGCAGCCGGCTGGAGTCGGGTGGCCGGGTCCTGATCCAGATGCTCGTGCGGGACGTCACCGATCAGCACGAGCTTCGCGAGCAGCTCCGGCAGGCCCAGAAGATGGAGGCCGTCGGCCGGCTGGCTGGCGGCGTTGCCCACGACTTCAACAACCTCCTCACCGGGATCCTGGGCTACAGCGAGATCCTGTTGGACGAAGGCGACCTCGACAGCGGCTCGCGGGAGAACGTGGAGGAGATCCGGGAGGCCGGTCGACGTGCCGCCTCCCTGACGCGCCAGCTCTTGGCCTTCAGCCGACGCCAGGTCCTGCGTCCGACCGCGCTGGATCTGACCGAGGTCGTCGTCGAGCTCACCGGGATGCTGGAACGCCTGCTGGGCGAGGACATCGAGCTGGAGGTGTCCATGGGCCGGGAGGACTGCCGGGTGGTGGCCGACCGCGGGCAGATCGAGCAGATGCTGGTCAACTTCGCCGCGAACGCCCGGGACGCCATGCCGAGCGGAGGCCGCTTCCGCATCGACGTCCGCAACGTGGAGGTCGACGACGAGGAGGCGGCCCGTTTCACGGGCTTCCGCGCCGGCCGCTACGTGAGGGTGGAGCTGACCGACACCGGCGGGGGCATGGACGCCGTCACCGCGTCGCGGGTCTTCGAGCCGTTCTTCACGACGAAAGGGCACGGCCGAGGCACGGGCCTCGGGCTCTCCACCGTCTACGGCGCCGTGAAGCAGAGCGGCGGTTGGGTCTACGTCGAGAGCGAGCCCGGAAAGGGCTCCCGCTTCAGCGTCTTCCTGGCGCCGGCCGAGCCCGTCGAGCAGGATCCCGCGGTAGCCGCCGCGAGCGCCACGGCGAAGGCCGGCGAGGGCTCGACCATCCTGGTCGTGGAGGACGAGGCGGGGCTTCGCAGGCTGGTTCGCCTGGTTCTGGAGGAGCGCGGCTACGAGGTTCTCGAGGCCGCGAACTCGGAACAGGCCAAGGCCTTGATGCGCCAGCGCGGAGACGACGTCGACCTGGTGCTGAGCGACGTCGTCATCCCGGGAGTGAGCGGGCCTCAGCTCGTGCAGGATCTCCTCGAGGAGAGGCTCGACCTCAAGGTGGTCTTCATGACCGGATACAGCGACGAGGCGGTTGCCAGCCGAGGCCTCCACGGCCTCGAGCTCGAGCGCTACGATCTGCTGCAGAAGCCGTTCACGGCCGACACCCTGAAGCTGGCCGTGCACCGGGCGCTGAGCTGAGCCGTCGCGAACGTCGCGCCGCCGGACTCAGCCTTCGTCTCGTTTGGGTCCGAAGGCGAGCTTCACGAGCGTCTCCTGCTCCATCTTGTGCGCCTTGGCGGAGCCCGTCGCGGGGCTGGCGCTCTCGGAGCGCTTGACCGTCAGGACGTGGCGACCCGAGGTGCGCTCGATGCGCGGCACCACGAAGAAGAGGGCGCCCATGTTCGAGGGCTCCTCCTGAACCCAGACGACCTCCCGAGGGTTACCGAGACGATCGAGCTCCGCCGCGAGCTCCCGGTCCGGGAAAGGATACAGCTGCTCGAGGCCGACGATCGCCGTCCTCCCCGAGCCCCGAGCCTTCCTCTCCGCCCGGAGGCCGTGCAGGATCTTGCCGCTGGCGATGAGCACCCGCCTCGCCGAGTCGACCTCGGTATCGTGCAGGACGACCTCGAATCGCGGCGCCTCCAGCACCTCGATCGGCGACGCCGACGCCGGCGAGCGCAGCATGCTCTTGGGCGTGAAGACGACCAGCGGCTTGCGCCACTTGCGTAGGGCCTGACGCCGGAGGAGGTGGAAGTACTGACCCGCGGTGGAGGGCTGCGTCACCTGGATCGCGTCCTCGGCCGCGAGCTGCAGGAAGCGCTCCATGCGGGCGCTGGAGTGCTCGGGGCCCTGTCCCTCGAAGCCGTGGGGCAGCAGCAGAACGAGACCGGCCAGGAGGTTCCACTTGTCCTCCCCCGCCGTCACGAACTGGTCGAGGATCACCTGGGCGCCGTTGACGAAGTCGCCGAACTGGGCCTCCCAGAGCACCAGGGCCTCGGGGTAGTCCCGGGCGAAGCCGTACTCGTACCCCATCACGGCCGCCTCGGAGAGCATGGAGTCGTAGATCTCGAAGCGCGCCTGGCCGGTCGAGATGTTGGTCAGCGGGCTGTGCTCGGCGCCGTCCCGGGTGTCGATCCAGACGGCGTGGCGCTGGCTGAACGTGCCGCGTCGGCTGTCCTGGCCGCTGAAGCGCACGGGCACCCCCGCGTCGACCAGAGAGGCCAGCGCCAGGGCCTCGGCCATGCCGTAGTCCACGGGCTTCTCGCCGCGGCCCATCTCCGCCCGCTGCTCCAGGAGCTTGGCGACCTTCGGGTGGATCGAAAAGCCGTCGGGGGGCGTGGTCAGACGCTCCGCCAGGCGCCCCAGGTCGTCGCCCGCGAGCCCGGTGTCGACCTCGTCCTCGCGCCGGTAGCGGCCGCCATGGAAGGCCGACCAGTAGTCGGGCAGCTTCGATAGCCGCGGGATCGTGTTCAGGGCCTCGGCCTCCGTTTTGGCCTCGTCCAGCTCGTCCTTGATCTCCTTCTGACGAGCCTCCGTCCGCTCGGGATCCGCGCCGATGATCTCGGCCCAGGACTGCCAGAGGGGGGGCCGCTCCTTGATCACCTCGTACAGCCGGGGCTGGGTGATCGTCGGGTCGTCTACCTCGCTGTGCCCGTGCTTCCGGTAGCCGATGAGGTCGATGACCACGTCGTCGCGGAAGGCGAAGCGGTAGTCGAGCGCGATGCGCGCCGCTCGCACGGCGGCCTCGGGATCCTCGGCGTTGACGTGCAGGATCGGGATGGCCGAGCGCTTGGCGACGTCGGAGGAGAAGCGCGTGCCGTGGAGCGCGTAGGGCTCGGTGGTGAAGCCGATCAGGTTGTTGACCACGACGTGCAGGCTGCCACCGACGTCGAAGCCCGGGATGCCCGCGAGATTCAGCGTCTCGGCCGCGATCCCCTGGCCCGCGAAGGCGGCGTCGCCGTGCAGGAGGATGGGCAGCACCTTGTTCCCCTCCTCGTCGCCCAGGCGGATCTGTTTGGCGCGCACGCGACCGAGGGCCACGGGGGCGACGGCCTCCAGGTGGCTCGGGTTCGAGACCAGGTGGAGGGAGACCTTCTTGCCGTCGCGGGACTCGAAGGTGCCGGTGGCCCCGAGGTGGTACTTGACGTCGCCGGCGCCCAGGACGCTGCGCGGGTCGACGTCCTCGAAGCCGGCGAACATCTCGACCGCCGGTCGGCCGACGACGTTGAGCACGACGCTCAGTCGTCCGCGATGGCTCATGGCGAGCACCGCCTGCTCCGCGCCGTCCTCGGCGGCGGTCTCGACGCCCTCGACGAGCAGCGGGACCAGGGCTGCCAGACCCTCGAGGGAGAATCGCTTGTTGCCCAGGTAGCGCGACTGGAGCACCTGCTCGAAGGTCTCGGCGCGCATCAGGAGCTCGAGGATCCGCTCGCGGTCCACCGGCTCGGGGTCCGCCTCCATGCGCTCCTGGACCCAGCGTCGTCGCTCCGGGTCGGGGATGTGCATGAACTCGACCGCGAGGGTGCCGCAGTAGGCCTTGCGCGCCTCGGCGACGGCCGGGTGGTCGATGTCGAGCTCGGGGTGGGGCAGCGGCTCGAGGCGCTCCAGCCAGTCCAGGTCGGCCTGGAGGTAGCCCCACCGGCGGTAGGCGTCGAAGACGGATTCGCGGCGGAGGGAGCCGGCGGAAGTGTCGGTCGTCATGGCCGAGCGAGCATACCTCCGCCGCTTTCCGGAGAGGCGCGAGCTCGGACGGGGGCCGGGCGAAGCGGCGCGAGGGTGGCGGCTATACTTCGCCGCTCCGAGTCGCCCGCAGCACCTGCGGGACCGTTCGTCGTGACCCCCGAAGTCATGAGCCCGTCCCTCCCCCGCCCCACGTCGCTCCTCTCCGCCCTGGGCGCCATCGTCGGCTGCGCGTGGGGGGCTCTGTTTCTCCAGTGGCTCTTGGACGTCGGAGGGGTGGGCGGCTCGAGCGGATGGCAGCGGGGCACGGCGCTCCTCGCCCTGGTGAGTCTGGTGGCCTTCCTGGTCGCTGGCGCGGTGAAGATGTGGCGCGGCGAGGGCGCCCCCGGCGGCAGCGCCTCGGCCCGTTGGCTGCTGGCCCTGATCGTGCTCTCCCTCGTGGTGCGGGTGGTGGGCATCGACTACGAGGTGGGGCGCGGGTACTACCGGGACGAGGGGATCTACCGCGCCGCCGCGGAGGAGATCAACGAGGGGGAGCTCCTCCCCGAGTCGTTCATCTACGGCCACCTGCCGTACTACATGGCGGCGTTCACGCTGTGGACCGAGGGGCACTTCCCCGAGGCCTCCACGCGCCTCGTCTCCTCGCTGTTCGACGCCGAGAGGCGGATCGAGGTCACCTGGATCTGGATCCGCTTCCTGGCGGCGTGGGTCGGCGCCCTCACGACGATCCCGATCTTCGTGGCGGCCGGGCGCATCGCCGGCACCGCGGCCGGCGTGATCGCGGGCGTGCTGATCTGCTTCTCGCCCATCTACAACGAGGTCGCCCACGTCTTCATCAGCGACGTGCCGGCGGCGTTCTTCGCCGCGCTCACGCTGCTCTTCGTGGCTCGCCTGCTAGACGGCGAGAACCTGCCCGACTACCTCCTGGCCGGTGTGTGCGCCGGGCTCGCCGCGGGGTGCAAGTACCCGGCGGGCCTGGTCGCCGTCGCGATCGTCGGCATCTGGGTGGCCTGGCGCATCAAGAGCCGGAGCTTCTCGTGGCACCTGGTGTGGGCCGGGGCTGCGTCGCTCGCCACCTTCCTGGCGGTCATGCCGGCCCTGCCGCTCTACGCGGGCGCCGCCTTCGCGAACGAGGGCAAGGACCTGTTCTTCGGGGTGCGCCAGTACGCCAAGGGGGGCTGGATCGGCGTCCAGCCGGAGTCGCTTCCCCTGTGGTACGGCGGCCGGATGGCGGAGAGCTTCGGCTGGCCGGCCGTCGTGCTGGGTCTCGCCGGGATCGTGGTGCTCACGGCCCGGCAGCGTCGGCGTCTCGCGGCCATGTCCGTCTTCCCCGTCGTCTATCTGCTGCTGCTCTTCTCCATGAGCATGGTGGTGAAGCGCAACCTCCAACCGGTGCTGCCCGCGGTGGCGATGGTGCTGGGGGTGGGCGTCGCCGCCTGGCCGATGCGCTTCGCCCCCGCGCGGGCGCGCCGCCTGGCGGTCGTCGCGACCGGCCTCGCGGCCCTGGTTTTGCCGATCTTCTGGACCGTCGCCCAGGACGTCCGGCTCACCCGGTCGAGCACCCGCGAGGTGGCGACGGAGTGGCTGGCGCAGAACCTCGCCCCGGGGACCCTGCTGGTCAAGGAGTCGTACACGCCGAACCCCGACAAGCGCCGCTTCTCCTGGCACCAGCGTCGCTACGCCGTCCGCGGCCCCATGGAGGAGATCCTCCATCCCGACTTCGACTACCTGATGCTGGCCGCCCCGGCCTACGGCCGCTTCCTCGACCCCGGGAACTGGTCCGAGCCCCACCACGAGGAGTACGCACGGCGCTATGGCGTGCTTTTCGACCTGCCCGTCGTGCAGGAGTTCGAGCCCGGCCCCTTCCGCGACGGTCCGCACCTCACCCTCTACCGCATCGACCCCGACCCCATCGAGTGGCAGACGGAGCGCAGCTTCACCACGAACGACCGCTACTTCCTCAACCGGCGGGAGTCGAAGCCGAAGAAGAAGGGCCGCTCGATCTGCTTCCCGAAGCACCTCCAGTTCGTCACCTTCCGCGACTACTTCCGGGCGGGGACCTACACGGTGGCGGTCCAGGGGAACGTGACGGGGCCGGTGGGGCTGACCGTGGCCGCGCGGCCGAACCGGGGGATCGCGGAGAAGGAGCTCCCCGGGGGAAAGGGCAGCTTCGTGCTGCCGGAGGACGAGAAGCTTTTGATCTCGGTGCGGCTGGGCGAGGGGGACTGCCTGAAGGCGCTGACGGTGGAGCGGGTCGAGGGGTAGGGGAGGCTCACCCGCCAGGGCGCAGAGTCGAAGGACCCCGCCCCGCCCCGCCCCGACCTGCGGCTACAATCCGTCCGTGCCTCGTACCCTTTCAGTCCTCGCCCTCTGCGTCTCCCTCTCCCTCCCCGCCGCCGCCCTCGCGCAGGCGGTCCCCCGTCTCGGCCCCTCGGAGCTCGAGCCCGCCTCCACGGGCGGCCTCGAGACCATCGACCGGGCCCTCCAGCGCATCGGGCAGCACCGCCGGCTCCTGGTCATCGGCGCCCACCCGGACGACGAGGATACGACGCTCCTGACCCAGGTGGGGCGGGGGATGGGGGGCGAAGCCGCCTACCTGTCGCTGACGCGGGGGGAGGGGGGGCAGAACCTGATCGGGCCGGAGCTGGGGCTCGGGCTGGGCCTGCTGCGGACGGGCGAGCTGCTGGCGGCGCGCTCGGTCGACGGCGGGCGTCAGTTCTTCACCCGGGCGTACGACTTCGGCTACACCCGGTCGCTCGAGGAGACCCTGACGCGCTGGCCGCGCGAGGAGCTGTTGCGGGACGTGGTGCGGGTGGTGCGGCGGTTCCGGCCCCAGGTGATCGTCTCGGTCTTCCCGCCGGACGCGCGGGCGGGTCACGGGCAACACCAGGCGGCCGGTGTTCTCGCGGGGGAGGCGTTCGCGGCTGCCGGGGACCCGGAGCGGTTCCCGGAGCTCGCCGGGGAGGGACTCGCGCCCTGGACTCCGAGGACGCTCTACCGGGCGGCCTGGTGGGACCCGGAGGCGGCGACGCTGGAGCTGCCGGCGGACGGGTTGGAGCCGTTCTCCGGCCGGTCGATCGGCCAGCTGGCGATGGCGAGCCGCAGCCAGCACCGGTCGCAGGACATGGGGACGTTGCAGGAGCCCGGGCCGCGGGCGAATCGTCTGGCCTGGGAGGCCGGGGGCGGCGGGCCGGAGGGCGAGGGGCTGTTCGCGGGGGTCGACACGCGACTCGAGGCCCTGGCGGACGACCTGCCGGCGGAGTTGCCGGCGGAGCAGGCGGACGAGGTGCGCGCCGAGCTCGCCGGGATCGGCGCCGACGCCCGGGCGGCCCGCGCGAGCCTGACGGCTTCGCACCCCGCGGCGGCCGCGCCGGCCCTGGCTTCGATCGCCGACCGTCTGGCGCGGCTCGAGGCGAGCCTCGGGCAGGCCGGGGCGGCGGCGGCGCCGGTCGTGGCGATCGTGGCGGAGAAGAGGCTCCTGGCCGAGCGCGGCCTGCTGGCCGCGGCGGGCGTCGTGGTGGACGCGACGACCGAGCGGGCGACGGCCGCGCCGGGCGACGAGCTGACGGTCACGCTCAAGGTGTGGAGCGGGGGCGGCGTGCCCGTGGGCCTCCGGGGGGCCAGGATCGAAGGGATCGCCGAGGCCGAGGCCGGCGGTCCGGTGCAGGTCGAGGCGGGGCGGATGGAGACCCGGGATGTCGTCGTGGCGCTGCCCCACGACGCGCCGGCGACGATCCCCTACTTCCTGCGCGAGCCGCTGGAGGGTGACCTGTACGACTGGGCCGACGTGGGTCCCGCCCGGCGCGGCGAGCCGTTCGGTCCGCCGGCGCTCTCCGCCGTCTTCGAGCTGGCGGTGGAAGGTCACCCGTTGACCCTCTCCCGGGCCGTCGTCCACCGGCAGCGGGACCAGGCGGTCGGCGAGGTCCGGCGACCGTTCCGGGTGGTCCCGGAGGTCGAGGTGGAGGTGAGCCCGGAGCTGGTCCTGTGGCCCGCTTCGCGCGAGGGCGGGAGCGCCGAGACGCCGCGCATCGAGGTCTCGGTCCGCTCGAACGTCCCTCGCGCCGTCGTGGGCCGGCTCGAGATCGGCGGCGGGGGGTCGAGCGACGTCGCCCTGCCCCTCGGCCTCGAGCC
Source organism: uncultured bacterium (assembly GCA_905479655.1). Taxonomy (GTDB): domain Bacteria; phylum Acidobacteriota; class Thermoanaerobaculia; order Multivoradales; family JAHEKO01; genus CAJQNK01. Next base: position 37,990 of record CAJQNK010000061.1, on the reverse strand, counting down.
CGGAGAGCTCCAGGTCCACCGGCTGCCCGTCGGCCGGCGGCCCTCTCCGGGCGTCCACGAGCGCACGGTCGCCGCGGTCACCGCCGACGGTCGTTTCGCGGGCTCCACGAGCTGGGTCTCCTACCCCCACATCGTGCCGTCCGCGCTCCCGCGCCGCGCCGAGGTGAAGCTCTCCGTGTTCGATCTCGAGCTGCCGGCGGCCCGCAGGATCGGCTTCATCGTCGGCGCCTCCGAAGCCGTGCCCGAGCTTCTCGCGCGGGTGGGGCTGCCCATCGAGAGGCTGGGCGCCCACGAGCTGCTCCAGGGCGATCTGGACGGTCTCGACGTGATCGTCGTCGGCAGCCGGGCCTACGAGACCGAGCCGGCGGTCTCGGAGGCGACGCCGCGGCTCCTCGGGTGGGTCGAGGCGGGCGGCACCCTGATCGTCGAGTACCAGCAGTACGCCTTCGTGCGCGGCGCCTTCGCGCCTTTCGATCTGGAGATCGCCCGGCCCCACGATCGGGTGACGGACGAGACCGCGCCGGTGCGCCTCCTCGCGCCGGGGCACCCCGTCTTCCGACATCCCAACCGCATCGGCCCCGAAGACTGGGAGGGCTGGGTGCAGGAGCGGGGTCTCTACTTCGCCCACACGTGGGGCGACGAGCTCACGCCGCTGCTGGCCCTGGCCGACTCCGGCGGCGAGGAGCTCGCCGGGGGGCTGCTGGTGGGCCGCCTGGGAGACGGCGTCTGGGCCTACACGGGGCTGGCCTTCTTCCGTCAGCTCCCGGCCGGCGTTCCGGGGGCCTACCGGCTGTTCGCCAACCTGCTCGCCCTCGGAGAGAGACCGCTGCCGCCCTCGGAGGCCGCCGGCGTGTCGCCGCAGGCAGACGAAGGAGACGACGGATGAGAGCGCGCGACGGCTGGACCCTCCTCCTGGGGCTCGCGGCCCTGGCCCTGTCGGCTCTGGGCACGGCGGGCTGCGGCGACGGCCGCACCCCGCTGGTGCTCTACTCGCCCCACGGTCGCGATCTCCTGACCCTGATGGAGCGCACCTACGAGGAGCGGCAGCCCGGGGTGGACGTCCGGTGGCTCGACATGGGCTCCCAGGAGGTCTACGACCGGATCCGCTCCGAGGCGGCCAACCCCCAGTGCGACGTCTGGTTTGGTGGGCCGGCCACGATCTTCGCCCGGGGCGCGGCCGAGGGGCTGCTCGAGCCGTGGGAGCCGAGCTGGGCCGTCCACCTGCCGCCGGAGGCCCGCGACGCCGGCGGCCGCTACTTCGGCCTCTACCGGACGCCGCCGATCCTGGTGTACAACGAGGCGGCTCTCGACGAGGCGGAGGCGCCGGCCGACTGGGACGACCTCCTGGATCCGCGCTGGAAGGACGAGATCATCATCCGGGATCCCCTGGCGAGTGGCACGATGAGGACGCTGTTCGGCATGATCCTGTCGCGCTCGGTGGCCGAGACCGGTGACGTGGAGGCCGGCTTCGACTGGCTCCGACGACTCGACGGGCAGACGCGCGAGTACGTCCAGAGCCCGGCCCTGCTGCACGAGAAGATCATGCGTCAGGAGGGCCTGGTGACCATGTGGGAGCTCACCGACATCCTGTTCCAGCGCCAGCGCGGTGCGCCGCTGGGCTACCGTTTCGCTACCAGCGGCACGCCGGTGATCGACGACTCCGTCGGGGTCGTCGTGGGCGGACCCCAGCCCGAGGTGGCGCGGCAGTTCGTCGAGTGGATCGGCTCGCGGGAGGCGCTGCTCCTCGCGGCCCGGGAGGCCTACCGCCTGCCGGCGCGGGTCGACCTGCCGGCCGACGAGCTCCCGGAGTGGGCGGCCGAGGCGCTGTCCGAGATGACCGTCGCCGAGGTGGACTGGGAGCTCGTGGGTCGCGAGGGTCGCGATTGGATGGCCCGGTGGGACCGGGAGATCCGGGGCCGCTCCGACGACTGATCCCGGCGCGCTCGCTCCCGGACCCGACCGCCGTGGCTCCCGAACCGCGAGACGTTCCTCCGAACCCGACCGGGACCCCTTCCGCAACCCCCCGAACACGAGACCGTAGAGAGCCCGTGACCGCCTACCTCCGACTGCGCGACCTCGACAAGAGCTTCGGCGACCTGCACGTCCTCGACGCGGTCTCGCTCGAGGTGGAGGAGGGCGAGATCCTGGCGCTTCTGGGGCCCAGCGGCAGCGGCAAGACGACCCTGCTGCGGCTCCTGGCGGGGTTCGAGCGACCCGACGCCGGGAGTGTGGAGCTGGGCGGGGTCGACCTCACGCCGTTGCCGCCGGCGCGACGGCGATTCGGGATGGTCTTCCAGCACTATGCCCTCTTTCCCCACCTGGACGTCGGCGAGAACGTCGCCTTCGGCCTCGACTCGGGCGACCTCGACGCGGCGGGAGCGCGGCAGCGGGTCGCCGAGATGCTCGAGCTCGTGGACCTCGCCGGCTTCGAGCGCCGGCGGGTCTCGCAGCTCTCGGGCGGGCAGCAGCAGCGCGTGGCCCTGGCCCGCGCGCTGGCGCCGGAGCCCCGGATGCTGCTGCTCGACGAGCCCCTCTCGAACCTCGATCCGACGCTCCGGGAGCGCACGCGCCGCCAGCTCAAGGAGGCCATCCGGCGCATCGGCATCACCACCGTGTTCGTGACCCACGAGCAGGAGGAGGCGTTCGACCTCGGGGGTCGGGTGGCGGTCCTCGAGCGCGGCCGCCTGCACCAGGTGGGCCGCCCCGAGGAGCTCTACCTCGAGCCGGCCACCCGCTTCGTCGCCTCCTTCGTGGGGCGGTCGACGGTCCTCGACGGTCACGGCGCCGAGGGCGGGAGGGTGACGATCGCCCGCGGCGCCGAGGGGGCGACGGTCTCCTGGGCGGCCGACGGCTGGACCCCCGAGGCGACGGGCCTGCCCGTCGAGCTGGTCGTGCGCCCCGAGGGACTCGCTCTCGTCTCCCCCGACGAGCCGCAGGCGCTACCGGGCCGGGTGGTCGACCGGCGCTACGCGGGTCCCCTCACCTACTACACCGTGGCGCTCGCCCGGGGGGACGAGGCGGAGGTGCTCTCCGGGCCCGACGCCGCGAGCGAGGGGGACCAGGTCGGGGTGGCTCCACGGCTCGACGAGCTCCGGCCCTGGCTGTTCCGGTTCGACGGGGATCGGGTGGAGGATTGAGCGGTCGTCGAGCGGCGGCGGGAGTGTTGGCCCTGGTCCTCCTGTGGCTGGTGGGCTACCCCCTGGCCATCACCCTTCTCGAGGCTCTCGGCTACCCCGAGGCGTGGACCCTGGGCCACGTCCGGGAGTTCGCGAGCCGGGTCGACGAGTGGCAGGCGCTCTGGCGCAGCCTCTGGATCTCCCTCGCCTCCGTGGCGCTCGCGGGAGTCGTCGGCGTGCCCCTGGCCTTCCTGTTCGAGCGGACGGAGTTCCCCGGCCGACGCTGGCTGGGCGGGCTGGTCGCCCTGCCCGTCGCGCTGCCGCCCCTGGTCGGCGTCATGGCGTTTCTCTTCCTGTACGGCGAGAGCGGCTTCGTGGCCCGCGGGCTGCAGGAGCTTCTCGGTCTCGAGGAGTCCCCGTGGCGGCTGGTGGGGCCGGGGGCGATCCTTCTGGTCCACGCCTACTCGATGTACGTCTACTTCTATCTGTTCACCCGGTCGGCGCTGAAGCGCCTCGACGCCTCCATGCTCGAGGCCGCGGCCATGCTCGGGGCGGGGCGCCTGCGCACCCTGCGAACCGTCACTCTGCCGCTCCTGCGCCCGGCGGTCACCGGCGCGGCGCTTCTCACCTTCATGACCTCGCTGGCCTCGTTTTCCGCCCCGTACATCTTCGGCGGTGGCTTCCGGGTGATGACCACCCAGATCGTCGCCTCGAAGCTCAACGGGCAGGACGGGATGGCGCGGGTCGAGACCCTGGTCCTGGCGGCCCTGGCCCTCCTCGGGCTGGTGGGCATGCTACGGGTGGACCGGGGACGCGAGGTGGCCGGCACGCTGCGCGGCGTCGCCCCGGCGCGTCACCGCCTGGCGAGCGCCTGGGCGCGGGGCGCCGCCGCCGTCGCCGGCTGGGGCCTGACCCTGGTGCTTCTCCTGCCCCACTTCACCCTGCTCCTGATCTCCTTCGTGCCGCCCTCCACCTGGACGACGGAGCTGCTGCCGCCGGTGCTCGACACCGGCAACTACGCCTCGCTGCTCGAGCAGCCCGAGCGCCTGCGGCCGGTGGTGAACTCCCTGTGGATGGCCGTGGCGGCCACGGTGGGGGCCGTCTCCCTCGGTCTCGGCTCGGCGCGCGCGGCGGGCAGGGTGCGCGGTCGTCTGGGCTCGGCGCTGCAGGTCCTGGTGAGCGTGCCGTGGGCGGTGCCCGGCACCGTCTTCGCCATCGCCCTGGCCACGACCTTCAGCGTCCACGCACCCCACCTGGGCCGCATCGTCCTGGTGGGGACGCCGTGGATCCTGCCGCTGGCCTACCTCGTGCGGAGCCTGCCGCTCACCGGCCGCGCCGCCTTCGCGGGCCTGGCGCAGCTCGATCCCGCCCTGGAGGAGGCCGCCGCCTCGTTGGGCGCGGGGCGGCTGCGGACGGTCTGGCGTGTGACGTTGCCCATGATCCGCCCCGCGCTGGTGGCGGGGGCGGCCATCGCCTTCATCACGGCGCTGGGCGACTTCGTCACCTCCATCGTGCTCTACACCTACGACACGCGACCCATCTCCATCGAGATGCTGTCGAGCCTGCGGTTGCAGGAGACCGGCGTCGCGGCCGTCTACGGCGTCCTGCTCATGATCCTCGGAGGCGCCGCGTTCGTCCTCTGGGAGCGGCAGGAGGAGACCCGATGATCCGGGGAGAGGCGGGCCCGTGGACGACCTGAGACGGCTCTCCGTCCTCATGGGCACGGTGTTTGTGGACATGGTGGGCTTCTTCGTGGTCCTGCCGCTCCTGCCGTTCTACGCGGAGCGACTGGGGGGCGACGCCTCGATCGTGGGGGCCCTGGTCTCGGCCTTCGCCTTCGCGCAGCTCACGACCGCGCCCCTCTGGGGCAAGCTCTCGGATCGCCTGGGTCGCCGCCCCGTGATCCTGGCCGGAACGCTGGTCGCCGCGGCGGCCTACGTCGTCTTCGGCCTCGCGACCTCCGTCTGGATGCTCTTCCTGTCGCGCTTCGTCCAGGGCGCCGGCGGTGGCACCGTCGGCGTGGTGCAGGCCTATGTCAGCGACACGGTGCCCTCGAACCAACGGGCCAAGGCCCTCGGCTGGATCACCGCCGCGGCGTCGGCCGGGGTCACCATCGGACCGGCTGTCGGGTCGCTCGCCGCCTCCCTCGGCCCCGCGGCGCCGGGTTTCGTCGCCGCCGGCCTGTGCGTGCTCAACTTCGCCTTCGCCTGGCGCCTGCTGCCCGAGCCGTCCGCGCCGCGAAATAAGAAGGAGCCGATGAAGGGCGACGTGCGGCGGGCGATGCTCGAGGTGGTGAGACGGCCCCGCTCGTCGATCAGCGCCCTGGTCTGGATCTACGCCTCGGCGATGATGGCCTTCATGGCGATGAACGGCGTCATCGCGCTGTATCTCGAGCGGGAGTTCGGGGCCAACGAACAGACGATCGGCTGGTTGTACGTCTATGTCGGAGCGGTGTCGGTGCTCATGCGGACCGTGGTCCTGGGGCCCATGGTGCGCTGGTTGGGCGAGGTCAAGCTGATCCGGGTGGGCGCCTTCTCGGTCGCCCTGGGCATGATCCTGATCCCCCTGCCCGAGAGCATTCTCGGCCTGGCGGCGGCGGTCGTCCTAGTGCCGGTCGGCACTGCCCTCCTCTTCCCCGCGACCACCTCCCAGGTCTCCCATCGGGCCCCCGAGGGCCGCACCGGCCTGATGCTCGGCGTCCAGCAGTCCTTCGGCGGCGTCGCCCGCATGATCGGCCCGATCTGGGCCGGGGCCGTCTTCGAGCACGTCGGCATCGCGGTGCCGTTCTGGATCGCCGGCGGCATCGTGATGGCGACGTGTGTGTTCGCGGTGGTCACTGTCCGTCCGGTGGCGGGTGGGGACGGGCGGCGGGCGGTGGAGGAGGGGGAGGCCGCGGGGTCGCCGATCGAGGCCGAGGTGCCGTGAGCGGGGGGGTGGTCTTCCTCGGGGGTCGCTCCGCTGCGTAGTGGGATCTCACGCCAAGACGCGAAGACGCGAAGCCGCAGAGACGATGAGGAGCTCGCTGGGCGCTCCGGTCGGAGCATCCCCTGGGGTTCCTTTGCGCCTTCGCGCCTTTGCGTGAGACCTGCCCACCGCCCCTCGGCGCCTCCGGGAGAGGCCGCGGTACCCGCCGGCCCGCCGGAGCCGATGGGATAAGGTGAGATGTAGCGTGAGCCGGCTCTGGCCCTCGCACGCATCCCTGAGAACCCGCCACCCCCAGGAGGCTGATCGATGAGTGAAGGTTCCCCCGCCATGGACGTTCTGAAGATCGGAGACCGCGAGGTGCGGATCGCGCGCCTCGACTCCCTGGAGAGTCAGGGACACGACATCGGGCGCCTGCCGTACAGCATGCGGATCCTGCTCGAGAACCTGCTGCGGCGGGTCGACGGATCGGTCGTGACCGAGGACGACGTCGCCGCTGTGGCCGGTTGGGATCCGGCGGTGGAGCCTTCGCACGAGATCGCCTTCATGCCGTCGCGGGTGCTGCTCCAGGACTTCACCGGCGTGCCGGCCGTGGTCGATCTCGCGGCGATGCGCGACGCCATGGTGGAGATGGGGGACGACGCCACCAAGATCAACCCGCTGCAGCCGGTGGAGCTGGTCATCGACCACTCGGTGCAGGTCGACGAGTACGGCTCGGCGGCTGCCTTCCTGATCAACGCCGAGAAGGAGTTCGAGCGCAACAAGGAGCGTTACGCCTTCCTGCGCTGGGGTCAGACCGCCTTCGAGGGCTTCAAGGTCGTGCCTCCGGACACCGGCATCGTCCACCAGGTCAACCTCGAGTACCTGGCCCGCGGGGTCATGACCGGTCAGGGGAACGGCGGCCCGCCCATGGCGTATCCGGACACGTTGGTGGGCACCGACTCCCACACCACCATGATCAACGGCTTGGGAGTTCTGGGTTGGGGGGTCGGCGGGATCGAGGCCGAGGCGGCGATGCTGGGTCAACCGATCTCCATGCTGGTGCCCCAGGTCGCGGGCTTCCGCCTCGTCGGCGAGCTCGCCGAGGGCGCCACCGCGACCGACCTCGTGCTGACCGTCACGCAGATGCTGCGCGCGCGGGGCGTGGTGGGGAAGTTCGTGGAGTTCTTCGGCCCGGGCCTCGGGACGCTGCCGCTGGCCGACCGCGCGACGATCGCCAACATGGCGCCGGAGTACGGCGCCACCTGCGGCATCTTCCCGGTGGACCAGAAGACCCTCGACTACCTGCGTTTCACCGGCCGCTCGGCGGAGCGGGTGGCGCTGGTCGAGGCCTACATGAAGGAGCAGGGACTGTTCCACACCGCCGACAGCCCGGAGGCGCGCTACACCGACACCCTGGAGCTCGACCTCGGCAGCGTCGAGGCGAGCCTGGCCGGTCCCAAGCGGCCGCAGGACCGGGTGGTGCTCTCCGACGTCAAGGAGTCGTTCGGCCGGGCGCTGGAGCAGATCCTGGCGGCCAGCGGGGGCGGCAGCGGAGCGCGGGGAGAGAACCTGGGCCGCTGGGAGGGCGAAGGCGGCGACGGTTCCGGCGCCGCGGTCGCCGAGCCGGAGACCGCCGTGGCCGGCGTCGCGGTGGAGATGGACGGCGAGGAGTTCCGGTTGCGGCACGGCTCGGTCGTGATCGCCGCGATCACGAGCTGCACGAACACCTCCAACCCGTCGGTGATGGTCGCGGCGGGGTTGCTGGCGAAGAAGGCGGTGGAGCGCGGTGTCGACGTCAAGCCCTGGGTCAAGACGAGCCTGGCCCCGGGGTCGAAGGTCGTGACGCAGTATCTGGACGAGGCGGGGCTGACCCCGTACCTCGAGAAGCTCAAGTTCCATCTCGTCGGCTATGGCTGCACCACCTGCATCGGCAACAGCGGCCCCCTGCGGGCGCCGATCTCGGAGGCGATCCGGGCGAACGATCTCGTGGCCGTCGCCGTGCTCTCGGGCAATCGCAACTTCGAGGGACGGATCAGCTCGGACATCAAGGCCAACTACCTGGCTTCGCCGCCGCTGGTGGTCGCCTACGCGCTCGCGGGGCGCATGGACATCGACCTGCGGACGGAGCCCCTGGGCACCGACGCGGACGACGAGCCCGTCTACCTCGTCGATCTCTGGCCATCGCGCGAGGAGATCGACGAGGCGGTGCACCGGGCGCTCCACCCGGAGATGTTCACCGAGGAGTACGCCGAGGTCTACGCGGGCGACGAGCGCTGGAACGCCCTCGAGGTCCCGGAGGGTGCCACCTACGCATGGGACCCGGACTCCACCTACGTGAAGCTGCCGCCCTACTTCGTCGGCATGCCGGCCGAGGCGCCCGAGGTGGAGGACATCACCGGCGCGCGGGTGCTGGCGCTGGTGGGCGACTCGATCACGACGGACCACATCTCGCCGGCGGGCTCGATCGCCGCCGACAGTCCGGCGGGCCGCTATCTCGTGGAGAACGGGGTGCCGCGCGCCGAGTTCAACTCCTACGGCTCACGGCGGGGCAACCACGAGGTCATGGTGCGCGGGACCTTCGCCAACGTGCGCTTCAGGAACAAGATGGCGCCGGGCCGGGAGGGCGGCTGGACGACCCACGTGCCCTCCGGCGAGGAGATGACCATCTTCGACGCTTCGGAGCGCTACCGCCAGGAGGGCGTGCCGCTCGTCGTCGTCGCCGGACGGGAGTACGGGACCGGGTCGTCGCGGGACTGGGCGGCGAAGGGACCGAGTCTCCTGGGGGTCCGGGCGGTCATCGCGCGCAGCTACGAGCGCATCCACCGGAGCAACCTCGTGGGGATGGGCATTCTGCCGCTCGAGTTCGCGGAGGGAGCGGATCCGGAAGGACTCGGCCTCGACGGTCAGGAGACCTTCCAGGTGCGAGGTCTGGCGCAGGCCCTCGACGAGGGGCGTCGTGAGATCGAGGTCCAGGCGGAGCGCGAGGACGGGTCGGCGGTCTCCATCGCGGTCAGGATCCGGCTCGACACGCCGCAGGAGGAGCAGTACTACCGCCACGGCGGGATCCTCCAGTACGTCCTGCGGCAGCTCCGAGCCCAGGGCTGAGGAGCTCGCCGGCGCAAAAAGAACCCGCGCCGTTCGGAGGGGGGCGGCGCGGGCGAGGAGAGGGAGCTGAAGGGGAGCGCTCTGTCGGCAGCTCCGGGCGGGTGACGATCACCGGCCCTTTCCTTCGCTGTCTCCTGAATGAAGCAAGGGCCTTGCCAGGTTTCCGAGCGGACGAAGAGAATGCGGATCTGCCTCACCGGAGCGACCGGCTATATCGGGGGCGAGCTGGCGCGCGCGCTCCTCGCCCGGCGCTTCGAGCTGCGTTGCGTGGTGCGGGACCCGGCGCGCGCGCGGGACCTGGAGCGGTCCGGTGCGGTGTGCCTCGAGGGCGACGTCACGGATCGCTACTCCCTGCGGGAGGCGATGTCCGGTTGCGACTGGGCGGTGCACGCCGCCGCCGTCGTAGGACAGCACCGTCCTCCCGAGGAGATGGAACGCGTCAACGTCGAAGGCAGCGACAACGTCGCCTCCCTCGCCTACAAGCTGGGAGTCGGCCGCTTTCTCTCGGTCTCGTCGATGGCCTTCTTCGGCGGCAGCGGTCGGGACGGCTCGCCGGCCGACGAGGAGTCGCCGGTCCTGGCGCCGCTGCCCACTCCCTATGCCGACACGAAGCATCGGGGCGAAAGGGCGATCCGCGCCTGGGAGGAGAAGGGCCTGCCGCTCAACACGGTCTTCCCCAGCCTGGTCTACGGACCGCCGGCCAAACCGGACGGAGCCAACGCCTTCCTGGCGCGCCTCGCCCGTGCCGGCTACCCCGTCCTGGTCGCCGGCGACCGGATCACCAGCTGGGTCCACGTCGAAGACGTGGTCGACGGGATCCTGCGCGTGATCGACCGTGCCCCCCCCGGCCGCGGCTACCTGCTCGCGGGGGAGGCCATCCGGATCGACGATCTGGCCCGCAAGGTCGCCGCGGTTGCCGGAGTGCGGCCACCCCGGGTCCGCGTTCCGCTGGCGGTGGCGCGGCTCGGCCTGGGCATCGCGTCGCCCTTGTTGGCGGCGCTCGGCCGCCCTTCGAGGGTCTCTTCCGAGCAGTTGCGCACCCTCGAGCGGCACTGGAACTTCGACGACTCGAGGGCCCGGGAGGAGCTGGGTTGGCGGGCACGGGGGCTCGATGAGGGCCTCCCCTCGGCGCTCGCCCATCGGAGACGCGAGGCGGGCGATGGGGCGACGGCCGACGGCGGTGGCGCCCGGGGTCGATAGACTCGGGCTCCGGCCGGTCCGGAGGTGCGCACGATGTATTCGATCTCGAAGGAGTTCAGCTTCTCGGCGGCCCACGCGATTCGGGGTCACCGGGGCGGCTGCCAGAATCTCCACGGCCACAACTACCGTGTGCGGATCCACGTCGCCGCGGACGAGCTCGACGAGCTCGGCATGGTTCTCGACTTCGCGGATCTCAAGGCGATGGCAAAGGAGATCCTCGACCCGTTCGACCACCGGGTGATCAACGACATCCCGCCCTTCGACGAGCGCAACACGACCGCGGAGCTGCTCGCCGAGTACGTCTACGAGGAGGTCGAGAAGCGGCTCCCCGATCCGGAGAGGATCCGGCTGACGGCGGTCGAGGTGTGGGAGACCGAGACCGCCTGCGCCCGCTTCGAGGGCTCCCAGGGCGCTCCCCGATGAGCCCCGGTCGGCGCCGGCCCGAGGGCTGGAGCCGCCCCGATCCTGGGCCGCGCCCCGACGTCCCGGCGGCGGAGCGCCTGCGGATCCACGAGATCTTCTACTCCATCCAGGGGGAGTCCACCCACGCGGGTAGGCCGTGCGTGCTGGTGCGGCTCACCGGCTGTCAGATGCGTTGCCGTTGGTGCGACACCGAGTACAGCTTCTACCAGGGGCGGTGGCGGACCGTCGAGGCGGTGGTCGACGAGGTGGTGGGTCTCGGGTGCCCGCTGGTGGAGGTCACCGGCGGGGAACCGTTGCTCCAGCCGGGTTGTCTGACTCTGCTCGAACGGCTGTGTGACCGGGGGCTGGAGGTTCTTCTCGAGACCGGCGGCGGCCTGGACATCCGCCCCGTCGATCCCCGGGTCCACACGATCCTGGACCTCAAGTGCCCGGGGAGCGGCGAGGTGGAGGCGAACCACTGGCCCAACCTCGAGGCTCTGCGGCCCGGCGACGAGGTCAAGCTCGTCATCGCCGACGAGGAGGACTACCGCTGGGCCCGGGATGTGATCGAGCGCCATCGGGTGGCCGAGCGGGTGCCCGTCCACTTCTCCCCGGTCGCGGGTGAGCTCGAGCCCGAGGAGCTCGCCGGTTGGATCCTCCGAGACCGGCTTCCCGTCCGACTCCAGCTCCAGCTCCACAAGCTGGTCTGGGGCGCCGAGGTCCGGGGAGTGTGACCGGAGTTCGGCGCGGCCGCTCTCCGGCCGACGGGCGCGATCCCGGCCGGGGGCTCCGTCGTACAATGAACCAACTGAAAGGAGCACTGCATGAACGAGCCGGTGAGCGCCATCCTGGCGGAGAAGGGGAGTCGCGTCGTCACGGTCGAGCCGTCGAGCACGGTTCGCCGAGCGGTGGACCGGATGAACGAGGAGAAGATCGGTTGCCTCGTCGTGCTGGAGGACGAGAAGCTGGTGGGTATCTTCACCGAGCGGGACGTTCTCGTGAGGGTGGTCGCCGAGCGGGTGGACCCGGAGGCGACGACCGTGGCCGAGGTCATGACCCCGCGTCCGATCGCCCTGCGACCGGGGACGACGGTGCAGGAGGCGATGCTGGTGGTGACCGAACGCCGGTGTCGTCATCTGCCGGTGATCGGCGACGGACGGCTTCTCGGTCTGGTCTCGATCGGGGATCTGACCCGCTGGACCGTGCGCCACCAGCGCCGGCACATCGAGGACCTGATGGGCTACATCACCGGGAGCTACTGATCCGACGCCGCGGTGCGGCTCTCGCCGGTGGTCGCGTTTGCTCCGACCGGTAGGCGCCGCTAGAATGCAGGAGCCCGGCGCTGAGCCGTGGCCCGAAACCATCGTAGAGAACCCCTCGGACGAACCCGCCAGCCCCCTTTTCGGATACGAGGCCGGCTCGTGGCGGGTCTTGTGGAGAAGACCATGAGCGACGCCAAGCTGATCATCGACGGAAGGGAAATCGAGCTGCCGGTGGTGGTGGGCTCCGAGGGCGAAGTGGGGATCGACATCGGAGCCCTGCGCGGCGCCACCGGTATGATCACCCTGGACCCGGGCTACGGCAACACGGGAAGCTGCCAGAGCTCGGTCACCTTCATCGACGGTGAGAAGGGGATCCTGCGCTACCGTGGCTACCCGATCGAGCAGGTCGCGTCGAAGGCGACCTTCCCCGAGGTCGCCTATCTCCTGATCTACGGGCATCTGCCGAATCGCAAGGAGCTGGAACGATGGCTGGGTAGTCTCACCCGCCACACCCTGATCCACGAGGACATGAAGAAGTTCTTCGAGGGCTACCTCCCCTCGACCCACCCGATGGCGATCCTCTCGTCCATGGTGGCCTCGCTCTCGACCTACTATCCGGATCCCGACCCGGCCACGGATCCGAACATCAACATCGTCCGCCTGATCGCCAAGGCCGCGACCGTCGCCGCCTTCTCGTACAAGAAGTCGATCGGGCAGCCGATCATCTATCCGCGCAACGACCTCACCTACACGCGGAACTTCCTGCACATGATGTTCGCGGTGCCGACGGAGGCGTACGAGGTTCCCGACGTCCTCAACGAGGCCCTCAACATGCTGTTGATCCTCCACGCGGACCACGAGCAGAACTGCTCGACCTCCACCGTCCGAATGGTCGGCAGCAGCCAGGCCAACATCTTCGCCTCGATCTCGGCCGGCATCAACGCCCTGTGGGGGCCGCTCCACGGCGGAGCCAACCAGAAGGTCATCGAGATGCTGGAGATGATCCAGGCGGATGGCGGCAACTACGAGAAGTACGTCGATCTCGCGAAGGACAAGGAGTCCGGGTTCCGCCTGATGGGCTTCGGGCATCGGGTGTACAAGAACTACGATCCGCGAGCCCGCCTGATCAAGCGGGTCGCCGACGACGTCTTCGAGCAGTTGGGTGTCGACGACCCGCTCCTCGACATCGCGCGCAACCTGGAGGAGATCGCCCTCGAGGACGACTACTTCGTCGAGCGCAAGCTCTACCCCAACGTCGACTTCTACAGCGGGATCATCTATCGCGCCATGGGGATTCCGACGAACATGTTCACCGTCATGTTCGCCCTCGGCCGCCTGCCCGGCTGGATTGCTCACTGGAAGGAGATGCGGGACGATCCGACCTCGCGGATCAACCGGCCGCGTCAGATCTACACCGGTCCGACCGAGCGCGACTACACGCCGGTCAATCAGCGCGACTGATCGGGCTCGGAGGCCTCGGCCACCTCGTCCACTTCCGGGTCCTTCGATCTCCGGTGGAGCTTCCGGTGGACCTTGTGGCGAAACAGATCCACCCGCCGCAACAGGCGCGGCCAGCGTCCCAGCACGCTCCGTAGGACCCGGTCGGCGGTCGCGCTGGCGAGGGAGAGCACTGCGGCGGCCAGGGCGATCGTCAGGACGCCCTGGATCCCCGGCAGCGCCAGGCCTGCGACTCCCACGGCCATCAGACCCCAGCCGACGACGAGTAGGGCGATCCGAACGCCACGGGAGAGCTGCGGAAGTTTCGGCCTCTGTTGCCGGGGTTCTGGTGTGTCTTTCTCCATCGCTCGCGGCCTTGCCGGTATCTGACGAGATGATACTCGGGCCGTGGCGTCGAAGGCGTGCCGGCGCCCTCCCGGAGGTGTTGACAAAGGGGACTAAATAAGTCCAGAATAAGCCGCTTCTTGAGAGTTTGTCTCAATAAAACGATCGACGGAACCGACCCTCTGAGCCTCGATGCGGCGCGAACAAGAGATCCTCGCGAAGTACCTGCGCCAGCAAGGGCTGCGGATGACCTCGGAGCGCTCGGCGCTGCTCGAGGAGATCTTCCGACGCCACGGCCATCTCGACGTGGAGGATCTCCTGCGGAGCCTCGGGGATCGCGGGGTCAAGATCTCGCGAGCGACCGTATACCGAAACCTGGACCTCTTCGAGCGGTCCGGGCTCGTGCGCAAGCAGCGTCTCGATGGGCGGAGGTTTCTCTACGAGCATGTCCACCCCGGCATGCGGCACGACCACCTGGTGTGTCGGGAGTGCGGTCTCGTCGTGGAGTTCGTGAGTCCCGGGATCACCGCACTGCAGGGCGAGATCTGCAGGGCCCACGACTTCGTTTCGGGGGAGAGCACGCTGAAGATCTCGGGCCTCTGCCGGGTCTGCGCCCGGTCGTCGAAGCGCGTCGCGAAGGAGCGGTCGGGCGCGGAGCCGACGACCCGACCCACCACCTCGCTCCTGGTCGCCGTGGCCCTCCTGGTCTCCCTCCTTGCCGGGGGGCCTTCGTGGGCCACGGGCGCTTCGGTCGCCGCCGACTCCGCTGCGGATCCCGCCGCGCCGGACGAGCCTCCGGTCACGCCGCCGAGCCCATCGACCGTCTTCGAGGCGCTCACGGTCACGGGCGGCGCAGAGGGTCGTCGTCGGGCGCCCGGCTCGGTCCACTACCTGGGACCCGAGGTGCTGAAGGAGCAGAGTCACGACGACATCCATCGCATCCTGCGCCAGGTGCCCGGCGTGAACCTGCAGGAAGAGGAGGGCTACGGCCTGCGCCCCAACATCGGCATGCGGGGGACGGGTGTCGAGCGGAGCCAGAAGATCACCCTCCTGGAGGACGGCATCCTCATCGCGCCGGCACCGTACGCGGCCCCTGCCGCGTACTACTTTCCCACCGTCGGCCGCATGGAGGCGGTCGAGGTGCGCAAGGGCTCGAGCTCGATCCGTCAGGGTCCGTACACGAACGGCGGCGTGCTGAATCTGATCTCGACCTCGATCCCGACGACCGCGCTCGCCCGCGCGGACCTGACCCTCGGCGGCGACAAGACGGTGAAGGCGCACGCCTCGCTGGGGGGAAGTGGCGAGCGTTGGGGCTGGCTCCTGGAGGGTTATCGTTTCGAGACCGACGGCTTCAAGGAGCTGGACGGCGGTGGCGAGACGGGTGTGACCTTGCAGGACTGGGTCGCCAAGGGGCGGCTGCAGAGCGGCTCCGAGGCGAGGGCCTACCAGGCGTTGGAGATCAAGCTCGGGGTCACGGACCAGGCGGGCGACGAGACCTACCTAGGCCTGACCCGGGACGACTTCGATCGCACGCCGTATCGGCGGTACGCGGGCTCCCAGGTGGACGCCATCGACACCGACCACGAGCAGGTCCAACTCCGCTGGTTCGTGCAGCCTGCCCCGCGCTTCGACCTGACGACGACCACCTACCGGAACGACTTCTTCCGCAACTGGTACAAGCTCCAGTCGGTCCGGGACACCGGGCTCGGGACCGTGCTCGACGAGCCCGTGGAGTACCCGGAGGCCCTGGCGATCCTCCGGGGAGAGGTCGACGCCTCGGCCGGCCCGCTGGCTGTGCGAGCCAATCGTCGCGACTACTTCGGCCGGGGTTTGCAGTCGGTGGCGGGCCTCGGGTTCCGGCTCGGCGCCACCGACCACAGGCTCGAGGCGGGCCTCCGCTACCACGAGGACGAGGAGGACCGGTTCCAGGAGGACGACCTCTGGAACATGGTGGCCGGCCGCATGGCGCTGGAGAGCCGGGGGGCCCCGGGGAGCCAGACCAACCGGGTGAGCGATGCGGCGGCGTGGGCGTTCTTCGTCCAGGACTCGATCCGCTTCGAGCGCCTGACCGTCACTCCGGGTGTCCGGTTCGAGAGCATCGACTACCACCGCCGCGACTTCGGCGGGTCGGACCCCGGGAGGGTCGGCGACCACCTCGTCCAGAGAAGCAGCGGAGTCGAGGAGCTGATCCCGGGTCTGGGCGTCAGCTACGCCCCTGCCGACCGCTGGACCGTCTTCGCCGGGATCCACAAGGGTTTCTCGCCTCCCGGACCCGGGCAGGATGACGGGACCCGGGCGGAGGAGAGCTGGAATCACGAGGCCGGGGTCCGATTCGTCGGCCCGGGCCTGGATGCCGAGCTGGTCGGGTTCTTCAACGACTACGACAACCTCCTGGGGCAGGACACCCTGTCCTCGGGAGGCACGGGCACGGGCGACGTGTTCAACGGTGGCGCCGTGGAGGTCTCCGGCCTCGAGCTGGGCCTGGGGACGGACCTCGGTCGTCGCCTGGGGTGGCGCCTCGGGGTGCCGCTCCGATTGGCCTGGACCTGGACCCGGTCCGAGTTCCGGACCAGCTTCGAGACCGATTTCGCGGACTGGGCTCCGGCGGTCCGCGGCGGGGACGAGCTGCCCTACCTGCCGGAGCACCAGGGGAGCCTGTCGACCGGGCTGGTCGGTGAGACCTGGGACCTCAGGCTCTCGATACAGCACGTCGACGAGATGAGGACGAAGCCCGGCCGAGGCCCGATCGGCCCCGGCGAGGGTACCGACCGCGCGACGATCGTCGATCTGAGTGCCAGCTATCGCCTCCTGCGCGGGCTACGTCTCGAGCTGCATATTCGAAACCTGTCCGACGAGGTCTACGTCGCCGCGCGACGACCCGCCGGTGCGCGGCCCGGGTTGCCCCGGACCCTCTCCGTGGGGGTGTCGTGGGAGGGCTGAGGCTGCCCCACGACCACCTACACCTCGAACCGGACCTATTCGATTCTCCCTACAGAAAGGACCTCCTTCATGCGTCTCCTGCAGAATACGATCGTGTTGCTTCTCCTCCTCGCCGGGCTGGCCTGCGCCGGCCCCGAGCCCGCCGAGCCACCGCCCGCCGCCGAGCGGGCTCTCGTCGTCTACAGCGGTCGGAGCGAGGCCCTCGTCGGCCCGCTGTTGGAGCGGTACGGCGAAGAGACCGGCGTCTCGGTCGCGGTGCGTTACGGCGGCACGGCGGAGATGGTGGCCACCCTTCTCGAGGAGGGCGCGAACACCCCGGCGGACCTGTTCCTGTCCCAGGACGCGGCGGCCCTCGGCGCGCTGTCCCGGGAAGGGTCGCTGCGGGCCCTTCCGGCCGAGCTCCTCGGCCGGGTCGACTCGGCCTACCGGGCGCCGAACGGGGAGTGGGTCGGCCTGTCGGGTAGGGCCCGGACGGTGGTCTACAACCCCGAGCGCATCACGCCGGAGGAGTTGCCGCGCACCCTCGAGGATCTCACCGATCCCCGCTACGCCGGCCGCTTCGGGGTCGCCCCGACCAACGCCTCGTTCCAGGCCCACATGGCGGCGTACCGTGCGACGGCGGGCGCGGAGGCGCTGGAGGCTCTGCTCGCCGGGATGGTGGAGAACGCCCCCCGCCGCTACCCGAAGAACAGCACCATCGTGGACGCCGTGATCCGTGGCGAGGTCGAGTTCGGGCTGGTCAACCACTACTACTTGTGGCGCGCCCTCTCGGAGGAGCCCGAGGCGCCGGGCCGGAACTACTTCATGCCCGGGGGAGGCGTTTCGAGCTTCGTCAATCTCGCCGGCGTCGGGGTCCTCTCCGACGACCCCGAGGCCGTCCGTCTCGTCGATTGGCTCCTGAGCGAGACCGCCCAGGAGTACTTCGCGCGGGAGACCTACGAGTACCCGCTGGCCGCGGGTGTCACCCCGGCGGTGGATCTCGAGCCGCTGCCCGCGGGCGTCGACCAGCCCGACTTCGAGGCCGTCTCGTCCGTGCTGGTGGAGACTCTCGCGGCGATCCAGGCGAGCGGGCTCGTCGAGTAGTGAGTCTCGCTGCGCCGCTCGGCGGAGGTGGTTGCGCTGCGGCCGCAAGGCCGCTCGTTCGGCGACGCCGGGCCAGCCCGGGGATGGGACCGACGCCCTGGCTGGCCTGCGCCGTGGCGGCGGCCGTCACCCTGCCCCTGGTCTACCTCGTGGTGCGCGCGGGGGCCGGGGGCGGCGCCGGCTTCGTCCGGGCGGTGGTCTCGGACCTGACGGCGCGGCTCCTGGGCCGGACCCTGCTCCTGACTCTGGCGGTGGGCGGGGCCAGCCTCGCCCTGGCGTTGCCCGTCGCGTGGCTGGTCGTGCGCACGGATCTCCCCGGGCGGAGGACCTGGGCCGTCCTGGCGGCGTTGCCGTTGGTCTTCCCGTCCTACGTCGCGGCCTTCACCTGGGTCGCATTCTTCGGCGTCGGAGGCTATCTCGACCGCTGGGCTCTCGCGCTGGGAGCTCCGTGGTTGGACCTCTCGTGGTTGGCGGAGGGGTTCCCGGGAGCGCTGGCGGTCCTCACCCTGTTCTCCTACCCCTACATCTACCTCCTCCTGGTGGCTGCGCTACGCGACGTCGATCCGGCCCTCGAGGAGAGCGCGAGAAGCCTGGGATGCGGCCGGTGGCGGACGTTTCTCCGCGTCACGGTGCCCCAGGTGCGCCCCGCGCTCTCGGCGGGGACGCTGCTCGTGGTTCTCTACACGCTGTCGGACTTCGGCGCCGTCTCCATCGTCCGCTACAACACGTTCACGCTGGCGATCTACAACGCCTACCGCGGGCTCTTCGACCGCTCCGTCGCCGCCTCCCTGGCCATCGTCCTGGTCCTGCTGACCGTCGGGTTCATCGCACTCGAGGCGTTCCTCTCCCGAGGCCAGCGGCCGGGACGGGTGCGGGCGGCGCGTCGGTCGAGACCGGTGCCCCTCGGGCCGTGGCGGGCACCCGCGACGGCCCTCCTGACCCTGGTCGTGGGCTCGGGTCTGGCGCTTCCGGTGGCCGTGGTAATCTCCTGGGTCGTCCGGGCCGTCGCGTTGGGCAACCCGCTGGGACGGGTCGGCGGCGCTCTCCTCGCCTCCGTCCAGGTCTCGCTTCTCGCCGCGGTGGCCGCGGTCGTCCTCTCCCTGCCGGCGGCCCTGTGGTCCGTCCGCCAGCCGGGGACCCTGTCCCACCTCGTCGAGAGGGTCACCCACGCGGGCTACGCCCTGCCCGGCCTGGTGGTGGCCCTGGCCCTGGTGTTCTTCGCGACCCGTACCCTGATGCCCCTCTACCAGACGACGACGTTGCTCGTCGCGGCCTACGTCATCCGCTTCCTGCCGGAGGCCCTGGCGGCGACCCGCTCGTCCCTGGCCAGCCTGTCGCCGGTGTTCGAGGAGGCCGCGCGGAGTCTCGGTAGGACCCGGGGGCAGGTGACCCGTCAGCTCGTCCTGCCCCTCATCCGACCCGGTCTGCTGGCCGGCGGCGGCCTCGTCTTTCTGACCGCGATGAAGGAGCTGCCGGCGACCCTGATCCTCCGACCGACGGGGATGGAGACCCTCGCCACCCGGGTCTGGAGCGGGGCCTCCGAGGCGATCTGGTCCCTGGCCGCCGTGCCCTCGCTGCTCCTCCTGCTGGCCTCCGCTCCTCCGATGTACCTGCTGGTGATCCGTCCGGCCCTGGCCGACCGCCGTGGGGGTGCCGGTTGACCGTCGCCCGCCCCGTCCTCCAGGTGCGCGATCTGGTGGTCCGCTACGGCGGGGTCACGGCCGTGGACCGCGCCTGCCTGGACATCCCGGCGGCGGGCGTCACGGCCCTGGTCGGCCCGAGTGGTTGCGGCAAGACGAGTCTGCTGCGGGCGGTGGCCGGTTTCGAGGCGCCGGTCGCGGGCTCGGTGACCCTGGGGGATCGTGTGCTCTGCGCGCCCGGAACCTGGGTGGAGCCCGAGCGCCGCGAGGTCGGGATGGTGTTTCAGGAGGGGGCCCTGTTCCCCCACCTCACGGTGGGAGAGAACGTCCGTTTCGGTCTGGCCGGGCGTCGGGAGCGGGAACGTCGGGCCCGGGAGATCCTGAGCCTCGTGGGCCTGCTCGAGCTGGAGGGACGGTACCCGGACGAGCTCTCGGGTGGCCAGCAGCAGCGCGTGGCCCTGGCCCGGGCTCTCGCGCCCTCTCCTCGCCTGATTCTCCTCGACGAGCCCTTCGCGGCGCTGGATCCGGGGCTGCGGGAACAGGTGCGCTCCGAGGTCGGCCAGATCCTGCGTCGTTCGGGCGCGGCCGCCCTGCTGGTGACCCACGACCAGGAGGAGGCCTTCTCGCTCGCCGAACGCGTCGCGGTCATGGTCGATGGCCGGATCCTGCAGGCATCCTCGCCGGAGGATCTCTATCGCGAGCCGGCCTCGCTCCAGGTGGCCGAGTTCATCGGCGCCGGGCAGCTCGTGGGGTGCGAGGTGCTCGAGGGCCGGGCGTACTCGGCCTTCGGCGAGACGCCCTGTGTCGCCGAGGACGGGTCCGGCCGCCTCTTCGTCAGGCCGGAGGATCTCCTGTTGTGCCCGGCGCCCGATGTCCGCGGAAGGCGCATGGGGGCGGTCGTCGCCCGTCGCTTCTTCGGCCACGACGTGGTGGACCGGGTGCGGATGGACAGCGGCGAGGAGATCGAGGTGCGACTCCTGTCGTCCTCCGCGTTGCCCGTCGGCTCGCGGGTCCGGGTGACGCTGCGCCCGGGGCCCTTCCGGGTCTTCCCGCCGCGTTCCTCGGGTTAGCTGACCTTCTCACCGGGTATCGTCGCGAGAGGCACATACGACCTCGCAGTAGATAGTTGGTGAGAAGGTCAGGCTAACGCAGCAGGTGGGTCCAGCGGTGGGTCGTGAGCGCCGCGGAGCTGTCGAGACCATCGCCCAGGATCCACAGGACGGACGGCTCCGGCTCGACGGATCCCAGGTAGATCTGCCCGCTGGCGCTGCCCAGGACGAACAGCGCTCCGGCCAGGGCTTCGGCATCCGCGGCGAGGGGGCTGGCGACGGCGACGGCGACGACCGTCCTACGGTGGATGGTCGAACCGTCACTCAACACTTGTCGAGCCGGCCGCTGGTCGAAGAAACGGGGCACGGAGGCGTCGGTCAGCTCGAAGGCCCCATCGCTCCGATGGGAGATCGCGATCGCGCGATCGCGGAGTCGCACCCGATCGAGACCCTGGATCGGTCCGATGGGACCGAGATCGACCCGCCAGCCCTCGCCGTCGGGCCCGGGCCCGAACCCTCTCCGCACGGGGCCGAGCTCGACATAGCCGTTGGTCGCCCCCAGCTGTCGCAGGGTGTCGACCGCCCGGTCCACGAGGTAGCCGGTCGCGAACGGCCGCAGGTCGATGCGGGTCCCCGGAGTCAGCGTCACCGTGCCGGCGGCGTCGAGGTCGGCGGCTTGGCAGGCCGCGGTCCTGGCGGCCTCGACCCGTTCGCGGTCGCCGGGAGGGATGCCGGTTGCGGCGGCCTGGCGCCAGAGGTCGAACAGCGCGCCGGCGAGGGGGCCCCACGCGCCGTCGGACCAGTAGCAGAAGCCGAGCGAGTGCCCGAGGAGGGTGGCGACCTCGGGAGCCACGCTCCGCTCCCCTCGGTTGATCTCCCCGACCCCTCCCGGGACGGTCCCCACAGGATCCAGCAGAGCCTCGATACGCCGCATTCGGTCGACCGCCGCGCCGATGGCGGCCTCGGCTTCCGCCGTCGGCAGATTCCGCACCTCGAGGACGGCCCGGCTCTCGAGCACGGGCGCGGACCGTCGCACCGGCGAAGGAAGGTCTCCGGGCGACGCGAACAACAGGGCCAGGGCGAGGGCTAGAACGGTCACGGCGGGATGATATCCGGCGTGGGTGGGCGGGCGGTCATCGCCAGCCCACCGGGGAGGGGATCCTGACGGCTCCGGGCTCCAGCTCCAGGGTAGCGAGAAGACGGGCATCCCCGTTCAGGCTCCAACCGGCGTCCCGCGGCTCGACGCGGAGCGTGCATCCTCCCAGGGTGAGGGCGGCCACCGGCAGCCCGAGACGTCCCAGGGCCAGGCCGGTGGCGACGGCCGCCAGCACCCCCGTGCCGCAGGCCAGGGTCTCGGCCTCGACGCCACGCTCGAAGGAACGGATCTCCATCCGATCGCGACGACGCCAAGCAACGAAATCGACGTTGGCGCCCGCGCGGCCGAGCTCCGGGTGGCGGCGTAGACGGGGTCCGAGGGTCGCTACCGGAGCGCTCTCCATGGGTCCGTCCCATGGCACGACCAGATGGGGCACGCCGACGTCGATCCGCCAGCCGCGCACCGTCTCGCCGTCCAGCTCGAGAGCGGTCTCCTGCGGATCGGATCGGGGCACCGGCAGGGTGACCCCGATCTCCTCGGAGCCCAGGCTCCGGGCCTCGAACTCGCCGGCGTCCGTCACGATCCGGATGCGGTCCGCCGCCCACCCCAGGTGGAATGCCAGGCGGGCCGCGCAGCGCGTGCCGTTGATGCACAGCTTCGCGCTGCTGCCGTCCGAGTTGAAGTGACGCATCCGGGCGCTCCCCTCGCGCCTCTCGAGGAGGAACAACCCGTCCGCACCCAGGGAGAGCCCTCGGGTGCACCAGGAGCGGATCATCTCGGGGGGTGGCCCCGATGGGGGCTCGACCAGGGCCAGGAAGTCGTTCCCGGCACCGGACAGTTGAAAACCGCGCATCGACTCTCGCTAGCGCACCCTGACCTCGACCGCCTGGCTCGCTTCGCTGACGTTGCCCAGCAGGTCGACGGAGCGGATCTCGTAGACGTAGGTCCTGCCCGGCACCCCGCTCGTGTCGATGTACTCGGGCTCGGCCGTCGGGTCGTCCTCGAGAGGTCGCGCCTCCTCCTCGTCGAGAAGCCGGCGATAGATCAGGTAGCCGGCTAGATCCGTCGACTCCACGGCCTGCCACAGCAGCCGGACCCTGCCGGTCTCGTTGAGCGCCACCAACCGGCGCGGGACCGGAGGCGGGAACCGGTCCTGGTAGTCGACCTCGTGCTCGGTGGAGATCCGGCTCTCCAGGAGGGGCTTGCGGCGCGCGACCGTGGTCAGCGTGTAGATGTACCGCTCGCCGTAGACGGCGGTCTTGTCCTTGACCTGGGTGCCGGCCGGGAGCAGTCCGAGCAGGGGCTCGACGTACGTCCGCACGCTAGCGGGCCGCCGGTAGAGATTGAAGCCGTCGAACAGCTCCAGGCCTTCCGGCGGCTGCCAGTACAGGATCACTCCGTCGTCGCTGGGCTCGACCTCGAACTCGATCGGCGCGGGCGGCGCGGTGGCGGGCACGGCAACCACGGGGGCGTTCAGCGGGCTGTCCCGTCCGTCCGTCGAGAAGGTCTTGATGCCCAGGCCCACGGTCGGCAGCTTCTCGATCTTCTCCGGGTCGAGATCCAGGTCGGCGACCTCCAGGCCCTGAGCGAGAGCCGCGTCGGCCAGGGGATCCTCCGGCAGGCCCGCGATGGCCTCGCTGATGGGCACCGTGATCACGATCCGGTCTCCGACGACGACGGTCTGGAGATCCTCGCCCGCCAACCGCATCCAGGGCTCCGCCGAGGCCTCGAACTCCCGGCGATCGATCTTGGGCAGCGGTGGCTCCGGGCGGGGGACGAGCAGCACGGCGAGGGAGCCGACGGGGGTCAGTCGCTGCAGATCCTCCGGCAGGAGATCGGCGGGCCACTGGGCGCCCTCTTCGACGGTCTCGGATCCCTCCTCCGGCTCTTCCTTGAGCTTCAGCACCAGGGGTTCGCCCCGGTCGTCCCGGAGGGTGATCTTGGCGAGGCGCCAGACCTCGATCGCCTCGACGCCGGGCAGCGCCAGGCCACCGAGGGTGGTGGTCGGATACGAGAATCGGAGGACGAGATCCTCCCCGCGTTGCTCGACGACCAGGTCTTCGGCGGGAGCCGGCCGCTTGCTGGGCGGCGGCTGCGGATCGCCCTTCTTGCCGCAGGCGCCGGCGAACAGGAGGGTCATCGCGCCGACGGCGAGCGCCCGTCGCAGGCGACCCCGGATCTTCGGATCAGAGGACATAGCGGCTGAGGTCCTGGTCCTCGGCCACGCCGCGGAGAGTCCGCTGGACCATGGCCTCGTCTACCTCCAGCTCGACACCGTCCATCTCGGTGGCCTCGAAGGAGACCTCCTCGAGAAGTCTCTCGAGCAACGTCGCGAGCCGTCGGGCCCCGATGTTCTCTGTGCGGTCGTTCACCTCCACGGCCAACCGGGCGATGGCGGCGACCGCCGACTCCGAGAACGTCAGGGTCACGCCCTCGGTCGAGAGCAGGGCGGAGTACTGGCGCGTGAGGGCGTTCTGTGGCTCGGTCAGGATCCGCACGAAGTCGTTCTCCGACAGCGAGTCGAGCTCGACGCGGATGGGGAAGCGGCCCTGGAGCTCGGGGATCAGGTCGGAGGGGCGCGCCACGTGGAAGGCGCCGGCCGCGATGAACAGGATGTGATCCGAGCGCACCGGGCCGTACTTCGTGGTGACCGTCGTCCCCTCCACGATGGGCAGCAGATCCCGCTGCACCCCCTCCCGGGATACGTCGGGGCCGCGGCCGCCCTGCTCCCGCCCCGCCACCTTGTCGAGCTCGTCGAGGAACACGATGCCCGACTGCTCCACCCTCTCCCGAGCGTCCCGGCTCACCTGCTGCGGGTCGATGAGCTTCTCCGTCTCCTCGCGCTCCACGATCTCCCGGGCCTCGCGCACCTTCACGCGCTTCCGCTGTCGTCGACCGAAGAGGCCCGGAACCATGTCCTTGAGGTTGATCCCGACCTCCTCGACGCCCTGTGGCGTCACCATCTCGAGGCTCGGGAAGGAGCTCTCCTGGACCTCGATCTCCACCTCGCGCTCGTCCAGGGCGCCGGAGGCCAGGCGCTCGCGGAACTTCTCCCGCGTGTCGGTCAGCGGGTCCCGGTCGCTCTCGGCGACCAGGGTCGCCGACGAGGGCGTCGACGGCACCAGGAGCGCCAGGAGTCGGTCCTCGGTCCGCTTCGCGGCGGTCTCGCGGACGGTCGCGCGTCGCTCCTCCTTGACCAGCACGACCGCGATCTCGGTGAGGTCGCGCACGATGGACTCCACGTCGCGACCGACGTAACCGACCTCGGTGAACTTGCTGGCCTCCACCTTGATGAACGGTGCCCGGGCGAGGCGGGAGAGTCGCCTTGCGATCTCCGTCTTGCCCACGCCGGTGGGCCCGATCATCAGGATGTTCTTGGGCAGGATCTCCTCGGCGATTCGGGGCTCGAGCTGCTGCCGCCGCCAGCGGTTGCGCAGCGCGATGGCCACCGACCGCTTCGCCGCGTCCTGACCGACGATGTAACGGTCCAGCTCGGTGACGATCTGGCGCGGAGTCAGGCTCTCGAGCGGCGGAGCCGCGAGGGCGCCCGGGTCGCTGATGGACACTAGATCTCCTCGAGGGTCAGGTGGTCGTTGGTGTAGATGCAGATCTCCGCCGCCACGGCCATGGACTCGCGGACGATCTCGGCAGCCGACAGCGAGGTGTGCCGGGTCAGAGCCCGCGCAGCGGCGAGGGCGTAGTAGCTGCCGGAGCCGATCGCGAGGATGCCGTCGTCGTCGGGCTGCAGCAGGTCGCCGTTGCCCGAGACGAGGAAGCTCTTCTCCGCGTCGGCGACCACCATCTGGGCCTGGAGCTGACGCAGGGCGCGATCGGTCCGCCAGTCCTTGGCCAGCTCGACCGCGGCGCGCTCCAGGTTGCCGCCGAACTCGTCCAGCTTCGACTCGAAGCGGGTGAAGAGCGCCAGGCCGTCGGCCGCCCCCCCGGCGAAGCCCACCAGCACGCGGCCCTTTCCCGCGCGCTGCACCTTCCGCGCGGTGGTCTTCAGGATCGTGTCGCCGGTCGTCACCTGACCGTCGCTCGCCATGCAGACCTCCCCGTCGCGACGCACGAGGAGCACGGTGGTGGAGTGCCAGTCGCCCATGAGGAGTGGGATTGTAGCGCGCCGGGTCCGGCGGCGGGAGACACTCGACCGGCGTCAGCGCTCCTCGCCCGGATCGCGGTCGCCCCGCGCCCGCGGGTGGGAGTCGCGATAGACGGAGAGCAGCCGGTCGAGATCGAGGTGGGTGTACTTCTGGGTGGTCGCCAGCGAGCTGTGCCCCAGGAGCTCTTGGATGGTCCGGAGGTCGGCGCCTCCTTCGAGGAGGTGGGTGGCGAAGGAGTGGCGGAGGGTGTGGGGGTGGACCCCTGCCGCCACGGCCGCCTTCTGGACGTGGTGGTCCAGGCGTCGGCGGACCGAGCGGGCGCTGAGCCGCCCGCCCCGGTGGTTCAGGAAGATCGGCTCGCCCTCGTCTTCGCTCCGGCCCTCACCGCGCACCCCGGGCCACGAGTCGAGCCAGAGGCGCAGGGCCTCGGCTGCCGGCCTGCCGAAGGGGGCCATGCGCTCCTTGCCGCCCTTGCCGACCACCCGCAGGAGGCGGTCGCCGAGGTCGAGGTCCGGCCAGTTCAGGCTCACCAGCTCTCCGACCCGGAGACCGGTGGCGTAGAGCAGCTCGAGCATCGCCCGGTCGCGGCGGGCGAGAGGGGCGTCTCCTTCGGGGGCCTCCAGCAGGTTCTCGATCTCTCCCGGTCGCAGATGGCGGGGAAGCCGTCGCTCGACCTTCGGGGTCCTGATCCCCGCCGCGGGATCGCGCTCGAGAACCCCTTCCCGGCAGAGGAAGGCGAAGAACGTCCGCAGAGCCGACAGCGCCCGCCCCTGGCTCTTCCTGCCGACACCCTCCCGGTGGCGAGCCGCCAGGAACGAGCGGACCGCCAGGGCATCGACGGAGCGCGGGTCGATGGCCTCGGGAGGCGTCTCGAACCAGACCCCGGAGAGGAACGAGACGAAGGCCCGGAGGTCGCCCTCGTAGGCGCGTACGGTATGGGGAGAGAGAACCCTCTCGTGGGCGATGTGCTCCAGGAAGCGTCGGACGAGGTCGAGCAACCGGTGTCGGCCCGTCGCCTCAGCGGGCGGCGGGCAGCTCCTCCGGATGCTCGACCGGTGGGATCTCCACCCCCTGGCTCGCGGCCCAGGCCGTAAGGTCGTCGGCCGCCCGCCGCGCGTAGGCGGCTCTCCGCTCCGCCCGCTTGGCTCGGACCTGGAGCTCCGGAAAGAGCCCGTAGTTGACGTTGGCGGGCTGGAACCGTCCGGCGTCCGACTCCGTGAGGTGGCGGGCCAGGGAGCCCAGCGCGCAGGTCTTGGGCAACGTCTCCGGCACCCGGCCCGCGCGCTCCAGAGACAGGTAGAGGGCCGCGGCGAGACCGGTGGCCGCCGACTCGAGATAGCCCTCGACGCCCGTGATCTGGCCGGCCAGGCGCACCCGCGGCTCCCTGCGGAGGCGGTACCGGGCGTCCAGGTGCGCGGGGCTGTTGACGAAGGTGTTGCGGTGGATCTGTCCCATGCGCACGAACTCGGCGGCCTCGAGCCCCGGGATGGTGCGGAACACGCGCTGTTGCTCGCCCCACTTCATCCGCGACTGGAAGCCGACCAGGTTGAACTGGGTCTTGGCCAGATTCTCCTGCCGGAGCTGGACGACCGCGTGGGGGCGCGTGCCGTCGGGAGCCGTCAGGCCCACCGGCTTCATGGGTCCGTATCGCAGGGTGTCCACTCCGCGCCGGGCCATCTCCTCCAGCGGCAGGCAGCCCTCGAAGAAGAGCTTCTTCTCGAACTCCCGGAGCGGCACCACCTCGGCCTCGGTGACCGCGGCGTGGAATGCCAGGTAGGCCTCCTCGTCCATCGCCGCGTTGAGGTAGTCGGCGCCGTCTCCCTTGCCCCAGCGCGAGGCCCAGAAGAGCTTGTCGAGGTCCAGGCTCTCCCCCTCGACGATGGGGGCGATGGCGTCGTAGAAGTAGAGGTAGTCCGAGCCCAGGAGCTCCTGGATCACCCGGGCCATGGCGTCGGAGGTCAGGGGCCCGGTCGCGAGGACCACGTCGCCCTCGGGCAGCTCGGTGACCTCGCCGCGGCGCAGCTCGATCCCGGGATGACCGCCGATCCGCTCCGTGATCCCGTGCGCGAAGGCATCGCGGTCCACCGCCAGCGCCGCCCCGGCCGGCACCGCCGCCCGTCGTGCGGCTCCGATGACGAGAGAGCCGAATCGCTCCATCTCGCGCTTCAGCAGGCCGGCCGCGTGGTAGGGGTCGTCGCTCCGCAACGAGTTGCTGCAGACGAGCTCGGCGAGATTCCCCGTCTGGTGGGCTGCCGTCGAGCGTCGGGGTCTCATCTCGTGAAGCACGACCGGCACCTCGCGCTCCGCGAGCTGCCAGGCGCACTCGACGCCGGCCAGGCCGCCGCCGACGACGTGCACGGGGCGCGTTCGATCCATGGGGCGATTATAGGAGCGCGGCTCCGCGCCCCTCACTTCTTGCGCGATCGGCTCTTGCCGCGGCGCCCCTTCGGAGCCTTCCCCCGTTCGGCGAGGAGCTTGCGCGCTGCCGCCTCGTCCAGCCCCGCGGGATCGACGGCCTTGGGCAGGGAGGCGTTGACCTCACCGTTGGTGAGATAGGGGCCCCACCGCCCGTCGCGCAGCTCGATGGCGTTGCCGCCCGAGTCCTTGCCGAGCTGGCGGATCACCTTCGGCGCCGCTCTCTGGCGGCCGCGGCCCTTGGGCTGGGCCAGCAGCTCGCGGGCTCGGGCCAGGCCGACCTCGTAGACGTCGTCCTGGTCGGTGAGGGAGCGGGTCTCCTTGCCGCACTTCACGTAGGGACCGTAGCGGCCGGACATCGCCAGGATCTCTTCGCCTGTCGTCTCGTCGACGCCGAGGGTGCGGGGCAGGGAGAGCCACTTGAGGGCCATCTCGAGGGTGACGCCGTCCTCCTCCTGGCCCTTGGGCAGAGAGGCGCGCTTGGGCTTCGGACCCTTCGAGCCCTTCTCCGGGGTCTCGCCTAGTTGGACGTAGGCGCCGAAGCGCCCGTGCGCGAGATAGACGGTCTCGCCGCTGGCCTCGTCGGCCCCCAGCGGTCGAGCTCCCTCCTGGGCTCGGCGCAGGAGCTCGTGGGCCTGCTCGAGCGTGAAGTCGGCCGGCGCGGTGTCGGGCGGGATGGAGGCGGAGATCTTGTTGCCGTCCCCGCCCTCGACCTGCACATACGGCCCGAAGCGCCCGATCTTGACGATCACGGGCGCGTCGCTCGCCGGGTCCCGGCCGATCTCGATCGCCGGGTAGTCGATTTCGGGACCCTCTCGCTCGATGCGCTCCTGAAGGCCCGGTGAGTCGCCGTCGCCACCGAAATAGAAGCGTCGCAGATGGTCGTCGCGGTTCAGGTGGCCCTCGGCGATGTCGTCGAGCTGGCTCTCCATGCGGGCCGTGAAGGTCGTGTCGACGTAGTCGCGGAAGTGCTTCTCGAGGAGCTCCGTTACCGCCAGGCCGGTGAAGGTCGGAATCAGCGCGTTGCGTTCCTTGCGGACGTAGCCGCGCTCCTGGATGGTGTCGATGATCGTGGCGTAGGTCGACGGGCGCCCGATCCCCTCGGCCTCCAGCTTCTTGACCAGGCTCGCTTCGGTGTAGCGGGCGGGGGGCTGGGTCTCCGAGCCCCGGGGTTCGACCGAGCGGACCTCGAGGCGGTCCCCCTCGCTCAGCTCGGGCAGGAGAACCTCGCGGTCCGCGATCTCCGCGGCGGGGTCGTCCGACCCCTCGACGTAGGCCCGCAGGAAGCCCGGGAAGCGGATGGCGGTGCCGCTCGCCGCGAAGATCGCAGGTTCCCGGCCCTCCGCCTCGGCCTCGGCGGTGATCTCCACGGAGGTTCGCAGGAGGTCGGCGTTCGCCATCTGGCTGGCGATCATCCGTTTCCAAATCAGCTCGTAGAGGCGGAGCTCGTCGCTGCGCAGATGTCGGCGCAGCTCCTCGGGTCGGCGCGAGACCTCGGTGGGACGGATCGCCTCGTGGGCCTCCTGGGCGCCGGGTGTCTTGTTGGCGTAGTGCCTCGGCCCCCCGTGGTACTCGGGGCCATAGAGATCCCGGATGACGCCGGTGGCGTCGCCCAGGGCCTTGTTCGAGAGGTGGACCGAGTCGGTCCGCATGTAGGTGATGAGCCCCTCGCGTCCCGAGCCGATGTCGATTCCCTCGTAGAGCCTCTGGGCCACGCTCATCGTCTGGCGCGCCGAGAACCGGAGCTTGCGGTTGGCCTCCTGTTGCAGGGTCGAGGTCGTGAAGGGGGGGGCGGGCCGGCGCACGAGCGGCCGCTTGTCGACCGAGGTGACCTTCCACGGGCCCGGACGGCCGGAGAGCTCGTCGCGGACCTCCTGCTCGGTGCGCAACCACAGGACCCGGTCGGGGTTCTTGGGCTCGCCGGTGTCGGCGTCGAAGTCCTGGCCGGTCGCGAGGCGTCGCTCGCCGAGCCTCGACCAGCGAGCCGGCACGGCCTCGTCCCCCCGGGTCAGCTCGGCGTCGGCCCCCCAGTAGCCGGCCGAGACGAACGACCTCCGCTCGCGCTCGCGCATGACGCAGAGCCGCACGGCGACACTCTGGACCCGACCGGCCGAGAGACCGCTCGCGACCTTCTTCCAGAGCAGCGGAGAGAGCTGGTAGCCGAACAGGCGGTCGATGATCCGGCGACTCTCCTGGGCTTGCACGAGGTCCAGATCGATCGCGCGGGGCGCCTCGAGGGCGGCCAGGATCGCCTCCTCCGTGATCTCGTGGAACACGATGCGCCGGGAGGGGATCGTGGGCTTCAGGAGCTCGACGACGTGCCAGGAGATGCTCTCACCCTCCCGGTCCTCGTCAGTCGCCAGCAGGAGCTCGTCGGCCCCCGCCAGGGCCTTCTTCAGCTCCCGGATGTGTCGCTTCTTGTCGCTCGACACGACGTACAGCGGCTCGAAACCGTGGTCGACGTCGACACCCAGACGGGCCCACGCCTCCTTCTTGAGCTTGGCGGGGATCTCGTCGGCGCTCTCGGGCAGGTCCCGAACGTGGCCGTAGGAGGCCAGGACGCGGTAGCCCGCGCCGAGGATCCGAGAAAGGGTCTCGGCCTTGGCCGGGGACTCGACGATTACCAGGTTCTTCGTCACGGGAGCTCTCGATCTCGGGTCGTGTGCGGGTGGACCCTGTGCCGGGAAGGCCTGCCCCCGGCCGGGGGCGGGACGTTACCACCCGCGGTGAGACGGTCGCAAGCCGGGGTGGGCGCGTGGAGCGACGGGCCGTGGGCTCAGAGGCGTCGCCTCCAGGCGGGTCCGGGCAGCCGGGTCAGGTGGTCGGAGACCTCCAGCTCGAGGAGGGCCGCGAGGGTGTGCTCGGTGGACCAGGCGAGGGCGCCGGCCAGGGCTTCCACGCGGTAGGAGCGACCGGCCTGCAGGTGGGCCAGCAGCTTCCCGGGGTCGCCGGGGGGCGCGGTCTTCACCGGAGAAGCGCCCGCCGGACGGAGCTGCCGACGGATCGCGTCGGGCAGGGCCTCGATCACGTCGCGTGGAGTCTGTACGGCGAGGGCGCCGTCTCGGATCAGGGTGTTGGGCCCGACGGCCCGCCGATCGAAGATCGGGGCCGGAACTGCCCACACGTCCCGACCCAGCTCGAGGGCCAGCCGGGCCGTGACCAGGGAGCCGGAGCGCACGGCGGCCTGCACGACGAGGACGCCGCTGGCCAGCCCCGCGATGAGGCGGTTGCGGACCGGGAAGTGCCACGCCTGGGGCGGAGATCCCGGGGGGAACTCGGTGACCAGGGCTCCGCTCGCCGAGATCCGCCGACGGAGGCTGCCGTGCCCCCGCGGGTAGTCGACGTCGATGCCGGTGCCCAGGACCGCCGCCGTCGTGCCGCCCTCGGCTTCGAGCGCGCCGCGGTGCGCGGCGGTGTCGACCCCGCGCGCCAGGCCCGAGACGACGGTCAGACCGCGGGCGGCGAGCTCCCGGCCGAACAGAGCGGCGACCTCGAGGCCATAGGCGTCGGCCTGCCGCGAGCCGACGATCGCCACGGCCGGCCGTGCCGGCAACCGACCCCGCAGGTAGAGGACCGGGGGCGGCAGGGAGAGGTCGCGCAGGGCCATCGGGTAGTCGGGGTGGCCGAGGCTCACCAGCCGGCAGCCGGCCGCGCGGGCCGCGCGGCGAGCCGAGAAAGCCCCCGGGCTGCCGGCGTCTCGCACGCGCAGCGCCCGGCGCAGGGCGGCGGCGGGGACGCCGAGGCTGCGGGCGACCTCGCCGGCCTCGGAGGTCGTGGCCCGACTCCAGGCCTCGACCTCGCGGGCCAGGAGGCAGAGGGTTTGCCGATCCATTCGAGGGTCTGCCGAGAGGGCGATCAGAAGTCGGTCGGTGTCCATGCCGGGTCCACTGTCGTTGGTCGTTGGCTCCGGGTCGTCCCGCGGGAGGCTCGCTGCCCCGGACTCGGGGGGGCGGCGTCGCGGGATCCCGGAGTCGCCAGGTCCCGCTCGGCGCGGTTCGCGTCGTGTGCCGCACCCCCTGTCCCTTCATGGACGCCATCGGTCCCCGGGATCGCTCACCGCGGCGTGCACGGGGTGCCGAGAGGATGTCGCCGGGACGCTCCCGGCGGGGTGCTGGAGCCCGTCGAGAGCGGTCTCTGGGACGAGCGGGCGTCGTATATACTGCGCGGACGCGGCGCGCCGGGGGATCGATTCGGGGAGGGGTGGTGGCCGCCAACCTTAGGAAGCGAGGACCGACCTTGAACTGGATCCGCGAGACCCGCTGCTTCGGGGCTGTTCTTCTCGCCCTGGCGGCGCTCCTGGCCTTTTCGCTCCCGGCGCAGGCGGGGCCTGCCTCGGATCAGCTCGAGTTCGGGGTGACCATGGCGCGGCGCGGTCTCTGGAGCGAGGCGCTGTTCCGGTTCAAGCAGGCCGAGAAGCTCGAGCCGTCGAACCCCCGGGTGCTGAACAACCTGGCCGTCGCCTACGAGGCCAACGGCTTGTTCGAGGAGGCCCTCGAGGCCTACCAGGGTGCGCTCAAGGCGAATCCGGGGAACCGCGATCTCAAGGAGAACTACTCGCGGTTCGCGGAGTTCTACCAGAGCTTCAAGGCAGAGCCCGCCGAGGCTTCCGAAGAGGAGGGCGCGGCGACGGAGGCGGAGGTTGAGGACGAGACGGCGGCGGCCGAAGGAGAAGGCGATGCTTGAGCGCACCGACCGACGATCGAACCGACCCGGGTCGGCCTCGACCCGCCGCCTCTGGGCGGCGCTGGGCGTCGGCTTCTTCCTGGCGCTGGCCGCCGGGCCCGTGGTCGCGGGCTCGGTGGAGGTCCGGTTGCAGCTCCCGGTGCGCGCCCGCCTGGACCTGTCGGACCGTCGCACCGTCACGGTCGCGCCGTTCCTGGTGGTCACGCAGGAGGGACAGGAGGCCGTCCAGCGGAGGGGGCTGGACATCCAGCGCGAGTTCGAGCGCTACCTGTTCCGCCTGCTGCGTCGTCAGACGACCCTGAAGGTCGTCGAGACGGGTCCCGTGGACTATCCGATCTACGATCTCGACCTCCTGTCTCGCGACATCGACTTCTGGAGCGCGCTCGGCGAGCGCACCCAGGCCGACCTGATCCTGACGGGCAGCCTGGACTTCGACATCCAGGACCGGAGCGGCTACCGGACGGAGGAGTACGTGTCGCCCTTCGACGGACGGACGTACTACCGGCAGGTGCTCGTGGAGCAGACCGGGTTCGAGTACGACATCGTCATGCAGGTGATGGACGGTCGCACCGGTGAGTTGCTCTACTCGGACAACTTCAAGGACTTCAAGAGCTTCGAGGGTGAGGGCGCCGATCCGCTGATGGGGATGTTCGAGAACCTGTACGCCCTGGAGGACCGCATCGCCGGGATCTTCGCGGAGCGACGGGTCGAGACCATCCGCACACTTTTCACCGATTGAGCCCAGGAGGCCATCCGTGACCCCTCGAAGGTCTTTCTTCCTCGTTCTGCTCCTGCTCCTTGTCGCGGCGACCGTGGCGGTCGAGCCGGCGGCGGCGCAGTTCGGAAAGAACAAGGTCCAGTACCGCGACTTCGACTGGCAGATCTACCACTCCACGCATTTCGACGTGTACTACTACACCGAGGATGCGGACCTGCTGCAGAAGGTGGTCTCCTTCGCCGAGAGCGCCTACGACCACCTGTCGCGCGAGTTCGACCACCAGATCCAGGAGCCGACGCCGCTCATCGTCTACGAGACGCACTCGGCCTTCGAGCAGAACAACATCATCCTGAACTTCATCCCCGAGGGTGTCGGAGCGTTCGCCAGCCCCGTGAGGAACCGGATGGTGATGCCGCTGGATCTCGCGGATCCCGACCTCATGGCGCTGATGCTCCATGAGCTGACCCACATCTTCCAGTACCACATCCTGTTCGGGGGCAGGATCGGCCGGGGCGTCGC
Source organism: uncultured bacterium (assembly GCA_905479655.1). Lineage (GTDB taxonomy): Bacteria > Acidobacteriota > Thermoanaerobaculia > Multivoradales > JAHEKO01 > CAJQNK01. Next base: position 3,973 of record CAJQNK010000061.1, on the reverse strand, counting down.
CTCGAGTCCGCCGACCTGGGTGATGGAGGGGATGGCCAGCTACATGGCCAAGGACGAGACCGCCCGGGACCGGATGTTCCTGCGCGACGCGGTGGTGAACGACCGGATTCCGTCGGTTTCCCTCGACTTCGGTGGCTTCTTCGCCTACCGCTTCGGCCACGCCGTCTTCGACTTCATGGAGGAGCGCTGGGGCCAGGAGGGGTTCCGCGACTTCGTCGTCGAGCTGCGCAACACCTTCGGCGGCCGCGTCGATCGCGCCCTGGAGAGGACCTTCCAGATCGATCCCGAGGACTTCGACATGGAGTTCCGCCGCTGGCTGCGGCAGCGCTACCTCGCGGAGCTCCTGGAGACCGGTGAGCCCTCGGACTTTGGCCGCCCCTTCCGCACCGACCGCGGTCCGACCCAGGAGACGTCCCCCGTGGCGTCCCCGGGCGGCGACCTGGTCGCGGCGTTCAGCACGGAGCGCGGCGATGTCGACGTCGTCCTGTTCGACAGCAAGAGTCGAACCCTGCTCAGCAACCTGACCAAGGGCTACACGAATGATTTCCAGTACTTCGTGGCCCAGGAGCTGACCCTGGGCTGGCAGGGAGGGCGCGATCTCACCTTCTCCCCCGACGGCAATCGGCTCGCCGTCTTCGCCAGGCGCAACAAGGGGCGGAGTCTCGTCATCCTCGACGTCCTGAAGAAGAAGATCGAGGAGATCGTCCCGATGGACGGCGTCGAGCAGCAGCTGGCGCCGGCCTGGAGTCCGGACGGCCGCACGGTGGCGTTCAGCGCCTGGGCGGACGGCCAGTTCGACATCTTCCTGCTGGACCTCGAGACCCGCGAGGTGAGCAACCTGACACGCGACGAGGTCTTCGACGCGGCCCCGACGTACTCGCCGGACGGCTCGTCCATCGTCTTCACCAGCGTGGTGGGCGGCTTCTCGAAGTTGTTCCGGGTGTCCGTCGACGACCCCTCGGTCCGCTACCAGTTGACGACGGGCGAGCACGACGAGACCGACCCGGTGTTCTCCGCGGACGGCGAGCGGATCTACTTCACGTCCGACCGGACCGGCGCGAACAACATCTACGGCCTGGATCTGGGATCCGGTGTCGTCCGCCAATACACGAACTCCGTCACGGGCTGCTTCCAGCCCACCGTCCTGACCGAGCCTGACGGCGAGGAGCGCCTGGTCTACACGGCCTTCTGGAAGGGGCGCTTCGACCTCTACCGCCTCGATGTCGACGACCCGATCACGGAGCCCATTCTGATCGCCGAGGGCGTCTCCGAGGAGGCGGCACCCCTCAGCACGGAGGATCTTCCGCGGTTCGAGCCGGCGATCGAGGTCGCGGTGGACGACGGCAACAAGGAGGGCTACGGGGGCTTCAAGTTCTTCCTGGAGGACGCGAACGTCAACATCGGCGTGTCCGACGACCAGACCTTCATCGGGAACACGTCGATCTTCTTCTCGGACTATCTGGGCGACCGGCGGATCATCGCCTACTTCCAGTCGATCTCGAGCTTCCAGAACTTCAATGCCACCTACGTCGACCTGTCGAACCGGCTCCAGTGGCAGGTGCGGCTGTACGACGACCGGGACTTCTTCATCGGGCAGGACGCCTCCGGGTTCCTCCGTCGGGGCCAAGCGGCGTTCACGCAGACCGGCGCCTCGGCGTCGCTGATCTACCCGCTGGGCTTCTACCACCGGATCGAGTTCGGAGGCGGCTACCAACTGCGCGAGATCGACTTCCAGACCTTCGAGATCGACGACGAGACCGGCGGGATCATCCCCGTGATCACACCGAGGAGCGACGACTACCCGTTCCTCGACCTCGCCGTGGTCGGGGACAGCACGATCTTCGAGCAGTGGGGCCCGATGAGCGGTCGCCGTTGGCGGATCTCGGCGAACTACGCGCCCGACCTCGACAAGACGGAAGGCGAGACGGAGAACACCCTCACCGCGTCGTTGTACCTCGACTTCCGGCAGTACGTCCCCCTGACCCGGCGCATGAGCCTGGCGTTCCGGGGTGTCGGCTACATGAGCGACGGCAACTTCCCGAACCCCTACTACTTCGGTGGGCTCGACACGGTCCGGGGCTTCGACTTCCGGTCGTTGGTGGGCGACCGGGCGTTCTTCGCCAATGCCGAGCTCCGCTTCCCGTTGATCGACGTGCTGGCGACGCCGGTCATCGCCTTCCAGGGCATTCGAGGGTTCATCTTCCTCGACGTGGGCGGTGCGTACTTCGACCAGTACCAGGACTTCGACTTCTGGGACAGCGAGAACAACTCCCTGGCCGATGCCGTCTCTTCCTACGGCTGGGGTTTTTCGTTGCGACTCTTCGGGTTCGACTGGAACTGGAGCTTCGCCAAGATCTGGGACTTCGACCAGACCCTCACGAACGGTTTCAAGACGTCGTTCTTCATCGGCAATCGCTTCTGACGTCGCTCCCGAGGGCCTCGAGGGTCCCGGGGCGCTGTCCGGGTCGGGCGGCGTCTCCGGGACCGGTCTGGAGGGGGGGATCCGTCGGATGAAGATCGAGGTGTTGGGAGCCTACGGAGGCGAGAGTCCGCGTTGCCGGGTGACCTCGCTCCTCATCGAGGAGCGCATCGCCCTGGATGCCGGCTCGATCACCCAGGCCCTGCCCATCGACCGGCAGGCCCAGGTGAGGTCGATCGTGCTGACCCATTCGCACATGGACCACACCGCGTCCCTGCCGTTCTTCGTGGAGAACGTCTACGGCCGGCTCGACGGGCCCATCGACATCTACGGCTCGCGAGCGACGATCTACTCCGTCCGCAAGCACCTGTTCAACAACGACACCTGGCCGGACTTCAGCCGCCTCCCCAACCACCTCCTGCCCGCGATTCGATTCCACGAGCTGGAGGCCGAGGTCCCGCGGATGATCGACGGGGTCACCTTCGTTCCCATCGTCGTGGATCATCTGGTGCCGACCTTCGGGTACCTGATCGAGAAGCAGGGCCGGTCGCTCCTGTGGTCGAGCGACACGGGTCCCACCGTGCGCCTGTGGGAGATCGCCAATCGCGTGGCCAACCTCCGGGCGATCTGCATCGACACCAGCTTCGAGACCGCGATGCAGAATGTCGCCGACCTCTCCCTGCACCTGACGCCGGCGACCCTGGAACGGGAGCTCCGGAAGCTGGAGCGACGAGTCCCGATCCTCGTACATCACATCAAGCCACCGTCGATCGAGGCGGTGCGCCGGGAGGTCGAGGCCCTCGGGTATCCGGACCTGGGGTTCCTGGAGCAGGGGGAGACGTACGAGTTCTAGTCAGCGTGTTTCGCCTTCACCACGGACCGCCGGCCGCCGGCCGCTGAGCCGTGGAGCCTCGACCCCTTGTGATACCGTCCGCAGATGCAAATGGCGCTGGGGTTCGACACCCCTCCATTGCGCCTCGCCGTCCTGGGGTCGGGCAGCGGCGGCAACTCCCTGGTTCTCGAGTGTGGCGACGACAGGTTGATGGTCGACGCGGGTTTCTCGTGCCGCGAGCTCGAGCGGCGCCTGGGTCGGGTCGGCGTGGATCCTCGTTCGCTCGGCGCCATGGTGCTCACCCACGAGCACGGGGATCACAGCCGCGGGGCGAGGCGCTTCGGGTGGCGAAACGACCTGCCGGTCTACGCAACGGAGGGGACCCGTCTGCAGGTGGCCTGGGGCAAGCAGCCACCGCGGCTCGAGCGGATCCGCTCCGGCTATCGGACGGAGATGTCGGGCTTCGAGGTGGAGCCTTTCCTGGTGCCGCACGACGCGCGCGAGCCCGTGGGGCTGGTCGTCGAGGATCGTTTCGGACGCCGCGTCGGGGTGGTCGCAGATCTGGGCGCTCGGAGCCGGCTCGCGTGGGGTCGCCTCCGCGACCTCGACGCGCTCGTCCTGGAGACGAACCACGATCTCACCCTGCTGCGGGAGGGCCCGTATCCCTGGCCGCTCAAGCAGCGGATCGCGGGCCGACACGGGCACCTGTCGAACCGGGAGGC
>CAJQNK010000060.1 GCA_905479655.1 uncultured bacterium | reverse complement strand
CGTCGAAGACGCCCGGCTGGTGCTCTCCCCGGGCGGCGTGGCGGCCGTCTACCTCACCGTGGACAACCCCACCGCGGCGGCCGACCGCCTGACCGCCATCCAGATGGGCGAGACGCCCGTCTCCCTCCACGCGACGCGAGCCGAGGGGACCACCATGAAGATGGAGGCGCGCCCCGAAGGCTACGAGATCCCGGCCGGCGGCCGGCTCGAGCTCGCCCCCGGGGGTCGTCACGGCATGGCGATGGGGCTGCCGGCGATGCCGGAGGGCTCCGAGCGCGTTGAGCTGGTGCTGACCTTCGAGCGTGCCGGCTCGCTGACTGTCGAGGCCCGCGTCGAGGGCGTCGGCCAGGCGATGGACCACGATCACAGCCCGTAGCGGATAGTCGAGAACCGAGTCGGAGGGGCGCTCGTCCCGTGGCTGGGTGGTCCCGACGGTGTCTCCCTGAACGACGGTCTACGACACCCGGTGAGAAGGGCAGGCTAGCAACGCCGGGCTCCGATTCGCCTGGTACCCGGGCCCGGACCTGTGCTCGCTGGCCCGGTCGCCCCAGAGGGTGGAGGATGACGGCGAAGCCGCCGATCAGCAGGTAGCGGGCTCCCGCCTCGTCCAGAGCCCGGCAGAGGCCGGTCAGGTCCTCGAGCTCCGGCGCGCGTGAAGCCGGGCCGTCTGCTCGATCATCCATCGCTCCGCCTCCTCGTGTGTCGCGAAGCGGTGGACGCCCTTCGGGACGAGGGGACTCCGCCGCAGCCGGTTGACGGTCCGTTGCAGGATCGCGGCGTCCTCCAGGGGAGAGGCGTCGCCGGATCGGCGTCCGTGGACCTTGGTGACCATCAGGGCGCCAGGCCAGCACGGCCAGGTGGGCCCGCAGGGCGGTGGACGGCCCGCGCGCGAGGCGCTCGTACTCCGCGCCTCCGCGTGAGGTCACCGTTCACCCGCCGAGGGCAGGCTGCACGGATCCGCGGCGCTCAGGCCGGCGAGGGCTCGGCGACCAGGATCTCGAGGGCCACCCGCTGGCGGAGCAGCTCGTGGGCCCGGGCGACGATGTCGTCGAGCGACGCCGTCTGCGCCGCGAACATCTCCCGGGCTCGCGCCTTGAGCTCGTCCACGCTGGGGAGCTCCGGGAGACTCGGCAGCTCGGGCAGCTCCGGCAGGTGGAGCTCGGAGAGCGAGGCGCCGACCTGGCTCCGCGCGCTTCGCACCTTGGCCCGCAGGCTCCCCAGGTCGACGCGCGCGGTCTCGAGGCGCTGCTCCCAGCCGGCCCGGGCCTTGGCCGCGAGGCCTTCGACCGGGAAGGTCTCGGCGAGCTGCCGGGCGACGCGCTCCACCAGGGGGCGGGGTAGGGGCTTCTCGCCGCGGATCACGGACGCCGGCGGCGACTGGAGGCCCCAGACGAGGCGGGTCCAGGAGAGCACCACCAGGACGTAGTAGGTGATGTCGATCTCCCACCAGCGGAAGCCCTGACGCGTGGAGGCCTGGTAGTAGTGGTGGTTGTTGTGCCAGCCCTCGCCCAGCGTGACGAGCGCCAGCCACCAGTTGTTGCGCGAGTCGTCGCCGGTGACGTAGCGCTGATTGCCGACGACGTGGGCGAGCGAGTTGATCGCGAAGGTGGCGTGGTAGAGGAGCACCGTGCTCCAGAAGAAGCCGACCACGAGGCCGGACCAGCCGAGGGTCGCGAAGACCGCTACGGCCAGCACGACGGCCGGCAGGTTCGCCATCTTGTTGAGCCACACCAGCTCGCGGAAGCGGGTCAGGTCCTTCACGCGGCTGTAGTCGGCCGCGCCCTTCTCGTTCGAGAAGATCCAGCCCAGGTGAGCGAAGAGGAACCCGCGCTGCTTCGGCGAGTGGACGTCGAGCGGGGTGTCGGAGTGGAGGTGGTGCTCGCGGTGCTTGGCGGCCCACCACAGAATGCCCTTCTGCGCCGAGGTCTGGCACAGAAAGGCGAGCAGGAACTGGCCGACGCGGCTGGTGCGGAACGACTTGTGGGAGAAGTAGCGGTGGAAGCCGGCGGTCACGCCGAACATCCGCACCAGGAAGAGGCCCAGGCCCACGGCGACGTCCAGCGGTCTCACGCCCGTCCAGATCGCCGCGAAGCAGGCCAGGTGGACCAGGACGAAGGGGATCGTGTCGGGGTAGATGATGTCGTCGTGGTACTCGTCTTCGCGGTGCGGGGTCAAGGGGATCTCCTGGCATGTTCGGGTCGGCGGTTCGCCTCGCGGGTCGAGGGATCCTGCCGCCCATCGCTCGTTTACCCTAACAGCAGGGGCCCAGCTTGACACACGGCGAGAGGAGGTGTCGGTGGCAAGGGGCGTCGCGGTCGCTCACCTCGCCGCGCCTCAGCCGCCGCTCTCTCGCACCACGAAGAAGTTCTCGACCGCGAGGTCGGCGTCGCGCGAGCCGAAGCCGAAGCGGCCGTGGGGCTCGGCGGCGGCGGCGTTCGGCTGCTGGATCAGGAGCTCTCCGTCCAGCAGGACGTGGAAGTCGGCGCTGTCGAAGGCGACCTCGACGGTATAGGACGTGTCGTACTCCAGGGCGACGCCGGCGGTGACGTGGGCGAGCCAGGCACCGTTCTCCCGCTGGGCGAAGACCACCTGGTCGGCGTCCGGCTCGAGGAGCACCACCGCGTGGGAGCGGGGGGCCGCCACCCAGCCCAGGACCGCCGCGGCC
>CAJQNK010000059.1 GCA_905479655.1 uncultured bacterium | reverse complement strand
AACGTCACGTTCGTCGCGTGGGACGCCGCCGGCCGCTGCCTCTACGCCTCGGTCCTCTGGGACCTCGCGGGCGGGACGTCGACGCCGGACGACGGGTTGTACCGGGTGTGTCTGTTCTGAGGTGAGGCCGGGCCCCTCTAGCAGCCCCTGGTGAAAGGCGAGACACGCTACGAGCGGCCCTCTTCTCCGGACTCTTCGTTGGGAATCCTCCCCGATTCACCGAATCGAGTGCGGCTTCCCGCCTTGATTCCGAAGAAGATTGCGCGCTCTCGCTCGCGCCCGGCTTCCACCACGGGCTGCTAGGCCGACCGACGATCGACGATCGCCAGCCGTCGCCCCCGGATCTCCCGCATCAGGCTGGTGAACTCGGGGAAGCGCAGGGACTGGGGTCCATCACTCAAGGCCTTCTCCGGCTCCGGGTGAATCTCGATCATCAAGCCGTGGGGCGACACGCCGAAGGCGGCCATCGCCAGCGGTGCCACGAGGTCCCGCTGGCCCGCCGCATGGGAGACGTCCACGATGATCGGCAGGTGGGTCATCCGCTTGAGGATCGGGATGGCGCCGAGGTCCAGCGTGTTGCGGGTCACGGTCTCGAAGGTCCGGATGCCGCGCTCGCAGAGGATCACCTGCTGGTTGCCCTGGCCGAGGATGTACTCGGCGGCGTTCAGCAGCTCGTCGACGGTGGCGCTCATGCCCCGCTTCAGCAGCACCGGCCGGTTCACCTTGCCGACCTCGTTGAGGAGGCTGAAGTTCTGCATGTTGCGCGCACCGACCTGCAGGATGTCGGAGGTCTCCGCCACCGCCTGGACGTCGATGGGCGACAGCACCTCGGTGATCACGGGCAGATCGTAGGAGTGGCCCGCCGCCACCAGGAGGTCGACGCCCTCGTAGCCCAGACCCTGGAAGCTGTAGGGGCTGGTCCGCGGCTTGAAGCAGCCGCCGCGCAGGATGTGCGCGCCGGCCTCCTTGACCTGCCGGGCGCAGGCGAGGATCTGGTCCTTGGACTCGACGGAGCACGGGCCGGCGATGACGACGAACTCGGGGCCGCCGATCTTCACGCCCCGGACCTCCAGGACCGTGTCCTGCTCCTTGTACTCGCGGCTGGCGAGCTTGTAGCTCACCTTCTTCTTCGGCTTGGCCGCCGCGACCTCCGCGTCCACGGTCGCCGCCTCGGCTTCCGGCGTCTCGGAAGCCGCGAGAAGCGTGCGCTCCGAAGGCACCGCGCGCTCGCGCGGCTCCGCGGGGTAGCTACCCAGGATCTTCAGGAAGCTGGTCGCGCCCTTGAGCTCGTCCAGGGCGAACTGCACGTCCTCGTCGGCGGCGTTGCCCTCCAGGTCCAGGTAGAAAAGATACTGGAACGGAGTATCCGGGCGAGGCCGGCTCTCGAGCTTGGTGAGGTTGAGGTCGTGGTTGTAGAGGATGCTCAGGGGACGCAGCAGCGCCCCCTGCTCGTGCGGCGTCGCCATGACGATCGAGGTCTTGCACGGGATCCTCGAGTCGACGGAGATGGGCTCGCGGGCCAGCACGAGGAAGCGGGTGTAGTTGTCCCGCTGGTCGGCGATGTTGCGGCGGATCACGTCCAGGCCGTAGAGCTCTCCAGCCTCGTGGCTGGCGATGGCGGCCTGGGTCGGATCCCCCTCCTCCTTGACCTTCTGCACCGCGCCGGCCGTGTCACTCGCGTAGTGGCGTTCCCACTCCACTCCCGAGAGGAACTTCATGCACTGCGCGATGCCCTGCGGATGGGAGAAGACGGACTTGATGTTCTTCGCCTCGGTTCCCGGGAGACCGAGCAGGCAGTGGTCGATCCGGAAGACGGTCTCGCCCACGATGAAGAGGCGTGCCTTCGACAGCAGATCGTAGACCTCGTTGATGCTCCCGGCGGTGGTGTTCTCCACCGGCAGCACCGCGTAGTCGGCGTCGCCTTTCTCCGCCGCCTTGAGCGCCGCATCGAAGGTCGGGTAACCGAGGAAGGTCGAGCGATCGAGGCGGGCCGAGAAGAAGCGCTGGCCCGCGAGGTGGCTGTAGGCGCCGTCGATCCCCTGGAACGCGACCCTCTTGTGCTGAGCGGCCGCCCCCTTGCCGGAGTCCAGCAGAATCATCTGCTGAGAACGCACCGAGTCGTCGATCACCTCGTGGAAGATCCTCGTCACGAAGTGGGCGTCGAGGCCGAGGCCCCGCCCCATGGTGATCAGGCGGCCGAGGATGGACTCCTCGCGCCCGCCGTCGCGCAGCGGCGACCCCGAGTCGTTCTTGGACTCGAGAATCCTCCCGGCCAGCTCCCGCCGAGAGGCCAGAGCCTTCACGATGGTCTCGTCGAGCTCGTCGATCTCTTCCCGAATCTGGTCCAGATCTTCTCCGTTCATCGTCCTATCCCATGGAAGGCGCCATCGATAAGGGACGGGCAGTCGGATAAACTCCAAAGGAGGCTGAGGAGCTTACACCACAGCGCGGCATTCGGCAAAGCGAGCGCCATCCCCCAGGCTCCTCAAACTCTGATGAACGGAGGATGAACAGCCCTGCCGCAACGCGGCACGACTGTTCGGCAACGGCCGGTCGGTGCGCTCAGGGCGAAACGTCGAACGAGCCGAGGATCCCCTGCACGGAAGCCCCGGTCGGGTCCTGCACCTTGCCGCCCCAGGAAACGCTCGCCGCCTGCGGCGGGGAGGGCAGGGGGTTGGTGAAGAAGGCGCAGCAGAGACCCACGGCCTGCCCGGGCTCGAAGGCCGAGAGGTCGAAGTCGCAGCCGAAGGGACCGAGGATCACCGGCGAGGCTCCGGCCAGAACGCCCCAGGTGACCGTGTAGCTCTCCAGCCCCGGGCTGTCGTCGACCACATCGTCCCAGACCAGGCTGAGAGCGACGGAGTCACCAGCCGAGAAGTCGGCGCTCCCGACCGAGTCGAAGCACCAGTTGGCGGCGTCGCCGCCCACGTCGGCCGAGTAGCCGACCAGGTTGCTGGGCGCCGCCGGAACTCCCGGCGCCGCCGATCGGGCCACCACGGCGGTGGCGGCGGCGAAGGTCGGACCGGCGAGCAGAGCCGCGACGACGAGGACGAGGAGGAGGGGGCGCTGGCGGGAGCTGGGAGACATGACGGACTCCATTTCGAGTGGATTGGACAGGAACTTCAAACAGGGCGCTCCAAACTGGGCACTCCGAACTGGCCACTTCAAAGCGACTCGAGATAGGCCACGAGGTCCTCCAACTGCTGCTGCGTCAGAGTCGAGGTGGTCCCGTGAAGATCGGCGGGGTTGGAGGTGGTGAGGACGTCCATCAGGGTCGGTGCCGCGCCGTTCCAGAGGTACGGCGCGCTCGCCCAGAGGCCCCGCAGGCTCGGCACGTTCGCCGGCACGAGACCGGTCCCGACGCCGGCCTCGATCGTCAGGGGCTCGGGCGCCTCCGGGATGAACAGCGGCGCCGCGTGGCACACGGCGCAACCCGCGTCGCCCTCGAAGACGAGCTTCCCCGCCTCGGCAGCCGCGGACATCGCTCCGGAGGCGTCGAGGAACGGGCTGCTGGGAACCCCGAAGCCCGTCGCCTGGAGATCGGTCATCGACTGGGCGTGGCCCGGATCCAGCTCGCCTCCCACGGTGCCGTGGTTGTTGAACAGGAGCGCCGTCTTGGTCACGAGATCCGGGACGTTCCCCTTGTGCAGCCACGGCCCCGTGCTGCCCGTGTCGAAGAGCACCTGGGCCTGCTTGCCATTGGACGTCGCCGGGTGGATCAGGCCCGTGGAGAAGCTGCTGGGGTGGCAGGTCTCGCAGGTGACCCGGTTCGGCGTCGCCGGCCGACCGTTGAAGAACTCCACCGTCGAGAAGAGCCACTGACCCATCTCCTGCGGCCCCAGGTCGAGGCCCGGCACCCGGGGCTGGCCGCTCCACGCCAGGGGGACCTCCGCGCCCTGGAGGTACGGCGGGCCGACGCTCAGGTCCACCACTCGCAGGCTCTCACGGAACCGCTGGAGGGCCAGGGCCGAGACCGCGGCGCCCCCCGCATCCGTCGTCAGCTCGACCGCCACGAGGTGGGTCGTGGGCTCACCGGGCGCCACGTTGAGCGAGTCCAGCAGGGAGAGATCCGCGGTGTCCGCGACGATCAGGGTGCCGGAGCCCTGGGCCACGAAGGCGAGCAGCGATCCGTCCGTGGCGGCGGCGCCGAAGTCCGTTCCCAGGTCGGTCAGGTGGTCCGCGACGACGGTCGCCCCGACCAGGTCGATCTCCACGACGACGTTGTTGCCGTCGCCCGTCCCCCCCTCGTCGCTCGGCACGCCGTCGCCGGGTCGGAAGGTGGTGACGAACGCCCGGTCACCCACGACGACGATCTCGTGCGGCAGGGCCCCCAGGGCGATGTGCGCGACCGACAGGCCGCCGGCGACCGAGGGGTCCACGACCTCCACCTCGTGGGTCATCCACTGCCCCACCAGGAGCCGGCCGTCCCCGTCCACGGTCACCGGACCCGGGCCGCGCCCCTCGAGGGTCAGGGCGTCCGCCACGGTGAACACGCCGATCGGCTCCTCCACCAGGACCGAGACCTCGTGATTCCGCTCGTTCGTGAGGTAGATCCGCCGCTCCGCGGCGAAGTCGAAGGCGATGTCGCGGGTCCCCGCCGCAACGGGAATCCTGGCCGCCACCGAGTCGGAGGCGGCGTCCACCACGACCACCTCGCGGCGTCGCGGGTCGACGAGGAACAGGTTGCGTCCGTCGGGGTCGATCTCGAGCCTGACGCCACGGACCGGCGCGGTGTCGGGGACGGCGACCGGCAGGTCCGAGGTCTTCGCCCCCGTGACGAGATCGACGACCGACAGGGTGCCGTCGTCCTCGTGCGCGACCCAGGCCTTCTGCCCTCCGGAATCGACCACGAGAGCCCCCGGCCGGCGTGGACCCGCAGGCGGCGCCTCGGAGAGTCGGATCGAGACGGCGTTCGACACCCCCTGCGAGCCGTCGAGCCGACCGGCCGCCTGGAAATAGAGCAGCTGGTCCAACCTCTCGGCGATGTCGGGCACCGGCACCACCACGGTCGCCTCGCCGGTCTCGGAGAGCACCGCCGAGCCGACCGTCGCCAACTTCGAGAGATCGAGGAAGATGGTCCCCCAGGCCGGCAGGTCGAGACGATCGACGCCCGGAGAGGCCTTGATCTGGACATTCGCCCCGGCCGGGCCGGTGACCGTGAAGGTCATCGAGCCGCCCGGCGGCGGAAACCGGTTGTCCAAATCCAGTCTTAGCGGAGGATCAAGGGCCGCTTGGGCGGCGAAGGCGGCGATCAGGGGAAGGATCGCTGCGAGCGCCCCGGCGCGGCGAAGGAGTCGAATTGGCACGGCACCCTCGTTGGGAAGACGTTCGAAAAAGTCAAAAGTACATTCTCAGTGATCGGAGACTATAACATAACCCGCCCCGGGTCCGCCTCCCCTGACGAAGCACCTGTCGCACCGGCTCCAGCACCGGCTCCATCGGCTATCCTCGCGCCTCGCCTCAACAGCTACACGAGCCCGGGAGAACGAGACGATGAGCAAGACCTACAAGATGGTGACCGTGGTGGGAACCTCCGCCGGATCGGTCGACGACGCGATCGAGAACGGCATCGCCGAGGCCGCGCGGACCCTGCGCAACATCCACTGGTTCGAGGTTCTCGAGACTCGTGGCCGCGTGGTCGACGACTCCGTGGCCGAGTTCCAGGTGAAGATGGAGCTCGGCTTCCGGATCGAGGACGACGATTGAGGCGGACGGCGACGCGCGGTCTCGGACTCGTGATCGTCGCGTCGCTGGTCGCCTGGATCGGGTCCTGGCAGCCGATCTCGGGCCAGGACGCCGAGTCGGGATCGGCCGCAGCGGGTGATTCTCCGATCCGCCTGCGGATCGACCCGAGCCCGGCCGACGCCCGGCGGATCACCCTGGAGAAGGGGCCGGGCGGAGACGTGCACTATCGCCTGGAGTGGTCGGACGGCCGCGTGCTGGTCCTGGAGCCCGAGGCCTTCACGACCTTCCTGTGGGAGGACGCCCACCGGCGGAGCTGGTGGCTCCGGCTCCTGAACATCAGCGGGCCCCTGGGCGTCGCCTGGGTCGGCCTCGGCCTCCTGGGCCAGCTCCTCTTCACCGGCAGGATGCTGGTTCAGTGGATCTCCTCGGAGCGCAGCCGCCGATCCGTGATCCCGGTCGCCTTCTGGTGGATGAGCCTCTCCGGCGCCAGCCTGCTGATCGTCTACTTCGTCTGGCGCCGAGACATCGTCGGCGTGCTGGGACAGACGACCGGCTGGGCGATCTACCTGCGCAACCTGTGGCTGATCCGCAACGAGGCGAGAGCCCTGCTCGCCTGACCGCTCCCGGACCCCGACTCAGCGTCTGCGCCCCGGTCGCCAGGCGGCCGCCCCGGACGGATCCTCCGGCCAGGGGTGCTTCGGATACCGCCCCCTGAGCTCGCGCCGGACCTCCGGGTAGACGTTGAGCCAGAACCCGGCCAGGTCGTCGGTGACCTGTTGGGGACGACCGTTGGGAGCCAGCAGATGGAGCAGGGGCCGAACCCGGCCGCCGGCGAGCCGGGGCGTCTCCCTCCAGCCGAACAACTCCTGGATTCGCACGGCCAGGACCGGGGGTCGCCCCGGCTCGTACTCGAGACGGATGCGGGAACCGCTCGGCACCTGGAGGCGCTCCGGCGCCTCGCGTTCCAGGGCCTCGGCCTGATCCCGCGTCAGCAGCCCCCGGAGGACGCCGGCCACCGGGGTCCGCGCCAGCTCCGGCAGCGACCGCCGCCCGGCGACCAGGACCGACAGCAGCTCCCCGAGGCGCTCCGCCGGGAAGGTGGGGAGAGCCAGCTCGGGCCGCTCCCCCGCCAGCCAGCGCAGACGGGCGAGAAACCCGGCCTCCGGCTCTCGACTCCCGAGATCCAGAGCGCTCTCCGGATCCACCCGCGCGGCCTCCACGAGGGCCGCCTCGATCGTCGCCGGGTCGGTCACCGGGATCTCCACGGCCGAGAGCTCCAGATCCAGCCACAGCAACCGGCGCGCGCCTCGGACCCGCCCCGTCTCCCGGTCGACCGCCACCGACTCCACGGTCGTCAGACGGTCCGGGGGCAGCCACTCCCGGTCGACCCCGACCGCCAGGCGCACCCACCCCTCCGACCGCTGGCCCCGGCGGCCCGGGTCGATCTCCAGGGCCAAGGCGAGCTCCTCCGTCCGCACCGAGCTCGATGCGCTGGACCGGGCTCCCCGGCCTCCGACACGCAACCAGCGGTCGGAGCCTGGCGCGCGACGCCGCGAGAGCCGATCGGGGAACGCCTCCAGCAAGCTCGCCGCGAGCTGCCGCTGCGGCTCGGTCGAGGTCGCGGCCGGGGAGCCGAGGCTTCCGACAGTGGTTCGCGCCAGCTGCTCCGCGACACGAAGCGCGTGGGCCGCGAGACTCCGGCTCGGGGGTCCCCAGGGGGTCTGGCTACGAGGCCGGCCGTCGCGCACGGCCAGCAGGGCGTCGATGCGGGGCTCGAGGTCGGAGCGACCGGCTGGCGGCGGCTCGCCCTCCCGCGACGAGCGTCGCGCCCCGGGGAACGGGTCGCGCTCCGAGAGCACGGCGGCGGCCACGGCGGCCCGTTCCAGAACGCCCCGACGATGGGCTTCGAAGAGGAGGCGGGCCAACCGCGGGTGCACGGGGAGCCTCGCCATCGCCCGGCCAGCGGCCGTGAGCCCCGACTCGCCCAGGGCGCCCAGCTGACGGAGCAGCTCCTCGCCACGGTCGAGGCTCTCCGTCGGCGGGGCCTCGAACCAGGGGAAGTCCCGCGCATCCGGCTCGCCCCAGGCCAGCAGTTGCAGGATCGCGCCCGACAGGTCCGCCCGGGCGACCTCGGGCAGCTCCGTCGGGGCCAGCCCCCGGTCCTCGAGCTCGGTCCACAGGCGCAGGCACAGGCCCGGCCCTTCGCGCCCGGCCCGTCCGGTGCGTTGATCGGCCGAGGCTCTGGAGATCCGCAGCGTCTCCAGACGATCGAGCCCGACAGCCGGGTCGTGGGTCAGGACCCGGGCCCGTCCCGAATCCACCACCGCCCCGACGCCGGGGACGGTGAGCGAGCTCTCGGCGACGTTGGTGGCCAGGATCACCCGCCGGCCACCGGACCGCGGCGCCAGCACGCGGTCCTGCTCCTCCGGAGGCAACGAGCCGTGGAGGATCGCGATCTCCGGCCCCGGGTCCGGACCGGCTTCGCCCAGCGCGTCCGCGCAGCGCCGGATCTCGGCCATGCCCGGCAGGAACACGAGCACGTCCCCGGCCTGCCGCGACAGCGCCTCGCGCACGCCGGCCGCCACCGCCGCCGGCAGTGACGGCTCCGCGCCGCGGTGCTCGACGGTCACCGGATGAGCCCGGCCCTCCACCTCGAGCACGGGCGCCCCGGGTACGGGCGCCCCGCCCAGGAACTCCGCCAACGAGCTGACGTCGAGGGTCGCGGACATGGCGACGAGCGCCAGCTCCGGTCGAGCCTGCCGTCGGACGCGCCGGACCATGGCCAACGACAGGTCCGCCTCGAGGGAACGTTCGTGGATCTCGTCGAACACCACGGCGCCGACGCCGTCCAGGAAGGGGTCCGACTGGAGCCGGCGCAACAGGATCCCCTCCGTGACGAAGAGGATCCTCGTGGCCGCGTCGAACCGCCGGTCGAACCGCACCTGGTATCCGACCTCGTGGCCGAGCCGCCACCCCCGCTCGAACGCGATCCGTCGCGCCGCGGCTCGCGCCGCCATCCTCCGCGGCTCGGCGACGACCACCAACCCGTCCACCCCGGCGGCGATCAGCGCCGGCGGCACCCGCGTCGTCTTGCCGGCCCCCGGCGGGGCCTTCAGGACCAGCGATCCGGCGCCCGTCACCCTCTCGACGACCGTCGGGAGGACGGAGTCGATGGGGAGAGGCGGCAGCGAGAGGCGACGGGGCATACCAGGGGAAGGGGACGAGAGTCACGGGTGCTCGGCACGGGTGCTGAGGGCGGGCTCTTCGCCCGGCCTCCATCCTAGTGTCCCGCTCCGGAAATTCCATACCCCAACGCCGCCAGCGGGCAAGAGGACAGCCGCGGCATCGACATCGCCCGGCCTCGTCCCGCGGCCGCGAACGCCGGTAGAATGACCCCATGCTCCACCTGCGAAAGGACCTCTCCCAAATCGTCCTGCTGGTCCGTCATGGAGCCGCGGTCCCGCGCGGCGAGCGGCCCGAGCGGCCCCTCTCCGCCACGGGACGGGTGCGCGCCGGCCGGATGGCCGCCTGGCTCGCCAGCCACCGCGTGACGGTGGACCGGATCGAGCACTCGGATCGGGCGCGAGCCCGCCAGACGGCGGAGATCTTCGCCTCCGCCCTCCATCTCCCGGCCACGGCCCTGCGCGAGCGTCGGGGGCTCGGCCCCGACGACGGCCCGGAGGCTCTCGCGCGCGAGATTGCCGAGACCCGAGAGAACCTCGTCATCGTGGGCCACCTGCCGTACCTGGGACGCCTGGCGAGCTGCCTGCTCGTGGGTGATGCGGACCGGCTCCGGGTCCACCTCCCCGATGCGTCGGTTCTGGCCCTGGGCAGGCTCGGGGACGACTTCCACCTGGTGACCCTGTTGGGCCCGGAGGAGCTGGGACCCTGAGGGCGGGCCGGGGCTCGGTCGGAGACGGCGGAGCCACCCGCGAAAGCGGCGCCACATCCGATCCTCCCTCGTCTGCGAAGAGATGGGACGGGTCGAGCTTCGCCGGGGTCTCCGGGCTACCCGGGAAGCTCCCGGTAGATCTCCTGGAGATCCGTCGCGAGACGCGGCCCGGCGCCGGCGTCCTCGTGCTTGAAGAAGACGAGGACCTCGTCCCACTCCCTCTCCGCGATCCACTCGGCCCATCCGCGGAGGGCCTCGGGGTCGTAGGACTCGCGGCGCAGACGCAGGTAGCCGTGGGAGGCGGTGGGCCGCCTCGCGAGGAGCTCCGGGTCGTCCCCGTCGACCACGACCAGGGCCGCGTCGCGCTCCGCCAGCAGCTCGTACACCCCCTCCTGGAACCACGAGGCATGGCGAAACTCGAGGGCGACCCTCCGCCCGGGCGGAACCAGCTCGAGCAAGGCCCGCAGCCGTCCGTCATCCCGCTGGAGGAAGGGCGGGAGCTGGAAGAGGATGGGCCCCAGGCGGCTTCCCAGGCTACCCGCCGTCTCGAACAGATAGCTCGTCGGCTCCTCGACCTCCTTCAACCGTTTGAAGTGGGTGATCCTGCGCGACGCCTTCAGGGCGAACCGGAATCCCTCGGGAGTGGCCTCGGCCCAACGCTCCAGCACGTCGCTCTTCGGCAGCCGGTAGAAGGTGCTGTTGATCTCGACGGCCGCGAGGCGGCCGGAGTAGAAGCTCAGCATCTCCCGGTCCGGCAGGCCCTCCGGGTAGAAGGCGCCCTTCCACGCCTTGTAGGCGAAGCCGCTGGTTCCACAGGCGAGGCGCGGGAGCTCGGTCGTCATCCGGCGTGGGGTCGTCGTGGCGGGGTCGTCATCGTGGGACCGTTGAGATGTCGAGGCTCGATACAGTGTACCTGGCCCGCGAGCCCGGCTACACTGATCTCTTGACTACTCCTGCTCCATTGCCGAAGCGTCTTTCCGGCCCGGTGGGCCCGTGGTGAGCGACGGATCCCCCGCCACCGACGAGAGCCTCGGCCTGCCCCTCTTTCGACCCGGAACCCGCCTCCTCGTCTACTGCCTCGCCGTCGGTCTGCTCGGCGCCGGGGCGGCGCTGGGCTTCGACTTCGCGGTCGAGGCCGTGCAGCGGGTACTCCTGGAGGGCCTCGCGGGCTACCGGGCGCCGACGCCCGGCGACCCGGGCATCTCGCCGAACGGTTGGTCGCTCCTGTGGATTCCCGCCGTGACGACCCTGGGCGGCCTGCTCTCGGGTCTCATCGTCTACCGCTGGGCCCCGGAGGCCGAGGGCCACGGCACCGACGCGGCCATCGCCGCCTACCACCAGCGCGCCGGCGAAGTGCGGCCGCGCATCCCGTTCATCAAGGCCGTGGCCTCGGCGCTCACGATCGGCTCGGGCGGCGTCGCCGGGAGGGAGGGCCCCACGGCCCAGATCGCCGTGGGCCTCGGCTCCATCCTGGCCCGGTTCTCCGGGCTGCGCGGCCAGGGGAAGCGACATCTCCTGCTCGCTTCGATGGCGGCGGGTCTGTCGGCCATGTTCCGAGCTCCTCTGGGCATGGCCATCTTCTCGGTCGAGATCCTCTACTCCGGCATGGTCTTCGAATCCGAGGCGCTGATCTACACGGTGATCTCCGCCGTGACGGCCTACGCGGCCTACGGCTTCGTGGCCGGGTGGGACAGCCTGTTCCAGGTACCGGCCGACCTACGCTTCGACGAGCCGATCTCGCTGCTGGGCTTCGCCCTCCTCGGCGTCCTCGCCGGCCTCTTCGCCGCCCTCCTTCCGACCCTGCTCTACCGGACCCGGACCCTGTTCCGACGCATCCCCGGCCCGCCTCACATCAAGCCGGCCCTCGGCGGCTTGCTCGTGGGTCTCGCCGGCATGGCCGCACCGGAGATCCTGGGCACCGGCTACGGCTGGGTGGAGCTCGCGCTGACCGGGGGCATCGGCCTCGGGACCATCCTCCTCATCCTCGCTCTCAAGGCCCCCGCCATGGCTGTCACCATCGGCTCGGGAGGCTCCGGCGGGGTGTTCGCCCCCACCGTCGCCGTCGGCGGCATGCTCGGAGCTGCCCTCGGCATGGTCGTCCACGAGATCCTGCCGGGTACCCACCTACCGGTCGCCGCCTACGTGGTGGTCGGGATGGCCGCCGTCTTCGCGGCCGCGGCTCGAACGCCCATCTCCACCCTCATCATGGTGGCCGAGATGACCGGCGGATACGACCTGATCGTGCCCGCGATGCTGGCCAACGTGCTGGCCTTCCTGGTCCAGCGGAGCCTGACGCGGGGCCGGAAGTACCCCACCCTGTACGAGTCCCAGGTCGAGTCGCGGGACGACTCGCCGCTGCACCAGGGCCTTCTCGTACGCCGAGCCCTCGAGCTGCTCGAAGGCGGCGACCTCCACCCCGAGGACGTGAAGCTCCCCCGCCTGGTGAACCTGCTGCGCTGGGGCGAGCCGGTCGAGCTCGGCCGGGGTAGCGTCGCGCTGGTCATCCTGGAGGTCGAGGCCGGCTCCGATCTGGCGGGCGCCACGGTCGCCGACAGCGTGGGGAGGATCGCGGGAGTCACCGCCGTCGCCGTTCTGCGCGGGCCCGAGATGATCACGCCCCGCGGCGCCACCGTCATCAAGGCGGGCGACCAGGTGCTCGTGGTCGCGGCTCCGGAAGCCCGGAAGACGGTCGCTCGGGCTGCCGCGGCCACCCGCCACGGGTAAGAAGTCCCCACGGGCGACGGGCTCACCCCGCGTGTCGTCCCGAGCCGCAGCTCGGGGCGACGCGGAGAGCCGACGGGTCGTCCTCTGTCCGACGAGCCGCAGGGTCCCCCTCCGAGGCTGGCTCGGGGTGTTTCCCGATGACATCCCCCCTGGCGCGCGCCTACCTTGGTAGGTGAACAGGGCGGCCGTCACCGGACGTCGAAAGCCCGACGTCACGGTCCGAGCCCGGAGGGAGTGAGATGCCTTCCCAGTCCACGAAAGGCCAGGAGACCCGCCGAACCTCGACTCCGTCCTCGCGGTCGAGCAGATCCCGGGAGCACTCGTTCGACCTCTACCTGGTCGAGACCGGCAACGAGCGTCTGCTCACCGCCGACGAGGAGATCGAGCTGGCCCGCGGACTGGAGAGGGGGGAGGCCCTCGTCAGCCTGGCCTTCGCGCTCTGCCCGCGGCTGCTCGAACGAGTCCTGAAGATCGGTCCGGCCGCGCCGCCGGGGGCCACCAAGCGCCCCACCCGGCGACGCCGGCAGCTCGAACGAGAGGCGGCGACCCTCCGCTCGCTCCTGCGCGCGGCCCGCCGTATCGAAGACCTGCGGGAAGCCGGGAGCGACCGCCTGGAGGCCGCCGAGAAGAAGGCCGTCCAGATCGCGACGGGCCTGGCGTCCGCCACGCGGCGGCAGCTCGTCAGTGAGCTGCAGCTCCTGGG
>CAJQNK010000058.1 GCA_905479655.1 uncultured bacterium | reverse complement strand
CTTCCACCTGGGAGAGCTGCGGGACACGGGCGGCGGGGAGCTCTCCCAGAAGGTGCGGGAGGTCGTGGCGGGGACCGGCCATCGGGTGGTGGCCGCGGTCGTGAACGCCATCGACACGCACCTCATGCGAGGGGAGCAGATCGTGCCGGAGTGGACCGTGGGCGCGATCCGGCCCCTGGGCGGTCTGCTGGACGCCGCGGAGGAAGGCGGCCGCGTCGTCGTCCTCACCTCGGACCACGGCCACGTCCTGGACCGGGGCACCGAGTCGCGGAAGGGCGGCGGGGGCGAGCGCTGGCGAGGAGCCGCGGACGCGCCGGCCGAGGGCGAGGTGGAGCTCACCGGCCCCCGGGTGATGACCCAGGACCGGCGAATCGTCGCCCTGTGGAGCGAGCGGTACCGTTTCGGCGGGGCGAAGAGGGCCGGCTACCACGGCGGGGTCTCGCCCCAGGAGGTGCTGACGCCGATCCTCGTGCTGTCGACCCGCGACGAGCCCCTGGCGGGATGGCACCTGCGCGCCAGGCGGGAGCCGGAGTGGTGGAGGCCCGAGTCCCGCGAGGAGACGGTCCGCAAGGAGACGGTGGGTCTGCGCCCGGCAGCCGGCGGCCCGCCGACGAAGCCCGCCGAGCCCCAGCTGGGGCTGTTCGAGCCGCCGACGGAGGAAGAGAGTCCCACGACCGGACCGGGAGCCGGAGCGACCTCCGCCAGCCCCTGGCTCGAGGCCCTGATGGCGACCGAGCTGATGGCGAGCCAGCTCGAGATGGCGGGCCCCATGGCGCCGCCCGAGGAGACGATCCGCCGCTGGCTGGCCCTGCTCTCGGGCCGCGGCGGCCGCATGACCCTGGAGGCCCTGGGCGAGGCCCTCGGCATCCCGCCCTTCCGCGTCGAAGAGCACGCCTCCGCCCTGCAGCGGGTGCTCAACGTGGACGGGTACGCGGTCCTGGAGCGGACCCTGGTGGACATCCGGCTGAACCGGGCCCTGCTGCGAGCCCAGTTCGGGCTGGAGGGGTAGCCTGGCCCCATGGCTCTGAGCTCCGTCCGCCGCCGCGAGATCCTCGACGCCCTGCGCCGGGGGACCGTGCCGCAACGCAGCCTCGACGCCTTCGCCGTCGGCCTGGACCGCTTCGAGGAGGCGCTCTCCGAGGAGCTCGAGGCCGCCCACACGGGCCGCGCCGGCTTCAAGGCGGTCCGCGGCGAGTACGGCAGCGGCAAGACCTTCTTCGCCCGCTGGCTGGCCGAGGCGGCCCGCAGCCGGAGCTTCGCGACCGCCGAGGTGCAGATCTCGGAGACGGAGACGCCGCTCCACCGCCTGGAGACCGTCTACCGCCGCCTCGTCGAGCGACTCGCGACCCGCCACACCCTCTCCGGCGCCCTCGGGCCGGTGCTCGAGGGCTGGTTCTACGCCCTGGAGCGCGACGCGCTGGCCGAGGGCCGCCTCGACCCCCACGACACCGAGGCCCTGCTGGCGCGCACCGAGGAGCTCATGGAGGAACGCCTCGCCCGGGTGGCGCGGGAGAGCCCGGTCTTCGCGGCGGCGCTGCGCGGGCTGCGCCGGGCCCGGGCCGAGGGCGAGCGGGCCGTCGCCGAGGGCCTGCTCGGCTGGCTCGGCGGGCAGCCCAACATCGCCGCCGCCGCCCTGCGCTACGCCGGCGTGAAGGGCAGGGTCGACCACTTCGGCGCCCTGAGCTTCCTCCAGGGCATCCTCACCATCCTGCGCGACTCCGGTTACGCCGGCCTCCTGCTGGTGCTCGACGAGGTGGAGACGCTCCAGCGCGTGCGCTCCGACGTGCGGGAGAAGTCCCTCAACGCGCTGCGCCAACTCCTGGACGAGATCGACGGCGGCCGCTTCCCCGGGCTCTACCTGGTGATCACGGGGACCCCGGCCTTCTTCGACGGCCCCATGGGGGTGCAACGCCTGGCGCCGCTGGCCCAGCGGCTCCACACCGACTTCTCCGGCGACCCGCGGTTCGACAACCCCCGGGCCGTCCAGATCCGGCTGCTGCCCTTCGACCTCGACGCGCTGAAGGAGGTCGCCCGGCGCATCCGCGACCTCTACGCGGAGGAGAGCGAGGCGAGGGAGCGCATCCTGCGCCTGGCCGACGACCGCTACCTGGCCGACCTGGCCCGGGCGGTCGCCGGCGAGCTCGGCGGCAAGGTGGGGATCGCACCCCGGGTGTTTCTCAAGAAGCTGGTGGCGGAGGTGCTGGACCGCATCGACCAGTTCGAGGAGTTCGACCCCCGGGAGCACTACCGGCTCACCGTGAGCGAGGGCGAGCTGACCCGCGAGGAGCGCGCGGGACGGGCCGCGGAGGACCCGGACGAGGTGGAGCTCGACCTGTGAGCGCGGGGGGAGGCCCGTCAGCCCGGGAGGGAGACCCGTGAGCGGCTTCGACCGCCTCCACCCCGCGATCCAGCACCACATCGTCAACTCCCTGGGATGGCGCTCGCTCCGTCCGCTCCAGGAGGAGGCCGTCGCGCCCATCCTCGAGGGCCGGACCGCCCTGCTGGCCGCGCCCACCGCCGGGGGTAAGACGGAGGCTGCCGTCTTCCCGCTCTTCTCGCGGATGCTGAACGAGAGCTGGCAGCCGCTCTCCGTCCTCTACGTCTGCCCGCTCAAGGCGCTGATCAACGACCTGGAGGCGCGCCTCTCCCGCTACGCCAGCCTTCTCGGCCGCCGGGCGGCCCTGTGGCACGGAGACCTGCCGTCCTCGCAGCGACGGCGCCTGCGGCAGGAGCCGCCGGACCTGCTCCTCACCACGCCGGAGTCCATGGAGGTGATGCTCGTCTCCCAGGCCGCCGGACGCGGCTCGATGTTCGCGAACCTGCGGGCCGTGGTGGTCGACGAGCTCCACGCCTTCGCCGGCGACGACCGGGGCTGGCACCTGCTCTCGGTGATCGAGCGGGCGGCCCGGATCGCCGGCTCGGCCACCGGGGAGCCCGTGCAGCGCATCGGCCTCTCGGCCACCATCGGCAACCCGGAGGAGCTCGTCGTCTGGCTCGCCGGGGCGCGGGAGACCCCCACCGCCGTGGTGGCGCCGCCAGCGCCCGAGGCCGTCGAGCCGGAGGTCAGGATCGACTTCGTCGGCCACCTGGACAACGCCGCCGTCGTCATCTCCCGCCTCCACCGAGGCGAGAAGCGGCTGGTCTTCTGCGACAGCCGCGCCCGGGTCGAGAGCCTCGCCTACGCCCTGCGCCAGCTCGGCGTCGCCACGTTCGTCTCCCACGGCTCCCTGGGGCTCGAGGAGCGCCGCGCCGCCGAGCGCGCCTTCTCCGAGGCCACGAACTGCGTCATCGTCGCCACCAGCACGCTCGAGCTCGGCATCGACGTCGGCGACCTCGACCGGGTGATCCAGATCGACGCCCCGGGAACCGTCGCGAGCTTCCTCCAGCGCCTCGGCCGCACCGGCCGGCGCCCTGGCACCCGCCGGAACCTCCTCTTCCTCGCCACCCGCGAGGACGACCTGCTGCTGGCCTGCGCCCTCGTCCGCCTGTGGCAGGAGGGCTTCGTCGAGCCCCTGAAGCCGCCTCCCCTCCCGAACCACATCCTGGCCCAGCAGATCCTCACCCTCGTCATCCAGCGCGGCGGCCTGATCCGCACCGACGTCGCCCTCTGGGTCGGCCGCGTCCCCGCCTTCGCGGAGATGCTCCCCGAGGCCCTCGACGAGCTCCTCGACCACATGCTCCACACCGGCCTCCTCCACTCCGACAGCGGCATCCTCGGCCTGGGGCCCGAGGGCGAACGTCGCTTCAAAGGCAAGGCCTTCCTCGACCTCCTCTCCGCCTTCTCCACCGACCCGCTCTTCACCGTCCTCCACGGCCGCACCGAGATCGGCCGGGTCGCCGACACCACCTTCCTCGGCGAGTCCGACGGTGGCAGCGTGCTGCTGCTCGGTGGCCGCGCCTGGAAGGTGCGCCACATCGCCTGGCGCGAGGGCAAGGTGTGGGTCGAGCCCACCGAGCTCCGAGGCAAGTCCCTCTGGCCCGGCCGCGGCCAGCCCCTCTCCTTCGAGGTCGCCCAGGCCATCCGTGGAGTGCTGGAAGAGGGCCTCGCCGACCCCTGGCTCACCCGCCGCGGCCGCGAGGCCCTGCTCGACCAACGGGCGAAGTTCACCTGGCTCGAACCGGGAAGGACCCACCTGGTCCGAGAGACCCCGAGCCGGACCCGCTGGTGGACCTTCGCGGGCCTGCTGGCCAACGCGACGCTGGCGGACCACCTGCGGGCGGAGGGGGTCGCCGTGGGGTCCTGCGACGACCTGGGGCTGGCCTTGGGAGTGACGCCCGGCGGCAAGACCTTCACGGAGGCACTCGAGGGCCTGAGGCGCCGGTCGGACGAGCGCCTGAGACCTCTGGAGACGCCCTCCGAAGCCATTGAGACGCTCAAGTTCCACTTCTGCGTGCCCTCGCCGCTTCTCCGCAGATGTCTGGTCGAGCGTCGGGCCGACCCCCGGGCGGCGCGGGAAGCCGTCGAAGCGCCCACCACCACCGTCGTCGCCAGGTCGGACTGAAGGACCCGCTACCTCGGCGCACCGCCAGCCCGCTCGAGCAGGCACGGGCCCGACCCCTCCGCCAGCGGCCTCCTACTCGGCGCGATCAGCCGAGCGAAGCTGCCGCAGAAGCGCCGGCAGAGCTGCTTCCACCGTGTTCCAGAGAACTTCCCGATCAATCTCGTAATAGGCATGCACCAGCCGATGGCGCATCCGGACGATGGCCGCCGACGGTATCTCCGACGTCGCTGTCCGGGTCTCCTCGGATACGCCCGTGGCGGCCTCTCCGACGATCTCCACGGCCCGAACGAGGGCGAAGAGGAGCATCTCGTCGTGATCCAGCTCCTCCCGCCGGCGCCCGTTCGCGAATCGCTACGCCGCCTCGGCGGCGTCCATCATGTGCCGGAGACAAACGGCATCATGCCGCCTCAAACTGGACCTCCGCCTCGCGCAGGACCTCTTCCCGGAAGTACCTGGAGAGGTCCATTGGGGTCCGGAGATCGACCTCTCGTCCACCGAGAAGCTCGCCCAACTCGATCTCCATGGCTGCCAGATCGAACAGCGTGGGGCGAGTCTCTGGTGCAAACTCCACCAGAAGGTCGACGTCGCTCTCCGGCCTCCCCGCGCCCTGCAGCAGGGACCCGAAGAGCGAAAGCCGACGGATCCGATGCTGTCGGCAGAACCTCGTCAATGTCGCTTCGTCGACTCTCAGATGCTTGTTGACCGGCATCCTGTCCCCGTCTGCATTCGATCCCACCGGGCCGAGACTCTATCCGACCGGAGCCCACCGACAGCTCGGGGCCGAGGCGAACCCGGTAGCCGGGAGCCTCCCCGAGCCCCACTCGCGCGTAGCCCAGGATCACGGCGCCGTGAGAACGTACGGGGAGTCCGGCCTGCCGCCTCCTATTCCGCCGCCCGCAGGTACTCCGCGAGCTTGATGTAGCTCTCCTCGAGGTCGTCGCGGGCCATCCGCTGGACGCCGCCGCCGGAGATCGACCAGAAGCCGGCGCCGGTGCCGTAGCCGTTGAAGGTTGCGAGGAGGGCGCCCTTGCGGGCGTCGAAGATCTCGATCTGGATGTGGAGCTTCGACTTGCCGGCGCCGGCGCCGACGAAGAAGCGCATGGCCTGGGAGCCGTGCTGGAGGGTGAGCTTCGTGGTGATGCGGAGGATTGGCTTGTCGGCGGGCAGCTCGAGGGGGGGGGCGGCAACGATGTCGCCGAAGAGCCCGGCGGCGCGGAGCTGCTCCCGCAAGGTGTCGTCGGAGGTGGCGCGAACCGACTCGGTGTCCACGGGCTTGTCCTTGTCGGACGTGATCTCGGCGGCTTCGAGGATGACGAGCGCCCCTCGGTAGCTGCCGAGGTCGACGCCGTCCTCGACCTCGAGGTAGCGACCCTTCGATCCCTTCTTCTTCTCTCCGTAGACCCGGGCTTCGCCCACCGCCGTGACACCGCCAGCGATGAGGAGCCCCATGACGACAGCCATCTTCCAGTTCATGATCTGGGACCTCCAGCAGCGCTCGCCGCTCGGCGGCGGTACGCCACACGGATTGTGAATGTGTTCCAGTGAGGATGCGTCAGGGAGGCGCCCGGTGGAAACACCCCACAGGGTAGGCTCACAGGGCGGAAACCGGCACGTCTACCTGCCGGTGGACCGCACCCGGACTCTCGACGCCGCGCTGACGGTCGCCGAGTCGACAGCCACCCAACTCCTGGAGCAGCGTCCGGCGCGCGTCGCCACCGCGGCGACGGTCGTATGCTCCGGCCTCAGTCCGCCTCCTGGCACGTGCCCGCCACATCCTGGATCAGCAACGGCGAGCTGATCGTCAGCGGCAGTCCGTATCCGATGTCGACCTGCATCGTCAGCAACGCCTGCGAGCCCGGACACAGATCGTTGACGATCCGGTGATCCAGGTCCACCACGAGGGGCCGCGCCCCCGGACCGACGAGCGGCCACGAGTTCGCCAGAGCGAGTACCGCCCGGCCCACCTTGAGGCGCAATGCCGTCACCGCCTGCACGGGGACGCCGCGCACCGTGAAACGAGGCTTGAGATCGATCCGCAGTCGGCCGCTTCCTGCCGGCTGCCAACCGCACTCACCACAGGTATCGGAATCCGGTTGCGGGCCTGACCAGGGCCTGTCCGCCGGACCGTCGTTCAACCAATGCGGGCAGGGGTTCAGCGGGTCCGGGCCGTTGGTGAGGATGACCTCGCGATCGGTACCGAGCCAGGTCTCTTCGTCGGCCTTCGCCTCCTGCAGCACCGTGACGACGGGATCCGGCGGGCAGTCGACGGGGAAGCTCACGATCGGGTCGATCACCCAGGGATCCACCCCGACGAAGGGGATCGGATCAGGGGGTGCAGCCAGACAGGGGAGACCGGTAAGGTCGCCGCACACCCGCACCCTGTGGGCGACATCGCCGGTGAGTCCTGGCGCCGTCACGTTCAGGAACGTCACCTCGCCCTCGTCGTAGAGAGCACTCGAGACCGCCTCGGGTGTCCAACCCGGGTTCAGAGACCAGACGGCGGCGGCGGCGGCCGAGACCACGGCCGTCGCCACCGAGCTACCCGTGAGCACCGGACTGCCACAGAAGTCCGGGTTCTCCCGGCAGGTGGTGGCGTGGTCGCCGAAGGCGACGAGCAAGGGCATGGCACCCAGGCGGCTGTTGGCCAGGGCGCTGTTCATCGTGTCGACGCCGGCCACCGAATGAAGGAGGGGCCGGAACCCGGCCTGGCAGGCCACGAAATCCTCGGCCCAACCGGCCGGTAGCAGGGGGTTCACGACGCCCGTGGTCTCGAGGCCGCCGGAGAAGTTCCCCGCCGCCGCAAAGATCAGGGCGCCCCGGCAGGTCGCCTCCGCGAGCGCGGCATGAACCGCCGCGAACGCCGGGCTCTTCTCGCCGGGGTCCTCCCAGCCACCGTACCGGTCTCCGTTCCAACCCAGAGAGAGATTGATCACGACCCGGTCGAGCGTTCCGTCCCCCGCCACCGCGGCCGCGATCTCGCCGCCCAGATCCTCGGCGATCTCGCCGCCGCCGCCGAAGACGCCCGACCCGCCGTTCTCCACCACGATGGGGGGCAGGGGCGGGCTCCCGGGAGCGACGAGGATGTGGCTGTGATTGAGGGCTCGGCGGGTCGCGACGTCCGCGAGACACTCGCTGGGATCGGTGGGATCGCAGAGCAGTCGACGCGCCATCCGGACCAGAGCCTGACCGTGCTCCGAGCACACCGAGCCACCGACGCCCTTCTGGCACTCGTAGCCCTCGGGGGGCACCGGGTCGCCCGGCTCGCCACCCGGGCTGCCGTCGATGAACACGAGTCGCGCCATCGGTACGGCCGGGTCCGGCAACTTGGGCAGGCCCGCCTCGTAGTCGAAGACCGCGGAGCGCCGCTCGGCAAAGGGGCTCGGCCCGGCCAGGCCGCCGGCGACGAGACAGTCGGCCTGAGGCTCTCCTCCCGGTGCGAAGTCACCTGGAAGGACATCCGGGAACGGTCCGTCGTCGTTCACCCCGAAGGGGTCCTCGCCCTCCCAGACGTAGAGGCAGAAGGGCTTCAGCCGCTCGGGGATCGCGCCGAGGCAGTCTGGGTCCGGGTCGCCGGTGCAGTCGTTGGGCCGAAAGAGACGACGCCAGCCCCAATCGGTGGGTCCGGGAACGGCCGTGCACTCGGGCTGATCCCCATCCTCGAGAACCCCGATGTAGCGTCCCTTCGGGCACAGAGCGCCGGTCGACTCGTCCCTGAAGGTCGCGATCATCTCGCCGGTCTCGAACTCGTCTCCCGCTTCGACGGCTTCGCGGCCCACGAGCCCGAGGCCGGCGACGATCAGCACCCGGATCGTCGCCCGACACCACCCGCCACCTTCACGTCGCATCGTCGTCATCGTGGACCTCCTTCGCGCTGCTTCGGTTCTCGGCCTCCGCGCTCGCCCTACCGGACGAAGGCGCGAAACGCGGCCCAGTCCTCCTCGGGTCGTTCACTGACGAGAGCCAGTTGGGCCCGTCCGAGGGCCGCGGCCAACCCTTCGCCGGGCAGGAGCTCTCGGTACAACCGCACCACCAACGTCGCCGCCGTTCGGTCGTCGACCGGCCGCACCGCCGCCACCACCTCGAGGGTCCCGGCGACAAGGAAGGCCTGGGCCATGCCCATGACCGCGGCGACGCCTCCAGCACCCGACGCGGAGCCGCCCGATTCACACCCCGACAGCACGACGCGCACCGGCACCGCCGGCAGGGTCAGGACGTCTCCCACTGTGAGCATCGTCGGCCGGGCCAGGGGCAGGGCCGACTGCCAGCCACCGGGGCCGGCGAACACAGCGTGGCCGGCGTAGTGGGCCAGCGGCGCCCGCGGCAGGAGCTGCCTCATCGCCGGCCCCGTGGCCACGCGCCCCACCAACCTCTCCTGGCGCCAGGACGGGCGGCGCTCCCGGAGTCTGCGCGACACCTGGTCGACTTCGGTGCGCGCAGCCGGCAGGTCGCCTCCGGGATCCCCGATCAGCACGACCGGACCCTCGCCCCTCGGCGCCGGAGTCGTCGCGGCCGGGAGGTCGAGGGAGTGGACCACCGGTCCCCGGGCCAGGAGGGGGCGGCCCGCCACCGGCACGATCCCGAGGTCGGCGCCGGTAGCCGCGGCGTGAGCCACGATCCGGAATCGGTCCACCCCCTCGAACCCCGGGGCGAGCACGGCCAGGAGCGACGCCGCCACCTCGTCGCCGAGACCCTCCTCGCCGACGAGGGCGGATCCCCCGGCCACGGAGCCCCAGACGACCACGCCGTCCGCGCCCATCACCGCCCCCATCCAGCCCTCGCGCAGCGGGTGGAGAACCACGATCCGCTCACCCGGCTCCGGTGGCGGAGCTGGCGCGTCGCCGCCCAGGGTATCCGCCAGCTCGTCGAGACGCCGCAGAATGGAGCGTCGCCGCTCCGCGAGCGCGGCGAGAGCCGCGTCGAACTCCGCGCCGCTCAGCTCCCTGTAGAGGGACCAGACCTGCCCCTCGAAGGCATCCCGCTCGGCCAGGACCTCACCCAACTGCCCTTCCCAACCGGCAACCTCGCTCCCCAGGCCGCGCCGTCGCGCCGCCGCCGACAGGCTGCGGGGCACCCGGGAGATCGCCCTCCGTGCCACCGCCACGGCCTCGTCCGCCCTTCCCTCGGCGAGCAGTACCTCGAGATGGCGCCGCGTTGCCTCCTCGCGTTGGGCGAGAAAGAGCGTCCGCCCCTCGTGCACCGGCACCCGCAGGCTCCAACCCTCGATCACCTCCTCCGCCCGGGCGTACGCCTCCAGTGCCTCCGCCGGTCGCCCCGCCTCCTCGAGCGTACGGGCCAGACCAACAGCCGCGCGCCAGGACGCGTCGGGCGACGCGGCGGCCTCCCCGGCCTCGGAGAGCCCCCGATAGAGCTCCTCGGCTCTCGCGAGGTCGCCCGCCAGACGGGCGGCCCGACCCTCGAGATCGACCGCCCAGAACACGAAGCGCGGCGGGTGGATCTCCGGCTCGGCCTCCAGCGCCGCCAGCGCCTCGTCCAGGGCGGTCTTGGCCTCCGCCAGGCGCCCCTCCTGGAGGTGGGCCAGCGTAGCGTTGAGGCGAGCGTTGGCGACCACGTCCCGACGCCAGGCGCACTTCTCCTCCAGAATACGCAGGCCGGCGGCGAGCGGCTCCAGAGGGTCCGGCGTCGTCCCACCGGCTTCGCGCGCCAGCAGATAGGACCAGGAGAGGTTCGTGTTGAGCAGCCCCTCGTCACACGGATCCACCTCGACGTCGGCCTGCTCAGCGAGCCGTAGCAGGCCGTCGAATTCCGCACCTGCCTCCTCCGATCGACCGAGCAGCTGGAGGAGCGTGGCGTGCCGCTGCCCGGCCGCGATCACCTTCCCGTTCAGACCGAGGCGCCGGCTGTCTTCCAGCGTCCTCTCCACCGCCTCCAGAGCTCCCCGCAGGTCACCGACGTTCTGCCGGGATCGCGAGCGGCCCATCCAGACGCCGTGCACGACCGTGACGGGCAGGCCCTCCCCGGGAAGGCTGTCGAGCACCTGCCGCGCCTCCGCCGCTTCGCCGCGCTGGCGCAGCAGCCAGGCGAGGTACGAGCCCTCCCAGACCTCTTGGTTCAGGCGGCCGCAGCGCCGCGCCGCCGCCAGCGTGTTCCGCGCCCCCGCCACGGCCGAGTCCGGCCTCTCCTCCCGCTGGTCGATCCGGGCCAGGAGACCCAGCGCGAGGGAGGAGGAGCAAGGGTCGTCATCCCGCGCCGGGGTGGCGGCCAGCTCACGACAGCGTCCGAACTCGCCGCCCCGGCAAGCTGCCGTCGCCGGCCCGTACCACTCCGGCTCCGCGCGCACGGTGATCGGCAACGTCCACCGACCGACGACGACGCCGGGCCCCCGGGTCTCGATCACCAGCTCGCCGTCCGCCGCAGGAACCTCCACGTGGATCCGCTGGCCGCCGTCCAGCGCGACCGGCGGTCGATTCATCGCCGGGACGCCCCCGGATGCCACACTGACCGTCACCCCAGGCGGCGTCGCAACCCAGAGGGTGAGCGTCGAGCCCGCGTCCGTCACCTCGCACACGGGGCCACTCCAGACGAACTCGCACCCCCCGTACAGCACCTCCAGGGGCTCGGGCGGTGGCGAGCCACAGGCCAGGGTGACCACCGGGAGCCAAGCGAGGACCGCCCACCGATGAGCCACCCTTATCCCCTCAGCGAGACTGCGGATCCTCGGCCGTTGCGGCCGGACCGGCCCTCCCGCCATCCGCGGCTGGGCCGCCGGTGGGGTGACGACCGACCGGTCTCCACAGAGGTCTCGCAGACACCCTCCTCAGTCATTCGCCCGATGGGCACTCCACACCCCGTCGTCCGTCGATCAAGACAGTCGATCACGACAGATGGGGTGAGAAGGAAGGGACTCGATTCTCGCGAGAGTACAGGATTCATCCTCGATCGATGAACCTCGCCCCGTTCGGGGGCCCGGACTCCGCGCCCGGAGACCGCAGAGTCGCGGCACCGACGGGGCGGCCGCGGGCGACCTGCCTACTCCATCGTGGCAAGTGGCGACGATTCCCTCGCGATCGGCGCGCGGGGCGAAGCAGAGTGTCGGTGAGGTTGTCCGTCGGGATCTCCCAGCCTCGCGTCAGGTGGTCGAGGTCCCGACCTGGTCCCCGGGTCACTCCGCCTCCCCCGCCCGCTCCACCACCTCCACCTCCCCCTCGACCGTCACCCGGTGGTCCATCAGTCCGTCGCTCGCCACGAGTCTCGGCGCGTCGGCGGCACCGACGACGAGGAGGGCTTCGACGCCGGGGGCGAGGTGGGTCAGGCCGTGGACGCCGTCGACGGAGAGGGCGGTGGCCCAGGCGTCGGCGGTGACGGCGTCGGCGGCGATGACGGTGACGGAGGGGACGCCCTCGACGGGCAGGCCGGTTCTCGGGTCGACGATGTGGCTGTAGCGGCGGCCGCCGATGGTGACGAAGCGACGGTAGTCGCCGCTGGTGCAGACGGCGCCGTCGGAGAGCTCGACGGCGCCGAAGAGGCGCTCCTCGAAGGGGCTCTGGACGCCGACGCGCCAGTAGCCGGCGTCGCCGGCCCGGCCGAAGACGCGCAGGTCGCCGCCGATCTCGACCAGGCCGCCGACCGCACCTTCGCTCTGCAGGCGTGCGAGGGCTCGGTCGACGGCGTAGCCCTTGGCCACGCCGGCGACGTCGAAGCGGCCGGTCCCCCGGAGCTTGAGGAGCCGGTTCTGCTCGAGCTCGAAATCGGACCAGGAGGAGGCCTCCCGAGCTTCACGGATGGCCTCGGCGGACGGCGGCTGGTCGGCGCCGTCGGCGTCGCGCCACAGCTCGAAGACGGCGCCGGCGGTGACGTCGAAGGCTCCGGCCGTCTCCCGGTGCATCCTGAGAGCGGCCGCCAGCACGTCGGCGGTCGGCTTCGAGACGACGACCTCGCCCCCGGCCCCGAGGGCGTTGAGGCTGGAGAGCTCGGAGCCGTCGATCCAGGTGGAGAGCGTCGCCTCGAGCCGTCGCAGCTCGGCCTCGGCCGAGTCCAGCAGGGCCTCGGCCCGACGCCCGTCGCGGGCCGGCATCGCCACCTCGAGACGGCAGGTCGTCCCCATGACACCTTCGGGATGACGCTCCCAGAGCGCGAGCGTCTCCTCCGAGCGCTGGCTGCTCCACCACGCCGCCAGGGCCAGCGCGACAGCCAGCAGGACGACCCCTCCGAAACGACGCACCGGCTCAGCTACCCTTGCCGCCGTGGCCCTTCCACTGCTTCATGCTGGAGGTGACGCCCAGCGCCCAGGCCACCTTGTCGAAGGCCCAGGTCGGAAGCAGGGCTCGGGTGGCCGGCGTGATGCTGACGACCCAGGGCGTCATCACCCAGGCGTCGTTCTTCTTGACCGCCTGGACGACGAGCTCGGCCAGGTGGTCCGGCTTGACCATGGCGGTCGTCCGCGGCGGCTTCGCGCCCTCGAAGAGGCCCGTGTCCACGTAGCTGGGGCAGACGGTGGTCACGCCGACATGGTCGTGGCCGTCGAGGTCCAGCTCGAGGCGCAACGACTCCGAGAGCCCGATGACGCCCCACTTGCTGGAGGCGTAGGTCGAGCCGTAGGGCAGGCCGATGAAGCCCGAGGCGCTGGCGATCTGCACCAGGTGGCCCTCCGGTCGGTCGATCAGGTCGCCCAGGAACGCGTGGGTCACGGTGAGGAGCCCCACGAGGTTGACGCCGTAGGTGATCTTGTGGCGCTGGAGCGGCGTGTCGAGGAAACGGCCGCCGAAGACGACCCCGGCGTTGTTCACCAGGACCTCGATCGGCCCGCCGTCGTCGAGCATCCGCTGACGGGCCGTGGCCACGGCCTCCTCGCTGGTCACATCCACGACGTAGCCGTGGCCGGTTCCGCCCGCCTCTCGGATCGCCTCCTCGGCGGCGGGCAGCGCCGCCTCGTCGAGATCGCCCAGCAACACCTCCGCCCCTTCGCGGGCGAACTGCCTGCCGATCGCGAGCCCGATCCCCCGGGCGCCGCCTGTCACGAAGACCCTCTTCCCTTGCAGACTTCTCATCGCTCTCGCCTCCCGTTCCGTCCAAGAATCAAGCCATGCGAACCCACCGCACCAGCGTAGCCAAGCTCGGCGGCTTGCCGTGCAGCAGCAGTCCGACACGGAACACCTTCGCCGCGGCCTTCAGGGCCAGCCACACGCCGAGCGCCCCGATACCGAGGGAGATCCAGACCTGCCAGGCCGGCGGCGGCGAGGTCGAGGTCAGGCGCAGGAGCATGACGAAGCAGTTGAGGGGCGGCACGAAGCTCGTGATGGTCGCGAACATCGAGTTCGGATCCCGGGAGATGGGCAGCCAGAGGATCCACGGGATCATCACGAGGATCATCACGGGCGTCATCAGGGCCTGCGCCTCGCGCAGTTCGTTGACCGCGGCGCCGATGGCTGCCATCAGCGACCCGACGATCAGATAGGCGATCACGTAGAACAGGACGAGATAGACGAAGAGCAGCGGGTCGACCAGGCCCAGGAACGCGAACGAGATCAACGCCGACAGTCCGAGCGCCGCGTAGAGCGCGAGGACGACGAACCCCACCCCCATCTGGCCCAGGATCTTCCCGGTCATGAGCTCCATCGGCGAGAGGGCGGACAGCAGGACCTCGACCACGCGGCTCGACTTCTCCTCCACGGTCGTCGTCATGAGCTGTTGGCCACCCGTCATGACGGAGACCAGCAGGAGGATCATGAAGCCGGCCGGCAGCAGGACGTTCAGAACCTCCTGCGTCACCTGCTCCCCTCCCTCGCTGACGGTCACCGAGCGCACGCGGGCCACGTGGGTCAGCCGCTCGACGAGCTGCCGGTCCAGGCCGGCCCGCTCGAGGCGCCCGTCGACGATCGCGGTGCCCACCGCGTCCCGGATCTCGCCCTCGACGCGGTCGTCGAGCTTCTCGCGGACGAAGAACGAGTAGGCGCCCAACTCTCCCGCCAACGGGCTCGCGCCGCTCGGCTCCGCGTCCAGCCCCGCGCCCCCCTCCGCCGCCTCCGGGAGCGCCCCGGGCTCGATGACCACGAGGGCGAGCCGCGCCCGCTCCTCGCCGACCGGCTCGGTCTTCAGGGCCTCCTTCTCCGCCTCCAGGTCGACCCCGGGGGGCAGAGTCGTGACGGCCAGGTCCGGCACCTCACCCAGCATCCGCTCCATCACCTCGTCGCCGGCCGCCGCGCCGCCGGCGAGGCCGCTCAGGCCTTCCGGCGTCGCCTCCCGGATCCGGCGCTGCGTCTCCTCCCGCCGCTCGACCAGCGCCTCCGGGCGGAGGAGACTCCGCACCCTCTCGGCGAGGCTGCCCGTGGGATCCACCACGGCGACCTCCCCCACCACCCGCGGCGCCTCCTCGTTGATCATGGCCGGCAGCGCCACGAGGGCCAGGCCGATGAGCAGGGGCGTGACGAGAACCCCGAGGACGAAGCCCTTGGTGACGACCGTGGCCAGGAACTCCCGTTGGGCCACCCGCAGCGTCCGCCTCATCGCACCGGACCCCCACCGTTGCCACCGTCGGCCGCCAGCCGCTCGCGGACGCGGCGCGCCTCCTCCTCCCGGCCGCGGGTCACGATCTCGACGAAGACGTCCTCCAGGGTCGGCCGGTGCAGCTCCAACCGGGCCGCGTCGGCGACCTCGAGGATCGAGCGCATGCACCGGGACGGGTCCGTGCCCTCGGCGAGGCGGACGAGCCACCTCGCGCCCTCCCGCTCGACGCCGGTGACCCCGCCGACGGCCTCGAGGATCTCGGGCGCCAGATCGGCGTCCAGCGGCTCGAAGAGCAGGGAGCGGGGATCGAATCGGCGACGGATTCCGTCCAGGGAGTCGTCCAGGACCTTGCGACCGCGGTCGATGAGCACGATGTGGTCGCAGATCTCCTCGGCCTGGAACATCACGTGGGTCGAGAAGACGACGGTGGTGCCGGCGCCGTGGAGCTGCAGGATGAGATCCTTCATGAGGCGGCGATTGACGGGATCGAGGCCGCTGAAGGGCTCGTCCAGGATCAGCAGCTCCGGTTCGTGCAGCACCGCCGCCACGAACTGGATCTTCTGCTGCATGCCCTTGGAGAGCTCCTCGCAGCGCTGCTCCGCTACCTCCGACAGCGCCACCCGCTCCAGCCACTCCTTCACGCCGGTCTCGAGCGAGGGACCGTCCAGGCCCTTGAGCCGGCCCATGAAGCGAAGGAACGACGAGACCTTCATCTTGCGGTAGAGGCCCCTCTCCTCGGGGAGGTAGCCGATCCGGTCCTTGGCCGCGAGCGCCGAGCTCTCCCCCAGGACCTCCACGCGGCCACTGTCCGCGAACAGCACCGCCAGCACGATGCGGAGCGTGGTCGTCTTGCCGGCGCCATTGGGCCCGAGGAGCCCGACCAACCCGCCGCGCGGGATCGTCAGGTCCAGGTGATCCACGGCGATCTTCGAGCCGAAGCTCTTGACCAGGCCGGACAGGGCGATGGCGGGAGAATGCAAGCGTCTATCCTGACCTTCTCACCGGGTGTCGTCGCGAGAGGTCGTAGGTGCCTGAAGATGCGAGGCTTGCGACCGAGGCTGACGCGGGCGTACTGTCGGTGCGTCGAGGAGGCCGACGGGAGCGTAGCGCGGCAGGTTCAAGCACATACGACCTCGCAGTAGAGACCTGGTGAGAAGGTCAGGGTATACCTCGCAGCGGATTATCGCACGGCGCCCCGCGGGTGGGAGGGACCGAAGATCTCTGTCAGGAATGTGTCTCCAGCGGCAACTACAGGATTGGAAGTCTCTCTTCGAGGGCGCGCCTGTCTGCCTCCTGCGGTGGCCGCCCTCCTTTTTTTGCCCGGCGGACACCCTGTCGTCCCCCCGGGGATCCCGCCGACGGGACCGCGAGTCGCTACCATGGCCCCATGAGCGACCGGCTCCTGCTCCTCGGCACGGGCACCTGCCAGCTCCAGTCGGAACGCAAGGCCTCGTCGGCCCTCGTCGAGCGCGACGACCTGCGGGTCGTCTTCGACCTGGGGCGAGGCATCGCCGACCGCCTGACGGAGCTCGGGCTCCGGCAGGACGACATCGGCCATCTCGTTCTCTCCCACTTCCATCCCGACCACCTCTCCGACCTCGTCCCCTACCTCCACGCCGCCTGCTGGTCGCAGATCGACCCGCGAAGCCGGGACCTCCACATCTGGGGTCCGCCGGGCCTGGAGGTGCAGATGATGCGGCTCCTGTCGCTCTTCGACGCGGGCACGCTGCGGCGCGACACCTTCGAGGTTCATCTCCACGAGCGTCCGGCGGGGGCCCTGGAGATCGGGGGGTTGCGCTTCGAGACGGCCGAGCTGCCGCCGGCGGGCAACCAGGGGCTCGCCTTCCGCCATGGCGGCCTGCGCTACGTGCTGACGGGCGACTCGAGCTTCCATGCCGAGGAGGTCGCCTTCGTGCGCGACTCCGAGGTGGCCGTCATCGACTCGGGACACCTGACCGACGACGAGATCGTGGAGCTCGCCGTCGCCGCGGGTCCGCGCCGCATGATCTGCTCGCACCTCTACCGCGAGCTGGATCCGGGCGAGCTCACGGCCCGCGCCGCGGATCGGGGCTTCCAGGGCCGGATCGAGGTCGGGTCCGACGGCCTCGAGATCCCTCTCTGAGGGTCACTGAGGGGTCGTCTGAGGGGTCGTCCGAGGGGTCGTCCGAGGGCCTGTCGGCCGAAGTCGGCCGCCCTGTAGGACGCAACCGTTCCAGGGCGGCCTCACGCGTCCCACGCTGTCTTGGCACGGTCTCCTCTTCGACCGACACGGCCGCCGCAGCAGACTGGGTTCCGGAGCAGGAGACCCGGAGCTCAAGTCATGCGCAAGCCGAACCGCAACCTCGATCCCGCCACCGTCCTCCAGCTCGCCCTCGTCCTGAGCCTCGCCCTGGGCGCGAGCGGCACCGCGCAGGCCGCCGTGCCCGCCTTCCCCGGAGCCGAGGGCTGGGGAGCCGAGACGCCCGGAGGACGCGGCGGGCGGACCCTCGTCGTCGACACGCTCGAGGACGTCGTCGCCGACGACGGCACCACCTCCCTGCGCGAGGCTCTGCTCGAGACCGGGCCGAGGACCATCGTCTTCGCGGTCTCGGGGGTGAGCCACCTCCGGTCGCCCCTCGTCCTGGGCGAGACGCCGAGTGGCCAGATGTTCAAGGCCTTCGGCCAGAACCCGCACGGCTTCGTCACGATCGCCGGGCAGACGGCCCCGGGGGGCGGCATCGCCCTCTCCGGCTACCCCTTCATCATCGGCAACTACGTGAGCGACGTGGTCGTCCGCTTCCTCCGCTTCCGGAACTCGATCCGCGACGCCGAGGGCCTGCACGGCCCCGTCTCGCTGGGCGACGGCATCGACTTCCAACACACCCGGCGCGTCGTGATCGACCACTGCTCCGTGGCCTGGGCCACCGACGAGGGGATCAGCCTGGAGCGGATCGACAACCACGACATCACCGTCCAGTACTCCCTGGTTGCCGAGACCCTCCTCCACGGCGGGCACGAGTCCGGCGACCACAGCCGCGCCATGAACGTCGCCTACGGCGCCGACCGGATCTCGATCCACCACAACCTCTTCCTCTCCAACAACCGCCGGAGCCCCCACCTGGTCGGGGACCGGTTCTCCGAGATCACGCTCCACCCCGTCTTCGACGTCCGCAACAACCTGATCTACAACTACGGCGAGCGCGGCCTCCACTTCGGCATCGGCGCCCAGGCCAACGTCGTGAAGAACCTCCTCCTCGCCGGCCCCGAGACGCCCACGAGCCTGCCCCTGAGGATGGAGGACGACGACCTCGGGACCCTCGTCTACCTCGAGGGCAACCAGGCCTACTGGCCCGACGGGGACCCGATCGGCGACGGCACCCAGATCGGCCTCGTCCGGTTCCCGGACTGGCAGGCCGTCGGGATCACGCAGACGCCCTTCGACGCCCCGCCGGTGACGACCCATCCGGTCGCGATCCTGCCCACGCTCGTCGGCACGATCGGGGCCCTTCCCCACGACACCCTGGACCTCCGGGTGCTCGAGACCCTGGCGGACGGTACGGGGAGCGTCGGCGGACCCGCCGAGTGCCAGCTCCACGCGTGCGCAACCCCCGCGCCGGTCACGGGGTCGCCCGCCGTCGACTCCGACCGGGACGGCCTCCCCGACGCGTGGGAGACCAGCCACGGTCTGAACCCGTGGGACGAGACCGACGCCAACGCCGACGACGACGGGAACGGCTACACCGAGCTCGAGGAGTACCTCGAGGCGCTGGCCGTCGCCCCGGTCGTCCCGTACGACGACATCCAGGTCGGCGGTACCGGCGACGACGGGGACATCCTCGCGACGACCCCGCCCTGCGCCACCTGCCGCATCGAGGCACGGGTCGCCCTCGGCGCCGGCCGCGGCCCGCTCCCCACCCGATCGGTCGAGCTCGCCGGGTGGCTCCGCGGAACGGGCACCCGGGTGAGCCTCGTCTTCTACCCCGCCCTCGACCGGGTCGTCCTCCGGTGGTTGGAGGGTGGCACCGTCCGGCTGCGACGCTCAGCCCGCGCCTCGGTGCCCGACGGCGGCACCGTCACCCTCAGCCTCGCCCTCGACGGCGACGAGCTGCAGGCGAGGTTCCAGGGTCGCCGGCTCTTCGCCTCCAGAATGGCGGACACGAATCTCCAGGTCGACTCGCTCGAGGGTCCGGCCCGCATCCTGGCGCACGCGCTCGACGCGCGGGTCCTGTCCCTGACCACCGCCTCCTGACGGACGACGCGATCCCTCACCGCACCGTGGGAAACCGGCGTCCGGAACTGGCGTCCGGAACTGGCGTCCGGCCCTCGGATCGCCTCCTCCCGAGGGCCGGAGGTCGAGTACACTGAGGCGAGATGCGCAAGAGTCAGCCCCCCGTCCGTCCCGCCCTTTTCGTAGCCACCGCCGTCCTTTCCGGCCTCCTGGCCAGCCTCCTCGGGAGCCCAGCCGTCAGCGCGCAGGCGCCGGCCGACGACCGGCCGTTCCGCGGGGAGGAGCGCGTGACCGCCGTCGACCTCAACCTCGAGCTGCGCAACGAGCTCGGCACGGTGTCCCGGGTCGTGGCCGACCGGATCCAGGTCCGGGAGGGCGGCCAGCCTCTCACCATCGTCTCCGTCACCTCGCTCGCGGACGACTCGGCGGAGCCCTGGCGGCTGGTGGTGTGGGTCGATCGGCCCCTGACTCCGGGCCGTCAGATGCGAGCTAGCCTGGCGGCCCTGGCGCGCGCCGCGGGGGCCCTGACCAGCGTGGGCACCGTGGAGATCTGGCTCGCGGATCCGTCGCCCAAGCTGGTTCTGCCCGCGACCCGCGACGTCGACCTCGTCGACCGATCCCTCTCGCGGATCGCGTTCGAGAAGGAGGGGGGCGACGAGCTCAATGTCATGCGCCGGACCTTCCTGGAGCCTGCCGAGATCGATCCGGACGACCCGGAGCCGGCCCCGACCGCGTCCGAGCGCGCGCGGGTGCTGATGGCGCAGGAGCGGGAGCGAGTCCTGGCGAGCCTCGACGGCCTCGTGACCTGGATCGCGGAGGCCCAGCGCACCGGACCGGCCGCGCTGCTCTGGGTCCACGGCGGATTCGAGGTCGATCTCGAGAGGTTCTACGGAGCCCAGGCCGGGGGAGCGGACAGCAGCCTGCAGGACGCGGAGGAGGTGCTGGGAGCGACCCTCGCCGCCTACGGTTGGGTCGCGCTGCCCCTCCGACTCCGGGAGCTGCTGCCGCCCAAGAAGGACCGGATGTCCGAGTTCGATCGGATGCGTTTCGAGACCCGCGACGGCATCGACGGCCAGTCCGCGGCGGTCATCGGCTTCAAGGTGCCCCTCGGAGGCCGGAAGGGGCGCAAGGCCGAGGACTCCGGGTCGAGCGAGCCGCCACTCCTCCAGAGCCCCGAGGCGCCGCTAGCGGCGGCGGCCGAGGCCACCGGCGGACATCTCCTCGAGCGTCCGGACCGGGTCGAGGACGCGATCTCCTCCCTGCGGCGTCGCGTGATCGCCACGGTCCAGGGGCGCTGGGGCCTGGACGGCCGGCTGCGACCGATCGACGTGGAGGTGAAGTCGCTTCGGGTCCGGACGGCCGGATGGGTCCGCTCCGGTACGCCGGAGACCGTCGCGGAGGCCCGGGCGCGGCAGATGGTCCGGGGCGAGCTCGAGCCCGGCCCGCTGTTCGTGAGCCTCGGAGTGGACGACCCGGGCGATGATGCGGCCCAGCGACGCGGCGAGATCGAGGCCCTGGTGCGCGTCGAGCTCACCGGAGACCGGAGCCCCGGGGTCGAGCCCGAGCGCGGCCCGGTCCGCGTGACCGTCGCCCAGGGTTCGCCCGCCGGGGGCATCCGGTTCGTGCACCGGGTCCTGGAGGACCGATTCGAGGGCGACGCCTGGGTCCAGCGCGTCCGCGTCGGCAGGGAGGTCGACGCCGAGTGGCTCGCCGTGGTCGTCGAGAACCTCGCCGACGGCCTGTGGGGCGCCAGCGGCATCGCCATGGACTGACCTCCTTTCGGTCCAGGGGGTCGGAGAGGGCAGGCGAGCCTGACCTTCCTGTCCCGTCAGGGGCGGACGTCCTCGACACCCTGGAGCGGCAGCCAACCCTCGACCCCGGAC
>CAJQNK010000057.1 GCA_905479655.1 uncultured bacterium | reverse complement strand
TTGTTAACGGCGCGCCGTACGATGTGTTTCTCGCGGCTGATACTGACCGGCCAATGCGATTGGCTGAATCAGGCTTAGGAAGCAGCGAGTCGTACTGGGTTTATGCAACCGGGCACCTGGTGCTGTGGTCGAATAATCCGGACTATGCCGATCGCGATTGTTACCTTGATCTGACCGATGGGAAGTATTCTTTTCTCGCGATGGCCAATCCGAACATTGCACCGTATGGAAGCGCGGCTCGAGAATTTTTGATTGCCAAGGGACTGTGGGACGGCGCGCAAAACAGGCTGGTATTCGGAGAAAATGTTTCTCAGGCCTTTCAGTTTGTCGCATCCGGGAACGCAACCATGGGCCTGATCGCAGCATCGCAGGTTTTGGCAAATACGAGATTTGATACGAGCTGTAACAGACCGCTTAAGTCGGAGGCAGGGCAGCCGATATCGGTTCAACAGGGGGCGGTCATGCTGACGCGGTCAAAAAACGCAACGGCGGCCGGCCGATTTATCGACTTCATGCAGACGAAAGAGGTTTCAGTCTTGTTGAACAACAGCGGCTACAGCACGCTTAAAGCCTCGGACGGCGGCCGATCGTAATGGACCTTGCCCCACTCTGGTTATCCGCACGTCTTGCGCTAACGACGACGGTTCTGTTGATCGTGTTCGGCGCACCGTTGGCCTGGTGGCTGTCACAAACTCGCTCCAGGATGCAGCCCGTCGTGCAGGCAATCGTCGCCATGCCGATCGTGTTGCCGCCGACGGTGCTCGGGTTCTACCTGCTCGTCCTCCTCGGGCCGCGCGGCGCGG
Organism: uncultured bacterium; assembly: GCA_905479655.1. Taxonomy (GTDB): domain Bacteria; phylum Acidobacteriota; class Thermoanaerobaculia; order Multivoradales; family JAHEKO01; genus CAJQNK01. The sequence continues at coordinate 15,577 of CAJQNK010000057.1, read as the reverse complement.
TGGGCGAGATCTGGGGCCGGTGGGGCGGCGGGCCGCTGGTGTTCAGCTTCGCCGGCCTGGTGATCGGCTCGGTGATCTTCTCGCTGCCGTTCGTCGTGCGACCCCTGCAGGGGGCCTTCGCCGCCTCCGGCCGGCGGCCCATGGAGGCGGCAGCGACCCTCGGGGCGGGACCCCTCGACCGTTTCGCCACCGTGGCCCTGCCGCTCGCCCGACGCGGGTACCTCACGGCCGCCACGTTGTGCTTCGCCCACACGGTCGGTGAGTTCGGCGTCGTGCTGATGATCGGCGGCAACATCCCCGGCGAGACCCGGGTGGTCTCGATCGCCATCTTCGATCTCGTGGAGCGGATGCAGTACGGGGCGGCGCATCGGCTGTCCGCGGGTCTGGTGGTGTTCTCCTTCCTCGTGCTGCTGGTCGTCTCGGCGGTGGACCGGCGATGGCGGGCGCTTTGAGGAGCCGGGCCGGCCGACGCGACGGCGGCCGGGCCGAGGCCCGGTCGGGCGGCGTGCTCGGGCGCCTGAGCTTCGATCGGCCGGGCTTCCGGTTGGCCGTGGAGCTGGACCTGCCGGAGCGCGGCGTCGCGGGCATCTTCGGCCCGTCGGGCTCCGGCAAGACGACGCTCCTGCGGTGCGTGGCGGGCCTCGAACCGGGCGCTCGCGGCCGTCTCGAGGTCGGCGGCGAGCTGTGGCAGGACGACGCGACGGGCCACCGGACGCCGACCCACCGGCGGCCCCTGGGCTACGTGTTCCAGGAGTCCAGCCTGTTCACCCACCTCTCGGTGCGCGGCAACCTCCGCTACGGCTGGCGCCGCGTTCCCGAGCGTCGCCGCCGGCTCCACCCCCGGGAGGCGGCCCGGCGATTCGGCCTCGAGCGTCTTCTCGACCGGCGGGTCGACGACCTTTCGGGCGGCGAGCGTCAGCGGGTCGCCCTGGCCCGGACGCTCCTGGCCCACCCGCGGCTGCTGCTCCTCGACGAGCCCCTGGCGAGCCTCGACGACACGGCCCGCTCCGAGATCCTCGGCGAGCTCGAGCGTCTGGTCCGCGAGGTCGAGGTGCCCGTTCTCTACGTCAGTCACGACCTGGGGGAGGTCGGCCGGCTCGCGGACCACCTGCTGGTCCTCGACCGGGGCTCGGTGGTGGCCCAGGGGCCGTTGACGGAGCTTCTCACCCGGCTCGACCTGCCGCTGGCCGGGCGCCCGGACGCCGAGGCGGTGCTCGAGGCGACCGTCGGCGGACACGACGAGGAGTTCCACCTGACCCGGCTCGACTCCGAGGCCGGGCCTCTGTGGGTACCCGGCGAGTCCGTCGAGATCGGCTGGACGGTGCGGGTGCGCGTTCTGGCCCGCGACGTGAGTCTGACCCTGGCTCGCCAGACCGGGACGAGCATCCTCAACATCGTGCCGGCGACGGTGGCCGAGCTGCGGGAGGAGGACGACGCGCAGACCCTCGTCCGGTTGCGGGTCGGAGAGGCGGCCCTGCTGGCCCGGGTCACCCGCCGGTCGGCCCAGCACCTGGGTCTTCGTCCCGGACTCGAGCTCTGGGCGCAGGTGAAGAGCGCCGCATTGCTGCGCTGAGCCCCGGCGGATCGGCGCTCGAGCCGCATCTGGCCCGCGCCGTCGTCGCCGCCCGGCCATCGCGCGCCGTCGAGTCGTGCCGGCGGCCGCCCGGGCCGAGGCCCGGGGAATTTATCCCCGCCTCCTTCTCTTCTCCAACGTAGGCAGTAGCCCCCTGGACCCGCCCCGCCTCGAAGACCCGAACCCGTGGAAGAGACCGACAGCCTGTCGCGGTTCGCGAGCTTCGCGCTCCGGCCCGACGCCGAGATGGACCTGGGGGAGGGGGCGCTCCTGGTGGCCGCGTCGCAGGAGCCGGGGGTTGACGTCGACGCCGGCCTGGGCCGCCTCGACGACCTGGCGGAGCAGGTCCGGCCCGCCGTCGAACGGTCGTCCCACGACCTCGACCGCCTCCTGGCGCTCAACCGGGGCCTGTACGACGAACTGGGCTTCCGGGGCAACGTGGAGTGCTACTACGACCCGCGCAACAGCTTGCTCCACCGCGTGCTGGAGCGCCGGCTCGGGATCCCGATCTCCCTCGCCCTGGTGCTGGTCGAGGTGGGGCGCCGCGTCGGCGTGCCGCTCGTCGGGGTCGGCATGCCCTGTCATTTCCTGGTGCGCCACGCCCTCCATCCGCAGCTCCTGGTGGACCCCTTCTTCGGCGGGCGCCTCCTCGACGACGGGGGGTGCGCGGCCCTCCTGCGATCGGTCTCCGGGGGGCGCATCCGCTTCCGGCCCGAGCTCCTGCGCGCGGTGGGAGCGCGCCGGTTCCTGTTGCGCATGATCGCCAATCTCCGCGGCATCCATCTGCAGCAGGGCCGGGTCGAGCGGGCCCTGGCGCTGGTCGAGCTCCAGAGGCTCCTGGCCCCGGACGACCCGGGGCCGCTGCGTGACGAGGCGGTGCTGCGCCTGCGGCTGGGTCAGGGGGCCGCGGCGGCCGACCTGCTGCGGCGATCGCTGGCGTCTGTCGCCGAGCCGGAGGAGCGTGCCGCCCTGGAGCACCTCCTGGCCCGGGCCCGGGCCCTGGGCGCCCGCTGGAACTGAAACCGTGCAACCCCGGCCCGGGCTCGACGTAGACGACCTGGAGACGGCTTCGTCGACCGTTCGATCTGCGCCCGTGGCGCCCGCACCGCCGTCCGGAGGCACGACATGAAGCTCCGAACCCGCCTGATCCTCGCGTTCCTCGCCCTGTCGATCCTGCCGTTGGGGGGAATCGTCCTGTACTCCTACGCGTCGAGTCTCGATGCCTTCCAGGAGGCGGTGCACGAGGAGAGCTCCGTGCTGGCCGACGACATGAACCGGCGACTCGGGGGCGTGCGCGAGGATCTGGCCCGGCGCATCCAGAGCCTGGGCGATCTCGACTTCGACAGAATGAAGCGGAGCGAGGGGGACGAGGATCGGTTGGCCTACGAGATCGCCCTCCGCATGGGCGATGCGGCGTCCTTCATCGAGGCTCTCGAGCTGATCCCGGAGGCCCCCGAGGTGGCGGCACGCGAGCTGCCGCAGGCCCCGGCGCCGGTGGCCCCCGCGGCCTCCGTGGCTCCCGGAGTCCACGAGCACGAGGAGTCGGTCGTCGTCTTTCTCCAGGGGCTGGCCGAGGTCGTCGGCGACCCGGCGCAGTGGGGCGAGGGCCCGCACGTGATCGAAGGGACGGTCGAGACCTCGCTGGCGCTGGGCGAGGGGGTGCTCGAGGCGCTGGCGGCGCAGGATCCGGACAACCCGGAGCTGGCCGAGGCGAGGCGGCAGATCGAGATGGCGCGGGAAGAGGCGCGCAGAGACGGGTCGGAGTTGGGTCGCGCGGCGCGGCGGGCCGCCCTGGGCATCCGGGCGCCCGAGATCGAGCGTCGCATCTCCCTGCGCCGGAGTCTCAGCGCGGAGGAGCGCAAAGCGCTCGAGGAGAGCCGCAAGCAGACGAAGATGGTCCTGGGGCAGGACTTCGACTGCGACGTGGCCCTCGAGGGCGAGGAGGCCGGGCAGTTGCGCGCCAAGCTGGCCACCGATCGGCTGCTCCAGGCGATCCTGGAGCACACCCGTCGCGAGCAGGGCGAGATCCCCTTCGCCTTCGATCCCGACGGGCGGCTGTACGCGGCCAGCTCCCAGGACGAGGAGACGCTCGCCGGCCTGGCTCTGACCCCCGCGTCGGTTCGCAGCGAGGGCGGCGTGGACGACGGCTGGGTCGTCGTGACCTCGGAGGATCCCCAATCGGGCATGCTCCTGGGGATCGCCCGTCCCGTGCGTCACTCCATGGAGGAGATCCGCCGGACGGCCGGCCGCAACTTCACCTACGGCCTGGGTCTCATCGGCCTGGCGCTCGTGGGGATCGTGCCGCTCTCCGGCCGCATGAGCCGCGAGGTGAGCGAGCTCACGGCGGGGGCGGAGCGACTGGCGGAGGGCGATCTGACCGCTCGCGTCCAGGTCCGTTCGAAGGACGAGCTCGGCCGTCTGGCCGGCACCTTCAACCGCATGGCCGGCCAGCTCCAGAAGCAGCGCCGGCGTCTCGTCGAGGAGGAGCGCAACCGACGGGAGCAGGAGGTGCGTCAGACGCGTCTGGAGGCCGAGCACCGGCGCAAGACGGCGGAGCTGGAGGAGGCCCGGGAGTTCCAGCTCTCGCTGTTGCCGAGGGTGCTACCCGAGCTCGCCGGTCTGGAGATCGCCGCTCACATGCGCACGGCCACCGAGGTCGGGGGCGACTACTACGATCTGCGGGTCGACCACGGAGTCCTCACGGCGGCCGTGGGCGACGCCACCGGCCACGGCCTGCGCGCCGGCACCATGGTGACGGTGCTCAAGAGCCTGTTCACCGGCCACGCCGGCGGCGAGGACCTCGACCTGTTCCTGGTCCGGGCCAACGGGACGATCAAGCGGATGGAGCTCGGCCGCGTCACCATGGCGATGGGTCTCGCCCGCTTCGACGGCGACCGTCTGGAGGTGGCGCTGGCCGGCATGCCGCCGATCCTCGTGCACCGGATGGCCACCGGCGAGGTCGAGGAGCTGCAGGTGGAGGGTCTGCCGCTCGGGGGCCTGGCCGACGGCGTCTACCGCAGCGTCGACACCCGCCTGGCCGCCGGGGACACGGTGCTGCTGTTGTCGGACGGCCTCCCCGAGCTGCCGAGCCCGGCCGGAGACCCCTTCGGCTACGCCCGCTGCCGAGCCGCCTTCGGCGAGGCCGCCGCTTCCGGCACGCCCGACGAGGTCGTCGAGAGCCTGCTGGCCGCCGCCGAGACCTGGGCGGAGAAGGAGACCCCGGCGGACGACATGACCTTCCTGGTGGTGCGGAAGGGGTGAGGTCTCCTGAGCCCCGTGTCGTCCTGAGTGGAGCGCGCAGCGCGTAGTCGAAGGACGACACCAGGATCGTACCCGGCGCTAGCGACTCCCTTCCACCTGCACGACCCCCCACCTCCCGAACCACTCGGCCGCCGCGCCGTAGGTCCGCAGCCAGCTCTCGTGGCGCAGGAAGCCGTGGACCTCGTCGGGGAAGACGAGCACCTCGTGGGGGACGCCCCGCTCGCGCAGCCGCTGGACCAGGTCCGTGGTCTGCAGGAAGTCGACGTTGCGGTCGTCGTCTCCGTGGACGAACAGCACCGGCGAGGTCCAGTAGGTCAGGTCCGCGACGGGTGAGGAGAGGCGGGCGCGCTCCAGGAGCTCATCGCCCTGCAGACCCCACCAGCCGCCGGGGAACCAGAAGTGCTCGCCGCGCCAGGCCCAGTCGTGGACGCCGTGGAGGTCCACGCCGGCCGCGAACAGGTCCGAGTCCCTGGCGAGGCCGAGGGCCGTCATGTAGCCGCCGTAGGAGCCGCCCCACAGGCCGATCCGGTCCCCGTCGACGTCGGACCGGGAGCGGAGCCAGAGGCCGGCGGCCAGGAGGTCCTGGTACTCGGTGGCACCGCGCGGTCCCTGGCCCTCGGCGCGACGGAAGGCGCGGCCGTAGCCGATGCCGCTGCGGAAGTTGAGCGCCAGCACCACCGTGCCGCGGCTGGCCAGGTACTGGTTGAAGGCGTAGGCGTTGCCGTAGTAGCCGCGGTAGTGCCACCCGAGGAGCATCTGCCTCCAGGGGCCGCCGTGGAGGAAGATCGCCGCGGGTCGTCCCCCCTCGGGCGCCGGCCCCGGCGGCAGGAAGAGCTGGCCGTGGACCTCCAGGCCGTCGCCGGCGGTGAGGACGACCGGCTCCGGTTCGACGAGGGCCTCGGCCGGGATGCCGGCGGGGGGTTCGGGGCCCATCCACGAGCGCCCGCGGGTCTCCAGATCCAGCAGCTCGATGGCCGGGGGCGTCCGATAGGTGGCGCCGCGGAAGGCCACGAGCCTGCCGGCGGGCAGGGCGACCGGGTCGGTCTCGATGCCGCTCCCGCCAGTCAGCCGTCGCGGCGGGCTGCCGTCGACGGCCACCTGCCACAGGTGGCGGCGGTCGGGGTCGTCGTGATTCGAGGAGAAGATCACGGCCCGCCGGTCGGCGGCCGGGACGGCCCACTGGACCTCTGCGGGCCCGGGCGTGAGGTCCCGGGCCTCGCCGCCCTCGGCGGAGACGGCGTGGAGATGGAGCCAGCGGTCCTCCTCGCCGGCCGCATGCTCCGAGAGGAAGACGAGGGTGTCGTCCGCCGCCCAGAGCAGGGGCTCGGCGGGCACGGACTGGGCGTAGCCCCCGGCTCCCGCCGGGGACTCCCAGACGGTGCGGGCCACGCCGGTTCCCGGATCGGCCACTCGGAGCGAGAAGGGGGGTGCCTCCTCGATCGACGGCAGCTCTCCGGCTCGCGCTCCCGGGAGCCGAAGGTAGGCGAGCCGCTCGCCGTCCGGCGACCAGACCGGGAAGCCGTCCCGGTCGACGCCCGGCGCGATCCAGGTGACCCTCCGGGCTTCGAGATCGACGACCCCCACGAACGAGTGGTCGCCGCGGTCGCTAGAAAAGGCGATGCGCGAGCCGTCCGGCGAGACGGCGAACTGGCCCAGAGCGCCGCGGGCGCCGAAGAGGAGCTGGGGTTCCCGGGCTTCTGGCGTCTCCTCGGCGGCGGGCTCGGCGGCCTCCTGGGGTGCGTCCCCGTTGGCTGGCTCCCCGTCTCCAGACTCCCCGTCTCCAGACTCCCCGTCTCCTGGCCCCCCGTTGGCTGGCTCCCCGGGCGGATCGCTCGGCGGCTCCAGCGTCGCCCGCCACGCCTTGCCGCCAGCGGCGTAGATCAGCCCGGAGCCGTCGGGCAGGAGCTCGAAGCCACCCGGTCCGTCGGCCACTTTCCACGGTCGGCCCGGTCCCGAGGTCGCCACCGCCCAGATCGCCCTCGTGGCGCCGTCGGGGTCGGAGGTGGGGTTCGGGATCTCGCCGGCCGGGTTGGGCCCTCCGCCCCGCACCCAGACGAGGATCGAGCCGTCGGCGGTCAGGGCCAGGTCGGCAAGCACCTGGCCGTCGTCGGCCGACGGCTCGGTGAGCCGCACCGGCTCGAAGCCCGGAGCCGCGGCCGTCCACAGGCTGCGCCGCCCCTCGGCGTTTTCCGTCCATGCGATCCGCTCCGCGGCCGCGGCCGCCACCAGGGAGGTGGGGTAGGGGGCGGAGAGGACCTGCTCCAGGGTGAAGGGCGGCGGCGCCGCTGCCCCCGCCCACGACGTCAGGAGGCTGGCGAGGAGGACGACGGTTCGAGCGACGGTGCGCATCGGCTGATTCTACGGCCCCCCGCCGCGGGCCTCGCCGTGACCGCTATGCTGGCGGCCATGGCAACCGGCAGCTCCATCCGCCGTTGGGCGCTTCTCGCCGCGGTGGCGCTCGTCGTCCTCGTGGCCGCCGGCGGCGCCTTCCTGTTCTCGGGCTCGCAGGTGACCTGCGTCGAGGAGCGAAGCCCGGCCGGCGTCGCCCTCCGCTGCGCCTTCGGCGTCGCCGCGCCTCCCGACGCCGTCTGGCGAGCCTTCGTCACCCCGGACGAGCCCCGCCCCTACTACTTCGACGCGGTGCTCCAGGCCGATCTGCGCCCGGGCGGCCGCTGGCGCTTCGTCACCGACGACCTCGAACGCCTGCTGGCCGGCGGCGAGATCCTCGTCGTCGACCCGCCCCGCCGCTTCGCCCACACCTTCGAGGCTGCCGACCTCGACGACCCGCCGAGCCGCATCCGGGTCGACATTCGGGCCATCCCCGGCGGCACCCGGGTCGAGCTCATCCACGACCAGTTCCCCCGCGCGACCAAGACCTTCCGCCGCTTCCGCCGCGCCCACCCCCTGGCGCTCTCGGCGCTCAAGGCCTGGGTCGAGACGGGCGAGCTGCCGCTCCGGACCCGCCTCTACACGGCGATCTTCAAGCCGGGCATGAAGACGTTCACCGTGCGGGCGGAGCCGTGGGAGGGGAGCCGAGGGGGAACCTCGGGAGGGTGACCGTACCCTCGCAAGGCTCGCGATCACTTCTCCGGCTTGTCGAGCTTGAATCGCAGTCCCACGCGGGCCGAGAGCTCCTCGTCCACCTCGCCCAGGTACTCGGGCTTGTTGGCGTAGACCAGGTCGAACGCCAGCGTGTTGCCGCCCGAGATACCCATGGAGTAGGTGGCGGTCGTCACGAAGCGGCTGTTGCGCTTCGGGTCGCCCGTGACGTCCTCGTACTTGGCCTCGAGGTCCAGCCGGGAGGTCTCCTTCCCCTTGTCGTCGCGGGTCAGGTTGCGGCCATAGACGAGGGAGCCGGTCAGCTTCTCGCCTTCGTCGAGCGTGAAGGTGAAGTCGTCTGCGGGCAGTGTGTAGTCGACCTCGCTGGCCTTGGCGTACTCGAGGGAGAAGGAGACCCGGTTGGCCTCGTCGATGGAGTCTCCGACCTCATCGAGGTAGCCGACGTAGCAGGCCTTGTCGATCCCACCGGCACAGTCCTCGTACCGGAGGAGGCCGTTGATGTTGCCGAAACCGTGCTCGTAGGTCGCCTTGAGGCGGACCTCGTCGGGTCCGACCGTCTCCTGGCGGTCGCGGTAGGCGACCTCGAAGTGGACCTGGGGCTGATTCGCGATCAACTCGGCCAGGCGGAAGTAGCCGCCCTCCCGTAGGGCTGCGTCGAACCGGGCGTGATCCTCGGCCAGGGCGATCGCGTTCTCTGCGACCGCCGATGTCAGCCCCGCGCTCGCCTGGGCAACGGGGGTCTTGGGTCCGAAGTCGAGCTTGTCGGCGAGCGCCAGGAACGCCTGGGTGGAGGCGAGATCGGGCGGCGGAGCCAGGGCGCCGAACACCTCGCGCGTCGTCCGCTCATACCTCGAGAAGCTCCTCCCCAGTCGCCAGCGGCCGGTCTTCTTCTCGACGTTGAACGAGAGTGCGGTCTCGAAGTCGTCGAAGTCGCCCAGGCCGTCCTCGATCGCTCCCTTGCGGTCCTGCCGGATCGGCTCCGGCAGGGCCTGCACAAGGGCCTCGAGAGGGACCGGATCGCGTCGGGTGCCTCGCAGCACGGCCTGGACCGCGCTCGAGGGCGAGCTGAGGTTGAGTGTCAGGGTCTGGAAGCCCTCTCCCTCCTCGATCTCACCCAGACCCAGAGCGGTGACGATGCGGGGCAGGAAGTCCTTGGTCGCCGGTGTCGCCGATCCCGTATCGGTGGGGTTGGGCTTGGCTGCGATGACGGCGGTTGCCTCAGCGTCCTTCTCCATCCTGGCCTCTTCCCTCGCTTCACCGACCTCCTTGCCGAGCCTCTCGGCGAGCGCTTCCTGGACGATTCTCGTGTGGCAGGCGCTCAGGGTCTGGTCGGTTTCGTTGCAGGCGGGGGTCTCCTCCGCCGTGGCCGAGACCGCCGTCGCAAGAACGAGGATCAGGATGGCGAGGAGACGTCGGGCAACGGCTCGGCCGACTTGCGGTTGGGCAGCGAGCGTCGACGGTCTTCGTGTCGTCTTCATGACCTGGCTCCTCATGACTCGCGAATCCACAAGGTCCGCACCGCGGTCTCGCCCTGGGTGCCGGACACCTTCCAGACGATCGGTTGGCTGTGGACGGCGGCGTCGCTCTTCACGATCTCGACCCGGATCGCCACGGTGGCGTCCGCCAGGAAGGCGAGTCGCACGGTCAACATGTAGTTGCGACCCCGCTCGATGGCCGCCTCCGCCGGTCCGGGCACGAGGTCTCCCTCGTCCCACTCCACGACGGAGGTGCTGCTGACGAGATAGGCATCGAGATCGACCTTGTCGGTGTCGCCCTCGACGCGGACGCGGAGTGTCCCCGCCAAGGCCAGGTTGCGGTACTCCTCGAAGGGCTTCTGTCCTTTCATGTCCGTCTCCTTTCGGTTCGTCCAGCAGAAGAGACGGACAGACCGGTTCCGTTTCCCATCCCTCGTCCGGCCGGCGTTGGACGCCCGGTCTTGTCGTGAAGTCGGCGCCCGCCAGGGCGCCCCGCGGACCCGAGGCCGTAAACTCCACTCGATGCCCGCACCCCCCAACTTCCCCGACCTCCGCACCTTCCTCGACCAGCTCCGCCGCGACGGCGACCTGGCGGTGGTCGACGTTCCCGTCGACCCGCGACTCGAAGCGGCGGAGATCCATCGGCGGGTGATCGCGGCGGGCGGCCCCGCGCTCCTCTTCACCCGGCCGACCGGCAGCGACATCCCGCTCGCGACCAACCTGTTCGGCACGGCGCGCCGGGCCGAGATGGCCTTCGGCACCCGTCCGCTGGCGCTGATCCGACGGCTGGTCTCGCTGGTGGAGGAGCTGATGCCGCCCACGCCGGCGAAGCTCTGGGGGGCCCGGGACGTCGCTTTCGAGGCGCTGAAGATTGGCCTCAGGTCGAAGCGCCGCGGGCCGGTGACGGAGGTGGTGACCTCCGAGCCCCGCCTCGATCGCCTGCCGGTCCTCACCACCTGGCCGGAGGACGGCGGCCCCTTCGTCACGCTGCCCCTGGTCTACACCGAGCACCCCGACGGCAAGGGTCCCAACCTGGGCATGTACCGGCTCCACGTCCACGACGAGCGGACGACGGGCATGCACTGGCAGATCGGCAAGGGCGGCGGCTTCCACTACGACGTGGCGGAGAGGCGGGGCGAGGCGCTGCCGGTGACGGTGTTCCTGGGCGGGCCGCCGGCGCTCATCTTGTCGGCCATCGCGCCGCTGCCGGAGAACGTGCCCGAGCTCCTTCTGGCTTCGCTCATCGCCGGCCATCGCCTACCCCGCTGCCCGGGGCCGGGACCCCACCCCCTGATCGCGAACGCCGAGATCGCCCTGGTGGGCCGGGTGCTGCCGAACGAGCGCAGGCCCGAGGGCCCGTTCGGCGACCACTACGGCTACTACTCGCTACGCCACGACTACCCGGTCTTCCACGTCGACCACCTGGCCCGACGCCGCGACGCGATCTACCCGGCCACGGTGGTGGGCAAGCCCCGGCAGGAGGACTTCTTCATCGGCGATCTCCTCCAGGAGCTCCTGTCGCCACTCTTTCCCCTGGTGATGCCGTCGGTGGTGGACCTCTGGTCCTACGGCGAGACCGGCTACCACTCGCTCTCGGCCGCGGTGGTGAAGGAGCGCTACCGTCGGGAGGCGATGGTCTCGGCCTTCCGCATCCTGGGCGAGGGCCAGCTCTCCCTCACCAAGTTCCTGTTGGTGACGGATCGGCGGGTGGACCTCAAGGACTTCCCGGCCACGCTGGAGCACATCCTGGAGCGCACCCACCCGGAGACGGACCTCTTCCTCTTCGACAACCTCTCCATGGACACGCTGGACTACACCGGCCCACGGGTCAACGAGGGCTCGAAGGGGGTGTGGCTCGGCCTGGGCGACCCGGTGCGCGAGCTGCCGCGGGAGTTCTCGGCGGCCGACCTGCCGCGCGGCGTGACCGAGGCTCGGGTCTTCTGCCCCGGCTGCCTGGTTCTGGGCGTCTCGGCCCGCCGGGAGGACCCGGACGCCGGCGAGCGTCTGGCGGCGCACCCGGTCTTCGCGGAGTGGCCGCTGGTGGTCCTGAGCGACGAGCCCGTCCGCGCCACCGCCTCCAGGATGAACTTCCTGTGGACGACCTTCACCCGTTTCGAGCCGGCGGCGGACGTCCACGCGGCGAGGCGCACGGTCCACCGCAACCACCTCTCCCTCTCGCCCCCCATCGTGATCGACGCCCGTCTCCAACCCGGCTTCCCGGACGAGGTGAGCTGCGACCCGCACACGGCGACGACGGTCGCGAGCCGCTGGCGTGAGTACTTCCCCCAGGGCGTGGAGATGGGAGACAGCGAAAGAGGCCACCTGGACTAGCTGTCCCGCCGGCCCGCCGACCCTACCCGCCCAGCGCCGCCGCCCCCACCGCGAGCAGCACCGTCGACCCGACGCCGGTGGCCAACAACATCAGACACAGCAGCCACGAGAGCGGCGTCGCCTCGCGACCCGGCTCGCGGGCGACCACCGTCTTGGTCAGCACGTCGAGCGCCCGCTGCTTCTTGGCGGTGAACGGGATGAACAGCGCGTCGATCACCAGCATCTCGAAGTAGAACGAGAGGCGTCGCAGGAAGGCCTGGCCGACGCCGATCGGCGTGCCGTCCTCACGGAGGACCCGCAGGCCCATGACGTGTTTGCCCAGGGTCTTGCCGTAGCGGGCCTCCACCAACGGGAAGTAGAGGATCCACGCCGCCGCGATGGAGAGGGCGAAGACGACGATGCTCAGGAAGCCGAGGGTCTCCGGCAGGTCGCCGCCGACCTGCTCCAGCGTGTGGATCATCCCCAGCAGGAAGGCGATGAACGGCAGGCTCAGGATGGAGAGGAACCCCATGTCGCCCAGGAAGGCGAGGAGGCGCTCGAAGAAGCCGGCGTAGTTCATGGGCCGCTCGGCGTGGAAGGCGGCCGCGACCTCGGCCGGCGGCCCCATCCGCTCGATGACGGAGACGGCACTCTCGCCGCTGGCCTCGGCCTCCGCGAAGTGGGCCTGCAGGTCGGCGGCCAGCCGGTCTCGATCCTCGGGGATGGCGAAGACGAGGGCGAGGACGTCCTGGATGTAGCGATGGGCGGGGTTCATGAGCTCTCCTCCGGAGAATCGTTCATCGGATCGGGATCGGTGTCGGCAGGGTCCGGCTCGTCGGTGGGAGGGGTCTCGGCCGGTGGCGCGAGGATCTCCTCGACGGTGCCCACGAAGCGCCGCCAGGCGGCTTCCAGCGCGCCCGCGTGCTCCTCGCCTCGCGCCGTCAGACGGTAGTACTTGCGCGGCACGCCACGTTGCGCGGAGCCGGGCTCCGGAGCGCGCCACTCGGGCTCGATCCACCCGGCCTCCTCCAGCCGGTAGAGCACGGGGTAGAGCGTGCCCTCCTTGAGATCGAAGCCGCCGCTGCCGGGCCCGTCGTCGCCGTGGCGCCGCAGCCGGGCGACCATGGCGTAGCCGTAGCTCGGCCCGTCCCGCAGCATGCGCAGCAGCAGCATCTCGAGGGTGCCGCGCTTGAGCTCTCGTTCGAAGGTCTCCATGATGATCTCCTCGGAGTAGCATACGTCACGGGTAGATACTTTGTTTCACCAAGTATTAGATGACTTCACCCATGTCGTCCTGAGCGGAGCGCGAAGCGCGGAGTCGAAGGACCCCGTGCCGAGTTGCCGACCCGAAGCCACCGCGCACGACGCCACGACGCCCCGCCATGGCACACTGGTCTCCGGAAACGACGACCCCACCCCGAACTCCCAAGGAGCCCCCCATGGACCTCCACCTGCACAGCAAGGTCGCCCTCGTCGCCGGCGGCTCCCGCGGCATCGGCCGCCACATCGCCGACGCCCTCGCCCGCGAGGGCGCGACCCTGGCCCTCTGCGCCCGCGACGAGGAGACCCTCGAGAAGGCCGCCGGCGAGATCCGCGAGACCGGCGCCGAGGTGCTGGCCATCCCCGCGGACATCACCGACCCCGACGCCGGCCGGCGCGTCGTCACCGCCACCGTCGAGCGTTTCGGCCGCCTCGACATCCTCGTCGGCAACGCCGGCGGCAACCGGCGCGGCAAGTTCATCGACACCGGCGACGACGACTGGCGCGAGATCGTCGACCTCAACGTCCTCTCGCACCTGCGCTTCGCCCGCGCGGCCGTCCCCGCCATGAAGGAGCACGACGGCGGCGTCCTGCTCTTCGTCGCCTCCATCTTCGGCCGCGAGGCCGGCGGCCCGGGCCTCTCGATCTACACCGCCACGAAGAGCGCGCTGATCTCGGCCGCGAAGATCATGGCCCTCGAGCTCGCCCCCGACGGCATCCGCGTCCTGACCGTCGCCCCGGGCTCCATCCGCTTCCCCGGCGGCTCCTGGGACCAGCGCTGCCTCGACGACCCCGAGGGGATGAAGAAGTTCGTGGAGGCCAACCTCCCCATCGGCCGCTTCGGCTCGGCGGAGGAGGTGGCCGACGCGGTCGCCTTCCTGGTCTCGGACCGCGCGAGCCTGATCACGGCGGCCTGCGTCAACGTGGACGGGGGCCAGAGCCGCTCGTTGATCTGAGGAAGGCCAGGGTCTTCGTCTTTCGGTGAGGGCTGCGCCGGGTTACGGTGTCGTCCTGACCGAAGCGCCCGCAGGGCGCGGAGTGGAAGGACCCCGTACCGGGACGCGAGCGGGAGGACCGACGCGGTCGACGCGACGGCGCCCCTTATCCGGGTCTGACGGCCCCGGACGTGCGACCCCGCCCCGCGGTCGAGGGAGGCCGGGCGGGCTCGGCGGCTGACGAGCGTCGCCCACCCGGCCTCCCCCTCCGGCGCGCCGCGAGCTGGAATGGCGATGGCCGGCCGAGCGGACGACTCGGGTCAGCGCCGGTACGATGCGGTGGAATGGAGCTACCGAACGCAGAGAGAGCGATCGTCGACGAGGAGAAGGTGAGGGACTATCTTCTCTCGCCCGAGCACCGGTGGGGCGTTTCAAAGCCTCTTTCTTCGAGACGCTCGGCTACCAGAGGGGAGACTGGCAGCGGCTGCGGTCGGATCTGATCGCCCTCGGCTGCACCGGCTCTGTCCGGCGAGGCCACGTCAACGACTACGGACAGAAGTACGAGGTGCATGGTACTTTGAACGGGCCGGGTGGTCGTGCGGCCCACCTCGTCTCGATCTGGATCCTCCTGGACGGGGAAGATCGACCGCGGCTCGTGACCGCCGTCCCCGGAGAGTTGCGATGATCTTCCAAGAGCTCGACACCGTGGTCCTCGACCGTGACCTGCCGGATCTCGGCCTCCGACGCGGTGACCTCGGGTCCGTCGTGCTCGTATACCCCCACGAAGAGTTGGACGTCGAGTTCGTGACGGCATCCGGTAGGACCCAGGCTCTCGTGACGCTTCGGGCTTCCGACTTGCGGCCTGTTGGCGACCGGGATCTGATCTCGGTGCGACCGTTGGACCTCGGCGCGGCCTGAACCCCTGTCCTCGTCCGGCCCTCCGGATAGGGGTCGCAGTTCGGGTCCCGCTGCCGAGCTTCGGTGCCGGTGCGGGGGTGCGACCCCGCCCCGCGGTCGAAGGAGGCCGGGCGGGCTCGGCGGCTGACGAGCGTCGCCCGCCCGGCCTCCCCCTCCGGCGCGCCGCGAGCTGGAGGGGGGCACGTGCCGGATCGGGCAGGTCGGCGGGTCCGGAAGCGGCGCCGATTGGAGGCGCTCCCCCCCCGGTGTCGTCCTGAGCCAGGGCGCGTAGCGCCCGCCGTCGAAGGACCTCGAACCGACCCCTTCGATGCGCGCACCCGTCCGACGCCACGCCGCCCACCGAGCCCGTCCGACGCCCGGCTCTGCTATCTTCCACCCCAACAACCTGATCGATTCAGACTCCCCGGTCGTCGGCCCCCCACCAGGTCGATAGCTCGGTCCGGCGAGCCCCCTGACCCACCCATGCACCTCGTCTTCCTCTCCTACTCCCACGCCGACAAGGGCGACGAGCTCGACCGCTTCGAGCAGGCGCTCCGGTCGGCCCTCGCCGGCCTGGGCCGGGGTTTCGACGAGCGGCACGCCCTCTTTCGCGACGAGCGGAGCCTCGAGCTAGGCTGCCCTTCTCACCGGGTGTCGTTGCGAGAGGCCGTAGGTGCCTGGAGATGCCAGGCTTGCGACCGAGGGCGACGCAGTCGTACTGTCTGTACGTCGAGGAGCCCGAGCGGAGCGTAACGCCGCAGATTCAGGTACATACGGCCTCGCAGTAGACAATTGGTGAGAAGGTC
>CAJQNK010000056.1 GCA_905479655.1 uncultured bacterium | reverse complement strand
ACGTCGAGGAGCCCGACGAGAGCGTAACGCCGCAGATTCAGGCACATACGGCTTCGCAGTAGAGACTTGGTGAGAAGGTCAGGCAAGGGCAGGAACCATGGTGGCCCGGTCCACCCGAGCTTCGGTGTGGTGCTCCTACTCCGCCGTGCGGTCGAACCACACCCCGCGAACCGGACCGCCCCGGAGGAGTTGGGGGATCGAGCTCGGTCCCGGCCAGTCCTCGGGGCGGGCGACCAGGCCCTCTTGGACCGCCTGACCGATCAGGTGCTTGAGTCTCGCCACCTGGGCCTCGGGCTCGTCGGAGACGACGACCGGGTGGTAGCGACCGTCCCAGATCGGGCCCCGCCAGTCGTGCAGGCGGCCGATTCTCTTCGACAGGTTGCCGTTGAGGAAACCCAGGAAGCGGGCCAGGGCCTCGGCATCCTCCGGCAGGAGCAGCAGATGCCCGTAGGTCGGGAGGTAGATGAAGGAGACGATGCCCACCGGGTACTTCTCCACTGCCCGTCCCAGCACGCCGTAGACGGTCTCATTGAGCTCCCGCGACGGGCGCAGCAGTTGGCGACCCTGGATCGTGCGGCAGGTCACCTCCACCAGCGACCCCGGCGGGAAGTTGCGTAGATCGTGTGCCATCTCAAAAGGTATGGACGCGATTCAGCGCCGCGATCGCTCAGCGGACGTCGGCGAAATGCCCGTCACCTCGGAGTGGCCCCCGCAGAACGGGAATCGTGCCTGAGCACCGACCTCCGAAGGCGAGAGGTGCGATGCCCCAGATTCCCGCTGGGGACGCCTCGCGCACTCAGCGCGCGTGGTGTCCCCAACGGGATTCGAACCCGTGTTGCCACCTTGAAAGGGTGGAGTCCTAGACCTGGCTAGACGATGGGGACGGCGTCGGAAGAGGGCGGCGGGTCGGCCGGGCCTTCTCTCGAACGGCGCGATGCTAACACAGCCGAGAGCCCTCGATCGTGGGCCGGAACGGTCTTCCGGTACGATCTCCGCATGACGAGCGCGGAGCGGAGGAGGCGGCTGGAGGCACTGGGAAGCGAGCCTGATACCGGCCGCCGGAGGCTGGTGGCCCTCGGCCTTCTGACCGATCGGCTCGCCGAGGACGGGATCGAGCCGATCCTGGTGGGCGGGGCGGCCCTGGCGTTGTACACCGCGGGTGGCTACACGACGGCGGACGTGGACCTCGCGTTGCCCTCCTCGTCCGAGGTGGAGGCCGCCTTCGCGGAGCTCGGATTCCGCAAGGTCGGTCGCCACTGGCAGCGGGAGGACCTGGATCTGCTCTTCGAGGCACCGGCGCCGGAGGGGCTACCCGGTGAGGAGGCGCCCAGGCTGGAGCTCGAGGTGGAGGGGCTCCGCGTGGTCGTGATCGGGCTCGAGGACCTCCTCCTCGATCGTCTTCGGGCCTGGGTCCACTGGCGCAGCGAGGAGGACGGGCGCTGGTCCAGAAGGTTGGTGGATCTCCACCGCGAGCGGATCGACTGGCGCTACCTCGAAGGCAAGATCGACGAAGATCCAGACGAGGCTCGAGCCCTCCGAGAGCTCCGTGGACCGAGCGAGCCAGGGAGTAGTGACTCGTGACGATCCGGTACGAGGAGTTCCTGGCCGACGTGCAGCGGCGCAAGCGCGAGCGCTGGGCGAGGATCCTGGCGGCGGAGGGTCCGGGTCGGGTCCCGGGGCGGCGCCCGCGGGATCCGGAGAGCGAGAGGCTGCAGACGGAGATGGACCGCCGGCGACTGGCGACGATGGAGGAGCGACTCGGGATCACCCTGTGGCGGAGCGGGAGGAGATTCCTGGAGGATCTCGACGAGCCGGAGTCTGACGGCGGATAGAGGCAAGACCTCCCTTTCATCCCGCTGTCACCGCCCATCCGGTATTCATACGGAGAAGGAAGAAATGCGCCTGGACGTATCGAAGAAGCACGACTTCGGGAGGCTCTCGCCCGCGATGGACGATCTGCAGATGGAACCGGACCGCCACTTCCCTGTCCGCCGGTTGGCCCCGGCGCTGCTCCTGGTGCTCCTGCTCGGCCTGGCGCCGGTGCGGGCCCAGGAGCTGACCTTCACGGACGCCACGGCCGAGGCCGGGATCGTGGCGACCCACGGCTACGTCGACGGCGTGGGGGACTCCCTGCCGCTGACGATCTCCGGAGGTGTCGCGGCGGGCGACTACGACCGCGACGGCTTCGTGGACCTCTACTTCGTCCAGGGCGACCTCGGACCGGGCTTGCTGTTCCGGAACCGGGGCGACGGGACGTTCGAGGAGGTGGGCGCCGCGGCCGGGGTGGCGATCGAGCCGGGGCTCGCCTCGGGGCCGGTGTTCGGCGACGCGAACGGCGACGGGTGGCTGGACCTGGTGATCGGCGGCGTGGTGCAGACCCAGCCGCGGCTGTTCGTCAACCAGGGCGACGGCACCTTCCTGGAGCGCACCGAGGAGGCCGGCCTGGTGATGAACCGGCAGAACACCTTCGGCGGCTCGTTCGGCGACTACGACCGCGACGGGGACCTCGACCTCTTCCTCGCGCACTGGGGGCAGTTCGAGAACTGCACCGGCGGCGAGTGCAAGGACCACCTCTGGCGCAACGAGGGCGACGGCACCTTCACCTCGGTGGACGACGAAGCCGGCATCTCGGTGGCCTACCAGGCGCTGGACTGGTCGTTCTCCCCCAACTTCTCCGACATGAACAACGACGGCTGGCCCGACCTGGTGATCTCGGGTGACTTCGGGACCTCGGAGGTCTTCCGCAACGACGGCGACGGGGGCTTCACGCGGACGACCGACCCGCAGCGGATGACCGACGAGAACGGGATGGGCGCGGCGGTGGCCGACTTCGACTGGGACGGCGACCTCGACTGGTTCATCAGCAGCATCTGGGGACCCCAGTTCGGCAAGACCGGGAACCGCCTCTACATGAACAACGGCGGCATGGACCTCGAGGACCTCTCGGTCGGCATGGGCGACGTGCGAGCCGGGCTCTGGGGGTGGGGCGCCTGCGCCATCGACTTCGACCACGACGGCGACCTCGACATCTTCCACACCAACGGCTTCACCGACACGGGCTTTGCCGACGACCCGTCGCGGATGTTCATGAACGACGGCGCGATGAACTTCACGGACCGGGCGCACGACTTCGGCCTCGGTCCGGACGTCGAGCAGGGCAAGGGCGTCGTCTGCTTCGACTACGACCGCGACGGCGACGTCGACATCCTGGTCCAGAACAACTCCGCGCCTCCCCGGCTGTGGCGCAACGACAGCCCCAAGTTCGGGCACTTCCTGTTCGTCGAGCTGCACCAGCCGGGCGCCAACGTCTACGGCGTGGGCGGACGGATCTACGTCACCTCCGGGGGCGTTACCCGCCTCCACGAGCTGCGCATGGGCTCGAACTTCTCGTCCCAGGACCCGACCGAGGCTCACTTCGGGCTCGCCGAGGCCACCACGATCGACGAGATGAGCGTAATCTGGCCCGACGGCGTGGTCTCGACCTACGCCCCGGTGGCGGTGGACAAGTGGCTGCGGGTCGAGCGCCTGTATGGGACGCCCGAGACCACCCTCTGGCAGGGTCCGACACCGCTGCCCGCCGACGCCTGCGGTGTGTGCAAGGCCGAGGCGACGCTCGAGCTCAAGTCGACCGGGCCCGGAGCCACGCAGGCGGGGCTCGTGGGCTGGATCGACGGCGCCGGCGGGCGGGCGGCGGCCCTGCTCGACGCCACGAACGACCGCGTGATCTTCCGCCAGTGGGTGGCCGGGGAGCTGGTGGCCGAGCAGGTCGTCGCGACGACGATCGACGAGGCGACCGCCTACGACCTGGGGCTGACCTTCGACGGCCAGACCTTCCGGGTGCGCCTCGACGGGGTCCAGGTGGTGAGTGCGGCCAAGGCGGCGGGCAGCGAGCCCTTCGGCACGACGGCCGTCGTGACGAGGAACGCCGGCGCCCGAACGGTGAACCTGGCCGTGACGACCGTGGTCGTCGTCAAGGGGTAGCGGGGGCGGTCCTTGCGGGTGCCGGGTTCGGAGCCGCTCTTCCGCCCCGAGGAGGACGCGATCCTCCCTCGTGTCGCCCTGAGCGGAGCGCGCAGCGCGGAGTCGAAGGGCCCCGGGGCGTCCGGATCACTCCGGAGCGCGTGTCGGCGCCGCGGCGTCGAAGCGCCGTCGCGCCGAACGTCCGCACGAACCCGGACCGACCCCACGGGGTCCCTCGACTCCGCGGCCTCCGGCCGCTCCGGTCGGGACGACACCACGGGCCCCGCGACGAGGAAGCCCGCGCTCCCCACCTCGGGAAGCGCGGGCACGACCCAACCCCTACCCGGCCCCTACGGGCAGGTGACGACGATGTCCGGCACGCACATCGCCGGATCGGTCAGCGAGACGTCGTGGTCCCCGGTGGCGAAGCCGCCCTGGCGGTAGCGGGCGACGCGGCCCGAGATCGTCAGGCTCGTCGGCGCTCCGTCCACGGTCAGCTCGATCGTCTCGCCGTCGTGGCTCGTGTCGGTGAACACGACGTTGACGCCCAGACGGTTGCCGCCGCCCTGGGCCTGGCAGCGGCCGCGCATCTGACGGACGTCGGCGCACGGGATGCCGCCTCCGCCGCCGCCCGTGCAGTCGGCGAACTCGAAGGAGCCGATCGCCGTGTGGAAGTTGAAGCTCGAGGTCGTCTGGTAGTACTCGTTGGTGAACCAGAAGCCGCAGTCGTCGCCGGCGTCGATCGTGAGCGACGAGTAGTCACCCCAGCGGTTCGCCGAGCTCACCTGGGAGCCGGTCCCCGCCTTCATGACCACCTCGCCGCCCGGCAGGGTCCCGAGCGGGTCGCCGGCGCTGCGGCAGGCGTAACGAACCGACGGGAACTCGCTGGAGCCCGAGGTGCTGTAGCCGACGCAGAGGTTGTCGTTGGCGTCCTTGGCGATCGACGCCATCCAGCGGTGGAGATTGTCCGCCGGGGCGTAGGTGCCCTCCTGGACATAGCTCCAACCAGCGCCGGTGTTCTCGAGCTCGGCCCAGTGGATGCCCGCGCGCTCGCCGCCCACGTCGGCGCTGCCGTTGAGCAACACGGTCTGGCGGTCGCCCTCCCAGCGGGTGTGGGCCCGCCACATGGTCTTGGCCGCCAGCGAGTCGAGACCCTCGCCACCGAGCTGCGGGATGCAGCTACGGGAGAAGCCGCAGAGGTCGCGGCTCCAGGCGTTGCCCGCGACCACTCCGTTGTCGACGAGCGCCGCGGCGCCCGGGTTCGCCCAGTCGAGATCGAGCGTCCAGTTGCGGACGCCGTCGCCGAACGCGTTGCCGTCGACCGCGCTGTCCCAGTACATGAAGAAGCTCGCCAGGGTACCGGCCGGAGGCGCGGCGCCCTCGAGGTCCGCCGGCAGCACGCCGAAGGCGGCGTCGTTGGACAGGTTGGGCAGGTCGAAGCAGACGATGCCCGCGGCGGCTCCCGAGAGCATCGGAGTGCGCTCGAAGGCGCACGCCACCGAGTTCTCGAAGAAGAACGCGAACTCGTCCTGGGCGTACAGGTAGGAGTCGGTCCAGAGGCCCATCTTCGGGTAGTCCGGGATGTTCCCCACGGCCGCCACCTGGAACGCGTAGCGGTGGTAGCTGCCCAGCGGATCCGGGGTCGTGGAGACCGCGACGCACTGCAGGCCGGAGCCGCCGGTCGTGAACTGACTCACCACCCAGCGATCCGCCAGGTTGTCGTATACCACCAGCGGGTCCCCTGCGTTCTCCGTCTGGCAGGAACCGCCGAAGCCGACCCAGAAGTCCGACCCGGGCGCCGGTCCCAACAGGGTGTTGCCGCTCTTGTCGAAGATCTCGTAGACCAGGTTGATCCACTGTACGTAGTGGTTGGGGCCGACGTCCCCCTCGGTGTCCGGAGGCACGATGGCGAAGCCGAAGAGCTGGGAGTTGTCCGAATCCTGCGAGCCGTCGAAGACGACCGAGGGCGCCGGCGTCGGAGCCAGCATCGGGTTCGGGCGCGCGTCGGTCTGAAGGTCCGTCGGGCGGTCCTCCCGTCCCTGGGCGCGGAAGTTCTCGGTTCGCGACGAGAAGTTGGGCATCTCCACGGAGAGGCCGGTGGCGGCCACCGCACCCCGCTGGGCCGCGTTGATCGCGTGCATCTCGAGCAGCGGCAGGGAGGTGTCGTGACGCACGGCGGATCCGACGGTACGCGGAGCCGCGGCGGAGAGGGGAACTGCGAGTAGCGAGAGAACGGCAACGGCGGAAACGAGCGACGAGCGGATCTTCATTGCGGCCTGGGCCTCCTTCGATAGGCAGATCGGACCCTCCCCGGGTCTTCTCCGACACCGAAACGGCCGGCGAGCCTCGCTTGGGGAGCTACACGATCTGAGCAGGACTTGAACAATCCTACCAAGAACCCGCGGTCGCCACCAGAAAAACGAAGGGCCCACCCCCGAAGGGATGGGCCCGAAGCAGGAGTCACCTCACCGACGCTCGAGAGGCACCGGTGCGACGAGCTCAGCTGAAGGACTTCGAGGCGGTCGCACGGTCGCCCGTGACGTCATCCTCGACACCACACAGCAGGGTCTGACCGGCCGCGGCACCCGGCACGAAGCGGGTGACGACACCGTCGCCGTTGCCATCGGCCGTGTCCGTACCGACCGTGACGATCCCGCCCGACGGGTTCTTGCAGACCACGGTCACCAGACCGTTCGGAGTCGCGCCGGCAACCACCCAGTCGTTGTCCTGACCGGAGATGCCCGGAGTGATGTTGAGGCTCAGACCGCCATCGCAATCGGAGAAGGTCCAGCTACCGATCGAGGTGTGGAAGTTGAAGCTCGAGGTGGTCTGGTAGTACTCGTTGGTGAACCAGAAGTCGCAGTCGTTCGTCGAGTCGATGGAGAGCGACGAGTAGTCGCCCCAACGGTTGGCGGAGCCGGTCTGTGAGCCCGTGCCCGACTTGAGGATCTGCTCACCACCCGGCAGGGTGCCGAGGGGATCGCCCTCGCTCCGGCAGGCGTAGCGGATCGACGGGAACATCGCAGCGTTCGAGGCGCTGTAGCCGACGCAGATGTTGCCCGAGGCGTCCTTCGCGATCGAGCCCATCCAGCGGTAGACGCCGTCGCCGGGGGCATAGGTGCCCTCCTGGACGTAGCTCCATCCGCCGCCCGTGTTCTCCAGCTCGCCCCAGTGGATGCCCGAGATGTCCGAGCCGTCCGGATCCGCCGAGCTGTTGAGCAGCACCGTCTGGCGGTCGCCCTCCCAACGGGTGTGGGCGCGCCACATCGTCTTCGCCGCGAGGGTGTCGAGACCCTCACCTCCGAGCTGCGGCACGCAGCTACGACCGAAGTTGCACAGGTTCCGATCCCAGGCGGCGCCGGCCACGACGCCGTTGTCGATGAGGGTCGCGGCGCCCGGGTTCGACCAGTCGAGGTCCAGCGTCCAGTTGCGGACGCCATCGACGAACGCGGTGCCGTCGGTCTCCCGGTCCCAATACATGAAGAAGCTCGCCAGCGTGCCCGCGGGCGGCGCATCGCCCTCGAGATCGGCCGGCAGCGGGCCGAAGACGCCGTCGTTGGACAGGTTGGGCAGGTCGAAGCAGACGAGGTCCGCGGCTCCACCGGACAGCATCGGATCGCGCTCGAAGGCGCAGGCGACCGAGTTCTCGAAGAAGAACGCGAACTCGTCGTGGACGTAGAGGTAGGAATCCGTCCACAGACCCATCTTCGGGTAGTCGTTCAGGTTCCCCGGGGTCGCGGCCTGGAAGGCGTACCGGTGGTAGCTGCCCAGGGGATCCGGGGTCGTGGAGACGGCCACGCACTGGATGCCGGTGCCGGTCTCGAACTGGGCGACCACCCAGCGGCTCGCCAGGTGATCGTAGAGCGCGATGGGATCGCCGTCGTTCGAGCCCTCGCAGACGCCGCCGAAACCGATCCAGAAGTCCGAGCCCGGAGCCGGGCCGAGAACCGTGGCGCCCGTGTTCTTGTCGAAGATCTCGTAGACCAGGTTGATCCACTGGAGGTAGTGGTCGCCGCCCACGTCACCCTCGGTGTCGGGCGGGACGATCGCGAAGCCGAAGAGACCCGAGTTGTCCGAGTCCTGCGAACCCTCGAAGACGATCGAGGGCGCCGGCGTCGGGGCCAGCATCGGGTTCGGACGCGCGTCGCGCTGCACGTTCTGGTCGATGTCCGCCGGACCCTGGGGCTGGTGGTTCAGCGTCCGGCCGGAGTGGTTCGGGATCTCGAGGTTCAGACCCGTCGGGGCAGCGACGCCGTTCGCGGCGTTGATCGCGTGCATCTCGGTCAGTGGCAGCGACGTGTCGTGATGCAGGGCGGTGCTCACCCTCGGAGCGGAAGCGGCGAGGGGAGCGGCGGCGAGGACGACAACCGCCAGGATGCCGACGATGAGCCGGCTGGTATTCGACTTCATTTCTTCCTCCTTACTGCGTGGTTGGCGGAGGACCCTTCCATCCGACGATCGGAGGCACTGGGATCCTTGGCTTTTACCCGAAAGCTTGATATTTGAACAAGACTACAAATGGGACGGTCGGAGTGTAGCACAAGACCCGCCAAACGCAAGCCCTGTGGGCGACTTCGGCCGGGACGACCGTCAGCCGCCGACGGCCGTCTCGCCCCGGTGCCCGCGGACGAAGCCGACGAGGCGCCCCGCGAAGCCCCCGAAGAGGCCGCGCTCCCAGTCGTCGAGCGACAGCCACCAGGACATGGGGAGCATCAACACCAGATAGACGAGGGTCACCGTCAGGAGCCGGGGCCATCCCGAGGGCGCCAGGCGGCCCGCGGTGAAGGCCGCCGCCAGGCACGGCACGACGACCACGAGCGTCGGGCGGACGGTCCTGCGCCACCAGTCGGAGACCGGGATCTCGAGCAGGCGACCCAGGAAGACCAGGTTGTAGACGCTCAGGGCGAGCTCGGCCACTAGGGCGCACGCAGGCAGCGCCCACGGGCCGAGTCCCAGGCCCTCGAAAGCGATGACCGCCCCTACGAGGGCCACGACCACCATGGTCAGGAGCACGCGGGTATAGGCGCCGATCTCACCGTAGGCCCTCAGGGCCATGACGTAGCTGCGGGTGAAGAACGGCACCGTGGTCCAGGCCATGACGAGCTGCACCAGGATCATCGTGTGGGGCGGATACTCCCCGAGCCACAGCTTGAGGACGACGTCCGTCTCCAGCCACAGGGGCACGAGCGCGACGGACATGGCCAGGAGCAGATACTTGTCGCTCAGCAGGCCCAGCGTGTGCGCCTGCGCACTGCGGCCCCGGGCGTGAACCCGCACCATCGCCGGCTGCACCGTTCGCTGGAAGGCGATGGAAAACCCCATCTGTTGGGCGGAGAGACGCGACGCGATCGAGTAACCGCCGGAGACGATCTCGTTGAAGGACAGGTTCAGCAGCACGAGCCCCCCCTGCGACCGCAGGCGGTTCGCCATGGAGCCGAGGGTCGCCCACCCCGCGTAGCTCGCGATGCGCTTCAGCTCGTCCTTCTCCACCCAGCGCACGCCGGGCCAGCTCTCCCGATAGCGCACGAGACAGGTGGCCACCGGCAGCGCGGTGGTCCCGACCCGGATCGCGACCATCAGCCAGCCCCAGGTGATCAGCTTGTCGCCGGGCAGGACCTCCAGAGCCAGCACCGCGACCAGGCGCAGGCCCGACTCCAGGATCTCGTAGGTCGAGGTGACCACCAGATCTTGGCGCGCGATCAGGAGCCCCTTGTACGGCGTTCCGATGACGGTGACCACGAGGGTCACGAGGACCAGGTGATAGGTCCACCAGGCGGCGACCTCCCGCCCGTCCGGGATCGTCAGGACATTCAGGATGAACGGCCCCAGGGCCACTCCGGCCACGGTCACGAACAGGGCCACCAGGGTGAAGATGCCCAGCGCGGAGCTGAAGACCTGGCGTAGCCTCTCGGCGTCGTTGCGACCGATCTCGTAGGACAGGTGTCGCTGCGCGCTGCCGGCCATCGACTGGCTGAGCAGCATGAGCAGAACCCCGGAAGCGCCCAGGACGGACAGGATCCCGAAGTCCGAGAACTCCAACTCCCGGAGCAGCAGACGGGTCGTGAGGAGCGCGAAGACGAAGGTCAGGCCGAGCCGGGCCAGGGTCGCCAGGCTGTTGACGATCAGGCGCGTGGATTGACGCATGGGCGGGCGCGGCGGAGAGAAATGGGCTGGCGCGACGGAGAGAAACTGTTTCCGGCTTCGTCGGTGGGGTTCGAGGAGCATAGCCGTTCCTCCCGCCCCGGCGCACGAGCGGATTCACATCCGACTAAACTCTTCCCGGCTCCGGCTCGTCCCAAAGGCGTGATGGTGGAGTGCCTGACGACCCCGATGCCGGGAGCTGCCTCGATGCCCCGCGAGCTGCAACCCGAGAGATCCGACGAGCGACTGGTGCGCCTCGCCCAGAAGGGCGACACCGCCGCCTTCGAGTCCCTCTATCGCAGCAACCTCCAGCGCATCTACGCCCTGGCGATGCGCATGCTGCGCAACCCTTCCGCGGCCGAGGAAGCGACCCAGGAGGTCTTCGTCCGAGCCTGGGAGCGGCTCCGCTCGTTCCGCCGGGACAGTCTGTTCTCGTCCTGGCTCCACCGCATGACCGTGAACCTGATCCTCGACCAGCTCCGCGCGCGGCAGCGCTTCGACGAACGCTTCGTGGAGGAGCCCGAAGCGGCCGACCTGAAGCCGGCGCGCCAGCCTCGCCACCCTCCGGCGGCAGCCCGGCTCGACCTCGAGGCCGCGGTGGCCCTGCTGCCGGAGCAGGCGCGCATGGTGTTCCTGCTGCACGACGTCGAGGGATACCGTCACCGGGAGATCGCCGGGCTGCTCGAGATCGCCGAGGGCACCAGCAAGGCTCACCTGCACCGCGCACGGAGACAGCTCAGGAAGGACCTCGCACGATGAACTGCCAAGAGACGCGACGCCGACTGGACGACTACCTGGAGGGCGACCTCGGTAGCGACGAGAGCCGCGCTCTCGAGCGTCACACCGACGGTTGTGACGCGTGCCGTCGCGAGCTCGCGGAGACGCGGCGGCTGCTCGACGAGGCGCTCGGCCTGCGCGTGGGCCTGCAGCCCGGCCGGGAGCTCTGGGGCGACATCGAGGCTCGGCTCGAACCCCGGCGCGCCCCGCTCGCCGGGGCCGCGAGCCGCTGGCTCGCAGGTCTCGTGCCGCCGGGCGGGGGTCTGCGCTGGGCGGCCGCCGGGGCTACCCTGGCCGGGATCCTCGTCGCGACCCTGACTCTCGTCGGACCGAGCTCGGTGCGGAGGTCGGTGCCGAACCCCGTCCTCCGCCCCGGGGCGACGACCGCTCTCTCCGTCGCCACGGCCGGCCAACGCCAGGCCGCAGCGGCGGAGGCCCCCATCTTCCAGGTGCGCCGCGATCTCGCGGCCACGCTGGAGGGCGCGGACGCGACCCTCGACCCGGTGACCGTGCGGGAGGTCGAGCGCAATCTCGCCATTCTCGACGAGGCCACCGGCGAGATCCGCGCCGCTCTCGAGGACCAGCCGAGCAGCATCCACCTGAACCGTCTCCTCGCCTCCCAGTACCAGATGGAGGCCGAGGTGCTGAGGCGACTCCATCGCCTGTGAACCCCCGTAACGCTACGAGAGACCTCGAGGAGGGATCCCGATGAACTTCGAAAAACTCAAGACCGCTTCCTTCGCAGCCGCCGTCGCAGCCGCCTTCGCGCTGCTCCTCGGCTCCCCTGCCGCCGCCCAGAGCCGGACGGTGGACGAGACCCGTACCGTCGACGCGAACGTCCGGATCGAGATCGAGAACGTGGCGGGTGAGGTCACCATCCGGGGTTGGGCCGGCAACGAGGTTCGTATCCAGGGCACCCTGGAGAAGGATGTCGAGGACCTCATCATCGAGGGCAGCGGTTCGTCGCTCCTCATCGAGGTCGAGATCCCCGACCGCACCCACGGCCGCGCCGAGATCGCCGCCGACCTCGAGATCCACGTGCCCTTCGGCGCCCGTCTCCAGGTCGAGACCGTCAGCGCCGGAATCGACGTGCGTGGTGTGGACGGCGACATGGAGCTCGAGTCCGTGAGCGGCTCGGTCGAGGTCGAGGGCTCGCCCGGCGAGGTCGCGGCCGAATCCGTCAGCGGTTCGATCCGCATCCGAGGCGAGGGCACCGAGATCCGTGCCGAGTCGGTGAGCGGCTCGATCGAGGTCAAGGGCGCCGCCGGCCGGGTGGACGCCTCGTCCGTCAGCGGCAACGTCGAGGTCCGGGCCTCCGAGATCCAGGAGGGCTCCTTCGAGTCCGTGTCGGGCCGTGTCGAGCTCTTCGGACACCTGACGGCCTCGGCCGAGCTCAGCGTCGAGACCCACAGCGGCAACGTGGACCTCCACCTGCCGTCGGATACCTCGGCCACCTTCGAGATCGAGACCTTCAGCGGCGACATCGCCAACGACCTGGGGCCCGGAGCCACCCGCGTGGACCGGTACTCGCCGGGCAAGCGCCTGGAGTTCAAGGCCGGCGGCGGCGGCGCCCGCGTCCGGGTGTCGACCTTCAGCGGCAACGTCCGGCTGCGGGCCGAGTGAGCGCCGCCCGGAGTCTCTCGGGCTAGCCTGACGTTCTCACCAATTGTCTACTACGAAACCGTATGTACCTGAATCTGCGGCGTTACGCTCCGCTCGGGCTCCTCGACGTACAGACAGTACGACTGCGTCGCCCTCGGTCGCAAGCCTTGCATCTCCAGGCGCTTGCATCTCCAG
>CAJQNK010000055.1 GCA_905479655.1 uncultured bacterium | reverse complement strand
CCACCGATGCCTCGGGCCTGCGGCCCTCAACGCCCCCGCCCGAGGCCCGCCCGGAGCCCTCCTCCAAGACCCGGAACTACGACGACGACATCGTAAGAGTGGGTGTCGCCTTAACTCGTAAGACTGGGTGTCGCTTGACATCACCGTCAATCCGGCCGATTTCGAAGGGATCGAGGGGTTGGAGGTTGTGGGAGTGCCTCACCCGGACCGCTGACCGCGCGCCGGGCTGCGGACGCGAGGGCGGCGTCGCACCGTAGGATGAGCCTTGCGTCTTGGCACCGGGCGCTCCCCTTCTGGGCGCTCCCCTTCTGGCGCGGGGAGTCGCACAGCACAGGGATTTGCACAGCCCCCAAGGCACTCCTCGGAGTCGCCGGGAGGCGCCGCTGAGCGAAGCCGAGCGCCTTTCGCGTCCATACCGGGTGGAATGCCACGCGACCTGCGCTACGTGCCGCCCGGCTCCCTGGTCGAGGCGACCTGCCGGACGATCCAGGGCCGGTACCTGCTGCGTCCGTCGCCCGAGCTCAACGAGATCTTCTACGGGGTGCTCGGCCGGGCGCTGGACCATTGGGAGGTGGGGATCGTGGGCTTCCACTGCCTGTCGAACCACTTCCATGCCCTGCTGCTCCCGGAGGACGCGGAGGCCCTGGCGCGCTTCATGGGCTTCGTCGAGGGGAATCTCTCGAAGGAGGTCGGACGGCTCCACGACTGGAAGGGTCCGATGTGGGCCGACCGGTACCACTCGGTCATCGCGAGCGACGAGCCGGAGGCGCAGGTGGCGCGGCTCGAGTACCTGATCGGCCAGGGCGTCAAGGAGAACCTGGTCCGCCGTCCCGAAGACTGGCCCGGACCGAGCTCGGTCCCCCAGCTGCTCCACGGGGGCGAGATCCGTGGGAAGTGGTTCGACCGCACGGCGGAGTACGAGCATCGGCGCGAGCTGCGGCGCAAGGGCGAGGACGAGCGAATCGAGCGGACCGCCCACGCCGACGAGAAGGTCTACAAGCTCTCGGCGCCGCCGTGCTGGGAGAAATTCTCGAACCTCGAGCGTCAGCGCAGGGCGGGCGAGCTGGCCCGGCGGCGGGAGGCCGCGGGCCGCCGCCGGCGGGAGCGGACCGGCAAGCCGGTCCTGGGTGTGAAGAGGATCCTGCGGGTCGACCCGCACGACCGGCCGCAGAGCTTCCGCCAGACGCCGAGACCCCGCTTCCACGCCATCGAGCCCGCCCTCCGGGCAGGCCTCGAGAAGGCCTATCGGCGATTCGTCGACGACTACCGGACCGCCGCCGCGGACCTCCTCGCCGGCCGCAGGCCGAACTTCCCGGCCCACTCGTTCCCGCGACCGATGCCCTTCCGCCGGGGCCGAATCGCCGAACGCGCCCGCGGCCCGGACCCCTGACGGGATGCTTGAACCGACGCAGGTCGAGCGAGGCGACTACGAGGCCTCGTTCCCGGTCGAGGTGCGCCTTCCGAGCGCAGACATCGTGCGGAGGAGCCGTTCGGAGGCCGGTTCGAGCTCGATGTCCGCACTCGTGACCCGCCGAAGGCCCGAAGTCGGACCCGAATCGGCTCTCAAGCGTGGGCGGCGAGGCCCAGCTGGCGAACCTCCGCCTACCTCCCTCCGAAGCGGTTGACACCTCTACCTGGCAGGCGCTAGCATTGGGGACCGACTGCCGAATGAGGAGATAAACGAGCTCAGGAATCACGCCCTGGCTTTCACGAGTATCAGCATACCGCGATAGATCGGCGGCTGTGACTATATGAGTGTGCTGCATTTATTTTCTCTTGCCGAACGCCTTGCCGATCAGCGGCCGGCCGAAGGCCGGTCCGTCTGCATCGGCTTGTTCGACGACGAACTCCAGTCAAGACGACTTCTTCTCTTTGAGAGCGAGGAAGGAGCGGAACATCGGATGGACGTGAAAGCGCGTGATTCCATGCAAGTTCAGGTTTGAGATCTGATGAGAACCTAAGTACTCTGACCCGCTTCGGCGTCTACCCTTGTAACCGCCAACCGCCCGCGCTCGAAGGAAACCGACGCGCCACAGAAACCTAATCATTGCGTCCGGATCGGTATTCTCGACCCATCTCCATGCAGCCTGGTCCACTTTGTGCTCGCCCGTCGCTATCGCTAGGCAATGGTACTCAAGTTCATCCCGCTCGAGGTTGTATGGCAAACCGCGAAACGTCTCAAAGACGCTCCCCAGCCCCGGATGCTGGAAGCGGTACTCCGCAGCGATATCGCTGAGCCGGTCCTCCGAGTAATTGTGCTCGGCCCGGCTTACTACGCCGTAGTTTAGCGGTGTACCATCGTTGTGTTCGACCGCTTGCCGCACGGCCTCGCTGCAGAATTGAATGATTTCACGCGGGCGATAGAGGGTGCGATCGACAATGTAGTTGAAGGACTTGTTTTGCCGGTACTCGAGAATCTCGGAGAAGACCGTGTTCCACGCTTCCTGCAGGCTCATGGTGGGGACGCCAATCGCATGTCGTAGGCGCAGCCCAATGAGGTTGAAGAGCGTCTCTTCGTCCCACGTGATCGTCTCGATTATGTCGCGGACCTTCTGTGCATCCTCATACAACGCCGGGATGTTGTCGTACAGCTCCTTACGGAGAGACAACAGCACCCGGATGTTCGGCGTGCGTTGGTTGATCGAGACTGCGGCCTGGAAAAGGCCCGCTACAAACGCAACCGCATCTTCCGACGCGTCCCAACCCTTGTCGAGTTCGTCAACAAGGACGATCGCGCGCCGCTGTCCGCAGACTTCGTTTAGGTCGTCGATCAGAGAGGCAACCTCTTCGAGCCCATAGAGGCTCTGCAGCTCCTTCGTCTTAACACCGGCCTCGTAGGGTCCGATCTTGATCCCCTCCAGCCGCTTCAAGTACGAGATCAGCGTGCCGATGGGGTTGACGTCGAAGTTGGAGTGTTTGTCGCGAAGGTAAGTGTAGATTCGGCCAGCCGCGCCCTTCTTAATGCCCTTACCTGACACTACTTCCTTCATCACCGAGACGTAAATGAGGTATTTCCATGCGGCCGAGTACGCCCCCTGCTTTGCCCAGGATCCATGCGCCTCCTTCGCGAGCGACTGCTGAAGGAGCTCGTATGAATAGTCCTCCGGCGCGAGCTCGATGACTATGTCAGCGCGCTTGCGCGCGTCAGCTGCGATCATCCGAAAGATGGCGCTCTTGCCTGAGCCTCGGTTACCGAGTACTACGGAGCGCTCACCGGAAAGAAGAAGCCGGTAGGATTCGGACTCAAGGAAGTACTGATCGAGCCCTTCGTCGCGCTCAGCGGCGGGAGCACCCAGACTAAGTCGCCGAAGATCTACAGTCACGTTTGGTTTCATCCTGGATGTCCGTCGCCTTGAGTCAAGGGCGCGTTCGCCTAACTATGATTCTGCGGAACTAGGATAAGTCTTAGCCTAGCGGATCCCCGCGGCATAAGGCGAGAGGGATCGGAACTCTCCACTCCACGGGAGCCTCTGACTGCACCCCGCTGGCGCCTCGCCGCGTGGTCCGGCCCGCGGTGGGTTATGCTGCGAATGGTCGCCCACATAAGCAGTGACTCCTCAGGAGCTTCCGCGGTCGAGCGGACTGGACACCCCGCGGCCGCCCCGGTTGAGCACGTGGGTGTAGATCATCGTTGTCGTGACGTCCGCGTGGCCGAGGAGTTCCTGGATGGTACGAATGTCGTACCCGTCCTCGAGGAGGTGGGTCGCGAAGGAGTGACGTAGGGTGTGGCAGGTGACGCGCTTCCGGAGCCGGAGGCTCAACGCGGCCTCGCGAACGGCTCGCTGGAGCACGGATTGGTGGAGGTGGTGTCGCCGCCGCTGGCCGCTCTCGGGGTCGAGGTAGGTGCGGGTGGCCGGGAAGACCCACTGCCAGCCGGGCTCCCAGGGAGCTCGGGGGAGTTTGCGGGCGAGGGCACCGGGCAGAGCGACGCTCCCCCATCCCCGCGCCAGGTCCTCCCTGTGCTGCTTCAGCGTCTCGTCGAGTTGGCGGCGAAGAGTCGGGATCAGGCTGCCAGGAAGCATCGTGCGCCGGTCCTTCCGGCCCTTGCCGTCCCGCACGAGGATCTCCCGTCGCTCGAAGTCCAGCTCCTGGACTCGCAGACGGCAGCATTCCATGAGGCGAAGGCCGGAGCCGTAGAGGAGCCCGGCCATGAGCTTCGGAGGTCCCCCAGAGCGCATCAAGGAGGCTCCGGACCTCATCGCGAGTCAGGACGACGGGCAGGCGCTGCGGGCGCTTGGCCCGCACCACTCCGTCGAGCTCTCCGACCTCCCGGTCGAGGATGTGGCGGTAGAGGAAGAGAAGGGCGGCGAGCGCCTGATTCTGGGTCGAGGCGCTCACGCGGCGAGCCGTGGCGAGATGGGTCAGGAACGCCGAGATCTCCGCCTCCCCCATCTCGTCCGGATGCCGCTTGCCGTGGAACAGGATGAACCGGCGAATCCAGCCGACGTACGCCTTTTCGGTCGCCCGGCTGTAGTGCCTCGTTCGCAGTGCGTCGCGAACCCGGTCGAGGAGTCGCCGCGGAGGAGGAGCGGCGTTCTCCGCAACGAAGAGCGGCGCTCGACCAGGGGACTCGAGAAGTGACGGGTAGGGGGTGTCGGAAACACTCAGCAGGATGTTGAACTCTCTCGCGATCGAGGATTCGAGGAGACGGTCGGAAGGTCTATTTTCAGTGATCATGGCAGGTCCGCCGCGCGTCCGTCAAATAGAACGAAAACTTTACCGCGCAGGATGGCCGAGCAGGCGGGACCGGCAGGAGGAAGGGGAGGCCGTTCCTGCGCTCTGCGCGCACCGGCCAGGACGACACACGGGGGGGCGAGTCGGCATCAGCTGCAGCGTGAGCGTGAATTCACGAGCAGCAGGCGAGGGCGGCGTCGGACCGTTCGGCGCGCTGGAGCGGGGGACCGGGCGGGCGATGCTCTGTTCGGCGCGGAGCCCGCCCGGGCCCCCGCGACTTCGGGGCGGAGGGGGGGTTCGCTGCCTCGGGTTGGGGGTAGGGGTGAGCGTGAGCCGGTCTCGGAGGGGAAAGCAATCAACAGCGCTGCGTCGGGGCTGGCGTTCGACTCCAGCTTCGTGGTTCGGGGTCCTTCGACTTCGCTCAGGACGACACCGCCGGGGGGAGTCGTCATCAGTTGGAGCGTTAGCGTGAATTCACGAACAGCAGGCCGGGGCGGCGTCGGGCCTTGCGGCGCGCTGGAGCGGGGGGCCGGGCGGGCGATGCTTTGTTTGCCGCGGAGCCCGCCCGGCCCCCCGCGACTTCGGGGCGGAGGGGGTTCGGCTGCCTCGGCTTGGTGGTACCGGGGGGAGTGGGTGGTTCTTGAAGGGAACAACGATCAGCGGCTTGGCGTCGGGGCTGGCGTTCGACTCCAGCTTCGTGATTCGGGGTCCTTCGACTTCGCTCAGGACGACACACGGGGGGGCTCGGCCGAGACCGGCCGAGACCGTGGGTGAACGCCCGCCTAGTTTCCGCCCAGGAAGTTCCGGACCAGCCCGAAGAACCGCTCCTTCTGCTCCAGGTAGACGACGTGCCCGGCTCCCGGGATCACCTCCATGCGGCTGTTCGGAAAGACGTCCAGCAGCTTCTCCTGCTGCCAAACCGGGATCGCCCGGTCCTGGTCCCCCGCCACCACGAGGGTCGGCGCCGTCACCGCCCGGTACTCGTCGAGCCGGTCCTCCAGCCCGTCGAAGAACGGATCCTGGGCCTCCGTCAGACGGACCAGGCTGTGGACGCGGTGGGCGTAGCGCTCGTGGAAGCGCTGGCGCATCTCCTCCAGGGTCTCCGGCGGCACCGTGCGCAGGAACGGCTCGCCGAAGATCTTCTCGTAGAGGTAGTGGGTGTAGATCTCGAAGGCTTCCGGGCCCGAGTGGTAGAAGCGCAGCGAGAGGTCCTGGTACATCTGGAACTGGCGCTCCCGGGAGAGGAGGATGCCCGAGAGGATCAGCTTGCCGAGGCGGTCGGGGAAGAGGCGCGCGAAGTCCAGGGCGACGAAGCCGCCGTAGGAGATGCCCACGGGGTGGAGCCGTTCGATCCCGAGCTCGTCCAGGATCGACGCCAGGTGCCCGGCGAGCTGGGGGACGGTGACCGGCTCGTCGGGGCTCGAGGACTCCCCCTGACCGAGGTAGTCGTAGAGGACGACATCCCAGCGGTCCGTGAGCTCGGGCACGAAGCCGTACCAGGCCTTCGTATGCATGGCCAGGCCGTTGAGGAGGCAGACCGTCTCGCGGCCCCCCTCGCCGTGGAGCTCGTAGAAGACGCGATGCTCGCCCGCCGCGAGAAACCCGGTGAGCTTCGGCTCGATCTCGGCCACTCCGCGTCCTCCTACTCTCGAGTGAGGACCGTGCACACCGAGGCACACACCGGCCCGCCGATGTTGAAGGTCGCAGCGACCCTGGCGTCGGGCACCTGCAGCGCCTCCGGGGCCCTGCCCAGCAGCTGGAGGTAGCACCAGCCCAGCATGGCGACTCCTGTGGCGCCGATCGGGTGGCCCTTGGCGATGAGGCCGCCGGAGGTGTTGATCGGCACGTCGCCGCCCGGGGCGGCCCGGCCCTCCGTCCACCAGCGGGCGCCGGCGCCGGGCTCGGCGAGTCCCAGGATCTCCACCGCCAGCGCCCCCATCACCGTGAAGCAGTCGTGCACCTCCGCCACGTCCACCTCCGCCGGGCCGAAGCCGGCCTGGTGGTAGGCCTCGCCCATCGCCCGCAGAGCGCCCGCGGGCCGCAGCACGTCCCGGCCCTCCTTGGCCAGGGGATCCGTCGCTTGGCCGAATCCGGCTAGGCGGACGGCGTCGCTCCGGTGGACCCCGAGACGCCGGAGGCCCTCCTCCGTCGCGACCAGGAGCGCCGCCCAGCCGTCGGTGATCTGGGAGCTGTCGAAGGTCTTGAGCGGCAGCCCGTCCACGATGTAGCGGTTCACCCCCTCGATGGCGAGCGCCTTCTCGAGTGTCAGGTCCACCCCCCGCATCTGGGCCCAGGGGTTGTGGCGCGCGTTGGCGTACTCCTGGACCGCCACGGCAGCCAGGTCCGCCTCGGTCACCCCCCACGCGTCCATGTAGTCGCGCATGATCTCCGCGAACAGGTGGGGGAAGACGTAGGTCTTGCCCGCGCGCTCGTCGGGATGGGAGAAGTAGCCCAGGACCTCGCCCACCCGGCGTCCGTCGACCTTGCCGTCATCGCCGCGCATCTTCTCGTAGCCCACGGCCAGGCCCACCTCGCCCATCCCCAGGCGCAGCTTGCCCGCCACCGACAGCACCGCCTGGCCACCGGAGGCGCAGGCGTTCTCCACCGCCTCGATGGGCTTGCCTGCGAGTCCCGGCTCCATCGCCAGGAGACCCGCCAGCAACCCCTGGCCGTTCAACGTGAAGCCGCAGGCGGCGCCGACCGAGGCCACGTCCACGACCTCCGGCTCGACGCCGGCCTCGGCGCACACCTCCCTCGTGGCGTGGCGCAGGATCTCCGGGACCGTGGCGACCCCGAGCTTGCCGAACTCCGACTGACGATAGGCGGCGAGGTACAGCTCCCTGCTCATGTCTCGTTCTCCTCAGAGGCTTCCGACGCGGCTTCCGCGGTCGGCTTGGAAAGGGTCACCCGGTCCAGAAACTCCCGGCAGGTCCGGCCCAGCCAGGCGGGGTCCTCGGCGACCAACGCGTGTCCCGAGATCGGATGGGCCGCCAGCTCGGCCCCGATCCGCTGGGCCAGCGCCCGCCCGCGCGCGGGCGGCAGGACGCGGTCGCGCTCCGCGACCACCACCAGGGTGGGGCAGACGACGCGCCCGAGGATCGGCTCGAGGTCCATGGCGTCGACCGCGTCGAGGATGCCCACCAGGCCGTCGAACCAGCTCTGCGGCAGGACGCCGATCTGCGCGCGGCGGGCCGCCAGCTCGGCGCGGTGGGCCTCCGCCCAGTCGGCCGAGAAGACCTGCTCGACCAGGAGGTCGTGCAGGGAGCCCTTGTCGCCGCCGGTCGCCACCTCGCGGATCACGCGCCGCAGGTCGACGGAGCCGGTCCGCAGGGCGGCCGTGGGGCGGTCGGTCGCGGTGACCGCGATCAGCGACGCGACCCGCTCCGGCCTCCGGGCCGCCAGCACCAGGCCGACCTGGGCGCCGAAGGACGCCCCCAGCAGGTGGACCCGCTCGACCCCCACGTGGTCCAGCAGACGCTCCAGGTCGTCGACGTGGGCGTCCAGCGTGTCGTGGGAGAGACCCGGGGAGAAGAACTGGCCCCGGAAGTCGCTCAGCAGGAGCCGGTAGTCGTCCTCCAGGGCCACCGCCACGGGCTTCCAGGAGGCCCAGGTCATCATGCCGCCGTTGAGCAGCGCGACCGTCTCCCCGCCCCCCGCTCGGAGCTCATGCCCCAGGATCGGCCCGCTCACTCCGCGCCCTCCCCGGAGTCGCCGCTCCGCTCATCCCAGAGACGCCGCAGGTCGCCCTTCACCACCTTGCCGTAGGCCGTGCGCGGCAGCTCCCCCACCCGCACGAAGAGCTTCGGAATCTTGTAGCGCGCCAGACGCTCGGCCAGGAACTTCGCGAGCTCGTCGTCGCTCGCCCCTGCGCCCCGATCCACCACGAAGGCGATCCCCTTCTCCCCCCAGCGGTCGTCGGGCACGCCCACCAGGGCCGCGTCCTCCACCCCGGGATGGAGGAGGAGGGCCCCCTCGACCTCGGCCGGGAAGACGTTGACCCCTCCGGAGATGATCATCTCCTTGCTACGGCCGGCGATGGTGAAGAAGCCCTCCGAGTCTCTGCGGGCCAGGTCGCCCGAGTGGAACCAGCCGTCGTCGTCCAGCGCCGCGGCGGTGGCCTCCGGGTTGCGCCAGTAGCCGTTGCAGACGTGAGGTCCCCGGAACCACATCTCCCCCACCTCGTCGTCGCCCACGTCCCGGCCGTCGCCGTCGACCAGGCGGACCTCGGTGAACATCATCGGCCGGCCGATCGTCCCCGCCTTGCGCACGGACTCCTCGTTGGACATGGCGAAGCAGTTGACGCCCACCTCGGTCATGCCGAAGCCCTGCTTGAAGACCACGTCGCGGCGCTGGTACGCGTCGATGAGGTAACGGGGCAGCGGCGCGCCGCCGCTGAAGAAGGCCTTGACGTGGGAGAGGTCGACGGTCTCGAAGCGGGGCGACTCCATCAGCATCTTCCAGATCGTGGGCACGCCCAGCACGACGGTGCACCCTTCCCGCTCGATCGTCTCCCAGACCTCCTCCACGTCGAAGGCCCGGTGGAGGACGACTGTGCCCCCCGCCACGAAGATCGGCGTCAGGAAGGCCATCAGGCCGCCCGCGTGGTAGAGCGGCGTGAAGATCGGGCTCACGTCGTCCGCCGTCAGCCCCCATCCCGCCATCGTGTTGTAGCCGTTCCAGGTCACCTGGCGGTGGGAGATGCGGACGCCCTTCGGCTGGCCCGTGGTGCCCGAGGTGTAGAGGAGGCAGTGGTTCGACTCAGGATCGACCCGGGGCCCCCGCCAGCGGTCCGCGACGCGGGAGTCCCGCTCCCGGGCGTAGGGGAGGTCCCCCGGGCCGCGGGGCTCGTCGAGCGCGACCCAGTGGGCGACGTCGACCCGTTGCCGCAGCTCCGCGACCGCGTCGGCGGCCGCCTCGTCGTACAGGACGGCCACGGGCTCGGCGTCGGTGAGGATGTCGGCCATCTCGGCCGGCGTCAGGCGGGTGCCCAGGGTCACCAGGGCCACGCCGCTCTTCCCCGCGGCGAAGAAGGCCTCGACGTACTCCGGGCGGTTGTGGGAGAGGATGGCGACCCGGTCGCCCGGGCGCGCTCCCAGGGCCTCGAGCCAGGTGCGGGCGCAGCCGGCGGCGCGGCGGTCCAGCTCGGCGTAGGAGAGGCGCTCGCCCGTCGCCACGTCCACCAGGGCGGTCTCGTCTGGGCTGAGCCGGGCTCGCTCGCCCAGGATGTCACCGTGGAGCATCACTCGTCCTCCCTGCCTCAGGCGTTCGGCGACGCCGGCCCGGCCGCATCGTCGACGGCCGTCCCTTCGAGGGGCGGCTCCTCGGGTTCCTCCTCGGCCGCCTGCGCGGCGGGCGCCGCCGGCGGGTCGGAGGCGAGGACCTCGTCCAGGGCCGCGGCGAACCGCTCGGGGCACTCGTTCTGGGGGATGTGGCCGCAGTTCGGCACCTCGGTGAGCCGGGCCCGGGGCAGGCCCTCCTCGAGTCGCCGCGCGTAGGCCAGGGTCATGAGGCCGTCGGAGGCGCCCCACAACAGGTCGACGGGGACCTCCACCCGATCCAGGCGGCCGTCCCGAAGCCACTGGCCCATGTCGTCCGCCCGGGCCATCAGACGGCCGATCGGGCCCTCCCGGCTCCGGCGGACGATGTCGTCGAGGAGGGCGTCCGAGAGCGGCGGGCTCGACGGGTCGCGCAGCGCCGCCATCAGCTTGCGGGCCTCCTCCCGGTTCGCGGGGGTGAGCGTCACCCCGGCCGGCTCGCCCACGATGGAGCCACCGTTGACCGCCACGACCCGTTCGACCCGCTCGGGGTGCTCCTCGGCGTAGAGCAGCGACATCCAGGCGCCCATGGAGTTGCCCACCAGGATCACGGGGGCCGGCGCGACCCCCTCGTCGGCCAGCACGTCCTCCAGCCCGTGCACCACCGCCGTCATCGCGAGCGGCCCCTCGCCGGGGTCGCTGTCGCCGTGCCCCGCCAGGTCGAGCACCACCACCCGGTAGCGATCGGCGAGACCCGGCGCCACGCGATACCACGCCCCGGCCTGGTCGCCGGCGCCGTGGAGCAGCACCAGGGTCGGACCCGCTCCCGCGGTGAAGTACGTCTGGCGGCCGACCCGGGTCTCGATCGACCCCTCGGCGAAGCCGGACCTCTCCAGTCCGCTGCGGGTCGCGATCTCGTACAGGCGCAGCGGGTTCTTGTGGACCCACCAGCCGGTGCCGGCCGCGACGACCAGCACCAGCGACGTGAGGACGAGGACGATCTTCAGGGTGGAGCCTCCGGGTCTCATGGTTCTCCTCTCACCTCACTCGAAAGGCCGTGCCGGCCTGGTTGTAGCCGACGCCGGAGCCGATGAAGAGGACCAGGTCGCCGGAGCTCACCCGCCCCTTCTCCACGGCGTCGTGGTAGGCCATCCCGAGGCAGGCCGAACCGGTGTATCCCCACTTCTCCATGACGGTGTGGGCTCTCTCCACCGGGATCCCGAGCTCGGTCATCACCTCTTCGATGGTGGGCTTGCGGACCTGGGTGAAGATCGCGAGATCGACGTCGGCGAGCTCGAAGTTCCCGTCCTGCGCCAGTCTGCGCGCGAGCCGCGGCCAGCCCTCGGCGTTGACCTCGGGCGGGTAGCGCTCGATCATGCGCACCCGGGTCCGGCCGGCCTCGACGGACTCCACGGTCGCCGGCTCCGCCGTGCCGCCCGAGTAGATGCCCCAGTTCGGGTAGTAGGAGCCGTCGGCCTGCGCGGCCGCCGTCACGAAGCCGGGCTCGTCGCCCGGTTCGAGCACCGCGGCGCCGGCCCCGTCGCCGTAGAAGAAGACCATCGGGTCGTCGGGGTCGGCCAGTTTGTGCATCAGGTACGCCCCCAGGACCAGGACGCAGCGGATGCCCGGATTGGCGGCGATCCACCCCGCGGCCGTGGCGAGACCCGTGGGGAACGACGCGCAGGCGCAACCGATGTCGAAGGTCCCGGCGTTGACGGCCCCCAGCTTGTGCTGGACGACCACGGAGGTCGCCGGCGTGATGTAGTCGGGGGAGTCGGTGCCCAGGAGGATCAGGTCGACCTCCTCGGGCTTGCGCCCCGCCCGCTCCAGGGCCTGGCGGGCGGCCCGGACGGCGAGATCGGACGTCGCCCAGTCCTCGGGCGCGTGCCAGCGCCTCAGGATGCCGGTGGAGGCCTCCATCTTGTCCACGAACTCCGGGTGCCGACTCTCGAACCGGCGGCGCAGGTCGTCGTTCGAGACCTCGATCTCCGGCAGATAGCTGCCGGTGGCGACGATGTTGGCGAAGCGCATCGGGTCAGGTCCCGGGAACCAGACCACCGTCGACCGACAGCACGGTGCCGTGGACGAAGGACGCCGCGTCGGAGGCGAGCCAGAGATAGGCCTCGGCGATGTCCTCCGGCTGCCCCATCCGGCCCAGCGGCGTGTGACCCACCATGGAGTCCAGCACCTTCTGCGGCATGGAGCGGAGGATCTCCGTCGCGATGAAGCCCGGCGCCACCGCGGCGACGCGGATCCCGTAGCGCCCCAGCTCCCGCGCCCAGGTGCTCGTCATGTTCACCACGCCGGCCTTGGTGGCGGCGTAGTTGGTCTGTCCGAAGTTGCCGTACAGGCCCACGACCGAGCTGGCGTTGAGGACCACGCCTCCGCCGGCCTCGATCATGTGGGGCACGACCGCCCGGGTGCACAGGAAGACGCCCTTGAGGTTGACGCCGACGACCGCGTCCCACGCCTCCTCGCTCAGGGTGGCCGCGACCCCGCCGTCCTTCCACTTGACGAGCTGCGCATCGCGGACGATGCCGGCGTTGTTGACCAGCACGTCGATGCCGCCCCAGCGCTCCACCACCGCGGCGACCGCCTCGCCCACCTCCTCGGCCCGCGTCACGTCCACCCTCTGGAGCATCGCCTCGCCGCCCGCGACCTCCACCGCGTGCGCCAGCTCGTCCTCGAGGCCGGACACGTCCCAAATCGCCACGCGCGCGCCCTCCGCGGCGAAGCGCAACGCTGTCGCCCGCCCGATCCCGGCCGCTCCGCCAGTCACCACGACGACCTTGCCGTCGAGTCCCGTCTCGATCATGCCGCTCCTCTCTTTCAGCTCGCAGGTTGTCGCGTCTTCCGCCCGGACGGGAGCCGAGACCGCCGGGTCGCTCCGACCCCGCGGCGCCGGCCGCGCGGTCAGACCGCACCGGTCGCGTCGTCCGGCCGCGGCTCGAGGCCGCGGCGAATCAGCCGGATGAACTCGTCCACGGCCTGGCGCGGACTCATGCCGAAGTGCATCGGGACCCCGAAGCACTTCTCGACGGTGAAGAAGTAGAAGAACCACCGGGAGGCGACCATCACGGCCACCAGTGGATCGACGTCGCCGATCCGCCCCTCCTCCCGCAGTCTACGGAAGCGCTCCCCGTACGCCGCCTCGAAGCGCTCCGACATGTTGTCGTAGAAGGCCCGGATGTGCTCGCCGCCGAACTCGATCACGTCGACGTAGATCAGCAGGATGTACGGCGTGTTGGCCTCCACGACCTCCTCGATGGCCGCGGCCATCTCGGGCAGGTCGTCGGGGAAGCGGGCCTCGGCGAACAGGCGATTCAGGCGCAGATCCGGGTCCAGCAACCGCTCCCAGTAGCGCTCGATCAGCTGCCGGAAGATCGCCTCCTTGTTGGGGAAGTGGTGGTACAGGTTGCCGACGGAGAGGCCCGATTTCGCGGCGATCTCGCGCATGGAGGTGGCACGGAAGCCCTGGCTGGAGAACAGCTCCAGCGCCACGTCGAGCACGCTGGCGATCGAGGCTTCCGACTTCTCCGCTTGGCGACCCATAAAAAACCGAACGATCGTTAGGTTCCGACTCGTCGTTTGTACAACGGGACGAGTCCGGATGTCAAGCGGTGGCGGCGGGCCGGCACCTCGAGAGAGGTCGGTGACGGCGGCCGTTCCGGGACGCAGGGGACGGGGGAGGTTCCCGGGTGGGGTGAGGCGATGGGGTGGGATGAGGTCGGTGGGGAATCAGGTGGGGTGGAGGCCGAAGCGCTCCGAACTGCGAGGGGTGTTCTTTTGGTGAGAAAACCTCCCCAGAGATCTGGAGTCGTCGATGACGGTTCCTTTTCTCCCTGCACGACCAACCTACCGGGGCCGGCAGGCGCCTCCCATCGGTTGGCTGGCCGTCCGCGAGTCGGAGCCCGTGAGGTCGCCTTGTCAGTGTCTGTCCTGGGCTGACCCGAGGATACGCGCACGCCCGCGGTGGTCCACCCCTGTAGACAGCCGGAGATCGCGAGTGGAACACGCGCCCGCTCCGGCCGACGAACCGTCGATCCGGGCGAGCGCCGTCACCCAGGAAGCGCCATCACAGAGAGAACACCGTCACCGAGAGAACACCGTCACCAGGCGAGCACCTCCCGGACCGCCTCGAGCACCTCGTCCCGACCCGGCAGCAGCTCCCGCTCGAGGTTCCTGGCGTAGGGGACGGGTCGGTCCGGATAGGCGACCCGGCGCACCGGGGCGTCGAGCCAGGCGAAGGCCCGGTCGCCGATCCGCGCGGCCAGCTCCGCCCCGAAGCCTCCCGTGCCCTGGGCCTCGTGGACCACCACCGCCCGGTGGGTGCGTCGCACCGAGGCCAGGACGGCCTCCTCGTCCAGCGGGATCAACGTGCGCAGGTCCAGGACCTCGACCTCGACGCCCGAGGCCGCCAGCTCGCCGGCCGCCTCGAGGCACCAGTGGACCGCCGCGCCGTAGGCGACGAGCGTCAGGTCCCGGCCCGCACGAGCCACCCGGGCGCGGCCCAGAGGCACCGTGACGTCGCCCTCGGGCAGCACCTCCTTGACCCGCCGATAGAGGAACTTGTGCTCGCAGAAGATCACCGGATCGGGGTCCCGGATCGCGCTCTTCAGAAGCCCCAGGGCGTCCAAGGCCGACGACGGGCAGACGACCTTCAGGCCCGCCACGTGGGTGAACCAACCCTCCGGGTTCTGCGAATGGAAGGGGCCCGCGTTCACCCCGCCGCCGGCCGGCAGCCGCACGACGAGCGGGCACGGGATCCGCCACCGGTAGTAGAGCTTGGCCGCCATGTTCACCAGCTGGTTGAAGCCGCAGGTGACGAAGTCGGCGAACTGCATCTCCACCACCGGCCGGTAGCCGAGGATCGCCGCTCCCACCGCCAGGCCGAAGGTGCCGCTCTCCGCGATCGGCGTGTCGAGAACCCGCTCCGGGTACCTCTCGAACAGACCGCGCGTCACCCGGAAGGCCCCCTCGAAGGCCCCGATATCCTGCCCCAGGAGAACGACCGTCTCGTCGCGGTCCATCTCCTCCGACAGCGCGCGGTGGATCGCCTCGACGTAGGTCGTCGGCGATCCGCTCGTCGGCCGCTCGGGCTCGGTGGCGTCGGCCGGAGGGCTCTCCGCGGCCAACGCCGGACGGCGGGCGACGACCGCGTCCGGCACCGGCGCGGCGAGCGCCCGCTCGAGGGCCTCCT
The DNA here is from genome assembly GCA_905479655.1 of uncultured bacterium. Lineage (GTDB taxonomy): Bacteria > Acidobacteriota > Thermoanaerobaculia > Multivoradales > JAHEKO01 > CAJQNK01. Next base: position 14,000 of record CAJQNK010000055.1, on the reverse strand, counting down.
CCACCAGCTCGGCGGCGCGCGCCCGCAGGCGCTCGTGGAGCTCGGCGGAGAGGTCCCCCTCCTCCTCGAGACGCCGGGCGTAGGCCGGCACCGGATCGGCCTCCAGGTAGGCGGCGAGCTCGTCCCTGGGCACGACCTTGAGGGAGTCGTCCCCTTCGCTGTGCCCGCGCATCCGCCCCAGCATCGCCTCGAGCAGGGTGGGTCCCTGCCCGGCGCGGGCGCGGGCCACGGCCCGTGTCATCGCCGTCGCGACCGCGTCGGGGTCGTTGCCGTCCACGGTCTCCGCCGCGACGCCGTAGCCGGGGCCCCGGTCACTGAGCCTCTCGGCGGCGTACTGGAGCCGGGTCGGCGTGGAGTACGCGTAGCGGTTGTTCTCCACCACCAGGATCAGGGGCAGCTTCCAGACCGCCGCCATGTTCAGACCCTCGTGGAAGTCGCCGGTCGACGTGCCGCCGTCGCCGATGAAGTTCAGCGCCACCCTGTCCGTGCCCTTCTGCTTCAGCGCGAAGGCGCAGCCGGCCGCCACCGGGATCATCGATCCCAGGTGGCTGATCATCCCCACGTGCAGGATGCCGGCCTCCGGCGCCAGGTAGCTGAAGTGGAAGGAGCGCTCGACACCCTGGGAGAACCCCTCGCCGCGACCCAGGAGCTGGCAGGCGAGACGGTAGAGCAGCTCGACGGGCTCGGGGCGCAGGCCGTCGGGCTCGCCGAGACCGAGCCCCGGGAAGGCGCGGGCGGGATCCAGGTAGACCGAGAGGATCGCCCCCAGATCGCGGTGGAGGCTGCAGAGGGCGTCGCCGGCCTCGAGGGCGAGGCCGCAGGGCACGGTGGTGGCCTCGTTGCCCACCTCGCTGTACCACTTGGCGACACGGCCGGTGAGGAGAAGCGACTCGAACCGGTCGTCGAGCTCGCGGGTGAGACGCATGAGGGCGTAGCGCCGGAGGCGCTGGAGGGCGGCGGGCTGCATGGGAGCGGAGTCTACCGGGATGCTCCGCTCGGGGGTCAGTCCCCGCCGGCCACCTTCGAACCGCAACCCGGGCAGTAGCGGGCACCCTCGGGGAGGGTGCCGCCGCACTCGGTACAGAAGCCGGCCGCACCGGCCGACCTGTCGGGCGCCTTGCCTCCCGCCGCGGCCTCCCCCATGGCCTTCGAGGCCGCCATCCCCAGGCCGACGCCGATGCCCGCGCCGACGGCGCCGCCCGCCGTGCCGCCCTTCGCCGCCGCGTCCCCCAGGGCCGTGGCCGCCTTGAACTTCGTGTAGGCCTCCAGGTCGCCCACGGCCGCCATGCCCGAGCGCTCGTCCATGCGCTCGGCGACCTCCGGTGGCGGCATGATCGCCCCCAGGATCAGCTCGGTGAGCTCGAAACCGTAGGTGGCGCAGTCCGGCGCGACCCGCCGCGCCAGCTCGTCGGCCAGCTCGTCGTAGCGCTTCGCCAGATCCAGGACCGAGTCCAGGGTCTCGCCGAGGGCGTCGGTCAGGCGGGCGACGATCACGTCGCGGTACCACGACTCGGCGTCGTCGACGGTGTACTGGGCGCGCGTGCCCAACAGCCGTAGGACCAGGCTCTCGGGGTCGACCACGGTCAGGGCGAACTTGCCGAAGGCCCGCAGGCGCACGATGTCGAGCTCGCGGTCCCGGTAGACCACCGGCTCCCGAGTGCCCCAACGCAGGTCGGGGAAGGTGCGGGTCGAGACGAAGGCGACCGCGGCCTGAAACGGCGACTTGCCGTCGAAGGGGATCTCGAACAGCCGGGCGATGAGGGGCAGGTTGTTCGTCGTCAGCGTGTGGCGGCCGGGGCCGAAACGGTCGAAGACCCGGCCATCCCGGAAGAACAACGCCTGCTGAGTCTCCTCCACGACGAGCTGACTCCCCAGGCGGATCGAATCGGTCCCCTCCCCGGGCACCCGGGCGGCGATGACGTTGCCGACGGTGTCGATGTGCTGGATGACCTGCATGGCTCGCTCCTCCCCTTCAATCGGCCTGGTGAACGACCTCCTCCAACGTCTGCCCGCGGGCCTTCTCCACGCGCACCAGACGCCGGCGGAACTGGTCGACGGCGAACTCCGTGAACTCCTCGAGACACAGACCGAACGGCATCACCTCGTAGGCGGCAAACACCTCCTCGACGACCTCGAGGGCCGGGTCGAGCAGACGCTCCATCCTCCCCTCGGTGGCCTGCCACACGGTGTCGCCGTGCTCGGCCACCAGCCGGGATAGGAGGTGGACGCCGTAGGCCAGGTGCCGGGCCTCGTCGTTCTTCAGATGAGCCACCACCGTCTGCATCCCGGGCAGGATGCCGTGCCGGTCCAGGACCGAGTGGTAGGCGTGGTAGCCGGTCTCGGCCAGGACGCCCTCGACGATCATGTTGTAGGTCACCGAGGCCTCGGCCTGGGCGACGGGCGAGGGGTCCGAACGCAGACGCCCCAGCGCGGTCGGCAACTCGTCGTGGAAGATCCGGCGGTAGGCGGGCGTCTCGTAGCGGGAGAGGTCTCCGGTCTCCCGCGCCACGTCGTCCAGGAAACGTCGGAAGGCCTCCACGTGCTTGGCCTCCTCCCACAGGAACGACGTGAGGTACATCTCCTCCTCGAGCCGCCCCTCCTCGGCGATCACCTGGATCAACGGCAGGAGGTCGAGGGTCACCGCCTCCTCGCCCCCCTGGAAGAGGGCGGTCAGGCGCAGCAGGACGTCCCGTTCGTCGTCCGCGAGCCCCACCCAGTCGCGCCGGTCCGTCGCGAAGTTGATGGCCGCCGGGTCCCAGATGCCGAAGCGCTTCGCCTTCTGGAACAGGCGGAAGGGGAAGAGCTCCCGGTCCAAGCCGCCGGCCGAGGTGGTCCGGAAGGAGGTCCGGCGCTCCCCGGAGGCGCGAGCCGGGGGAGCCGGAGGGGGCGCCACCGGAGGCGTGGGGGTCGCGGATCCGGCCGCCGTGGCGCCGGGACCCGACGAAACCTCCGCAGTGACCCGGCGCGCGGCCTTCACCAGCTCCTTCGCCGCCCGGGCGTGGGGCGTCAGCCGGGCCAGACTGCCTCGCTCCAGCTTCAGCCGGCCGCTGACCAGACCCCAGATCGGGTCCAGCCCGCCGCCGAGCAGGCGCTCCCATATCTCCGGCGGGGCCGCGATCACGTAGTCGGCCGAGTCGAGATCCTCCCGTGTGGCGCTCCGGGCCTCCCGGCACTCGCCGTGGTGGAGGTCGAGGAAGGCCCTCCTCTCCTCCTCGCCGTCCGCGGCCCCCCGTCGGAACGCGATCGAGCCCTCCCAGTGGGCGGCCGCCGTCCGGTAGGCCTCACTGGTCCGCAGCTCGGCGGCCCAGCGGTCGATCCAGGGCGGGGTGAGGACGGGGGAAGGGGACGAGCGTTCGTGCATGGCCTGCCGACATTGTACGAGGAAAGACAGCACCCCCTCCCGCCGCGCCGGCCCCGGGGGCACGGAGACCGTCGAACGGCGGGAGGGGGTCGATCCTCGGGCCCGGGCACGGGCACGGGCACGGGCTGGTGTCTAGTCCATCTGCTTGCGCAGGATGGTCGGAATGTCGAAGTCGTCCACGTTCGACCAGTTCGGGCCGAACCCGTTGGGGTCGTCGCCCTGGGCGTGAGCGATGACCTTGCGGTAGAACGGCAGGTCCTCCGGCTCCTCCTCGGGCCGCTCGAGCGGCAGCTCCTCGGCGCGCGGCTCCGCCCGGGGCGCGGGCTCGCGCACCGGTCGGACGGTCACCGCGGGACGCTTCTCGGGCTCCTCGCGACGCTCGGGCTCCCGGCTCTCGGACGCCCAGAGCGGCTCGTCCTGGCGGACGGCCGCCGGACGATCGACTCCGAGGCTCCGCGCGGCGGAGGCCCGTTCCCGGCTCTCCGCCTGGCTCGCCGCAGTGTCGAAGCCGGTGGCGATGACGGTGACCTTCATCTCGTCCTCGAGACTGTCGTCCACGACCATGCCCGCGATGATGTTCGCGTTCGAGTCCACGGCCTCCGAGATGATGCGGGCGGCCTCGTTGACCTCGTGCAGGCCCAGGTCGCGGCCGCCGGAGATGTTGATCAGGACGCCGCGCGCGCCCTGGATGGAGGTCTCCTCCAGCAGGTCCGACGAGATCGCCCGGCGGGCGGCCTCGACGGCGCGGTTCTCGCCCTGCGCCACGCCGGTGCCCATGAGCGCCATGCCCATGCCGGTCATGACCGCCTTGACGTCCGCGAAGTCGACGTTGATCTCCCCCGGCACCGTGATGAGGTCACCGATGCCCTGCACGGCCTGGCGCAGGACGTCGTCCGCGATGCGGAAGGCCTCGATCAACGGTGTCCCCGGGTCGACGAAGTTCAGGAGACGCTCGTTGGGGATGGTGATGAGCGTGTCCACCGCCTTGCGCAGCTCCTCGGCGCCCCGTTCGGCCGCGTCCGAACGCCGGCGACCCTCGAAGCTGAAGGGCTTGGTGACGACGGCCACGGTGAGCGCTCCGATCTCGGCCGCCAGGTTGGCGATGATCGGCGCGGCGCCCGTGCCCGTGCCGCCGCCCAGGCCCGCGGTGATGAACACCATGTCGGAGCCGTCCAACAGCTCCAGGATGCGCTCGGTGTCCTCGAGGGCGCTCTTGCGCCCGACGTCCGGATCGCCGCCGGCGCCGAGGCCCCGGGTCAGCGACGGGCCGAGCTGCAGACGAACCGCCGCCTTGCTCCGCTTGAGCGCCTGGACGTCGGTGTTGGCGGCCACGAACTCGATGCCGCGCACCCCCGCCTCCACCATTCGGTTGACGGCGTTGCCGCCGCCTCCGCCCACGCCGATGACACGGATCTTCGCCGGTAGGCCCTCGCCCTCATCGAGAGTGATCGGAAGATGGCCGCCGCTCTCCGGTTGGTCGTCGAAAAGAATCATGTAGCCCCCTTGGTTGGTTGTCTCCGAGAGACACTCACTCACAGCAGATCGGCGAACATCCCCTTCAGGCTGCCGACCACGTTTCGAACGCTGAAGCCGCCACGACTCGCCTTCTGGCGCTGGCTCGCCTCCGCCGCGTGGCCGTACAGCAGAAGGCCCGACGCGGTGCACCAGATCGGCGACCGGATAACGTCCACGAGCCCGCCGAGACCCTGTGGCAGGCCGTAGCGGACGGTGCAGTTGAAGATCCCCTCGCCGAGCTCGAGCAGCCCCTCGAGCTGCGCGCCGCCACCGGTCAGGACGAGACCTCCCCGGGGCGCCTCCTCCCACCCGCACTTGCCCAGGTCGTCACGCACGAGGCTCAGGAGCTCCTCGGCCCGGGGCTGGAGGATGGCGCAGATGTCCCGTTTCGGGACGACCCGCGACGGACCGCCGGCCACCGTCTGGACCGAGATGCCCTCGTCGTCGCCGACCATGCTCGCCAGACAGCAACCCTGGCGCACCTTGATCGCCTCCGCCTCGGCCACGGGGGTCCGCAGCACCTGGGCCAGGTCGTTGGTGAAGTGGGAGGCGCCCATGGGCAGGACGCCGGAGTGCTGAACCGCGCCGCCGTCGAAGAGGGAGTACTCGGAGGTCCCCGCCCCGACTTCGAGGAGCAACACCCCCAGCTCCTTCTCGTCCGGGGTCAGCACCGCCTCGGCGGTCGCCAGGGGCTCGAAGACCATCTCGACGACCTCGATGCCCGCCCGGTTCACGCAGGTCAGCAGGGTCTTGGTGCGCGCCACCTGACCGGTGACGAGATGGACCAGCACCTCGAGACGCCCTCCGAGCATTCCCAGGGGCTCCGCGATCCCCTCCTGCTCGTCGACCAGGAACTCCTGGGCGATGGCGTGGAGGATCTCCCGGTCGGACGGCAACGCCACCGACTGGGCCGCGTCCAACACCCTCTGGATGTCGGAGTACCCGATCTCGTTGTCGCGGCGTGTCACCGAGACCATGCCTCGGGAGTTCACGCAGCGAATGTCACTGCCCGCGACGCCGACGTAGGCGCGGGAGATCTCGACCCCGGCCATCACCTCGGCCTCCTCGCTCGCCTGCTTCAGGGCATCGACCGTCGCCTCGACGTTGACCACGTTGCCGCGCCGCGTTCCACGATGAGGGGCGAGCCCCTTCCCGACGACCTCGACGCCGCCCGTCTCGTCCCGGTGGCCGATCAACACCCCGACCTTGGACGTGCCGATATCGATTCCCACAAGGTAGTGCTCCGGTCTCGGCATACGCCTCACCTCATCTCTTCGGCGGCGGCCCGGGCGAGCCGATCCGGCTCACCTCGGGGTCCCGCCGCTGGTTGAATCACGATCCTCCCGGGGAGCCGCAGATCGACCGACCGCGGAGCTCCGTGGCGGGCGACGATCGCCGGCCACCAGCGGTGGAAGTCGGCAACGGCCTGCGCGAGGCCATCCGCCGAGACGGTCACCGGGAAGGGAAGTCCTTCGACATCGAGGCGGTAGACCTGCTCGTCCACCTCCTCGATCTCCGACAGGGCCCGCGCCCAGCGCGGGGCCTCGCGCTCCAGCAGGGCCAAGAACTGCAACGTGCGCCGCACCTCGTCCTGCTCCGTCGCCGACACGAGGACCAGGTCCGGCGTCGTCGGGTCGGGATCCCAGGGCGCGTAGACCGCACCGCTCGCGTCCACGTACCCGAGCTCCCCGTGACGACGCACCAGGGCGGCCGGCGAGCGCTCCTCGACCCGCACCTCGAGGCTCGCCGGCAGACGCTTGCGGATCTGCACGGCGCCGACCCAGGGGTGCGCCTCGACCCGGTGGCGGACCTCGGCCAGCGACAGAGCGAGAAGATGACTCCCCTCGAACGACGCCAGGCGCTCGGCGAGCCAGTCCTCCGGCACCCTGGGACTCCCCTCGAGCTCGAACCGGCGCAGATCGAAGGTGTCGGTCGTCGCCGTCCAGCCCACCGCGACCGCGGGCAAGCCGACCACGAGCAGCGTCGCCAGCGCGAGCTGGGCGAGGCGCAGGGCGGAGGCCGGCCGGCGGTGGCGCTGAACCACACGGCGACGGCGGAACGGGGAGATGCGGGCGGTCTCTTCGGTCATCCGCCTCCCCCCTCCGCAGCCAGGCGCTCGCCCAACCGGTAGATGTCGCCCGCCCCCAGGGTCAGGATCAAGTCACCCTCCACCCCTTCGCCGGCGAGGATCTCGGGGGCGTCGCGCCAGTCGCGGCACAGCTCCACGCGACGGTGACCGTTCGCCCGGGCCGCGGCCACCACCAGCTCCGCGTCCACCCCGGGCAGCGGCGCCTCCCGCGACGCGTAGATGTCCGTCACCAGGGCTCGGTCGGCCGCCAGCAGCGAGCGGCCGAACTCCTCGGCGAGGTCCCGCGTGCGGGTGTAGAGGTGGGGCTGGAAGACGGCGTGGATGCGGCCCTCCGGGTAGGACTGCCGCGCCGCCTCCAGCGTCGCGGCGACCTCGGTGGGGTGGTGGGCGTAGTCGTCGACCACGGTCGCCCCCCGCCAGGAGCCCAGACGCTCGAAGCGCCGGTGCACGCCCGTGAAGCTGGCGAGCCCGCGGGCGATCTCCTCGAAGCCGAGATTCATCGCCTGCCCCACGGCCACGGCGGCCAGGGCGTTGGCGACGTTGTGGCGGCCCGGGAGCGGCAGGTCGACGGTCCCCAGGTCGCCGTCGCGGGCGCTCCTCACGGTGAACCGGCTCCGCTGCCCCTCCGTCTCGAGCCCGACGGCCAGGAGGTCCGCCTGGGGCGAGAAGCCGTAGGTCACCACGCGCCGGTCGGCCAGGCGCGGCAGGATCTCCTGGATGCGCGGGTCGTCGAGGCACAGGATGACCTGGCCGAAGAACGGAACCCGACCGGCGAAGTCCACGAAGGCGTCCTGGATCGCCTGCAGGTCGGCGTAGGTGTCCAGGTGGTCCAGGTCGATCGTCGTCACCACGGCGATCACCGGCTGGAGCCGCAGGAAGCTGCGGTCGAACTCGTCGGCCTCGGCGACCAGGAAGTCGCTCTGACCGTGGCGCGCGCCGGTGCCCGAGACGCGCAGCCGGCCCCCGACGATCACGGTGGGGTCCAGACCCGCCTCCGTCAGCAGCGTGCCCACGAGCGAGGTCGTCGTCGTCTTGCCGTGGGTCCCCGCCACGGCGATGCCGTACTTGAAGCGCATCAGCTCGGCCAGCATCTCGGCTCGGCGGACGACGGTGATGCCCCGCCGCCGGGCCTCCAGCACCTCCGGGTTGTCGCTCGGGATCGCCGACGAGACCACCAGCAGGTCCACCCCGGCGAGGTGGTCGGGCGAGTGGCCGATCGCCACCGGCAGGCCGAGAGCCTCGAGACGCTCGGTCGCCTCGCTGGGCGCCCGGTCGCAACCGGAGATCTCCAGGTCGAGATCCCCCAGGATCTCGGCGATGCCGCTCATCCCGGCGCCGCCGATCCCGACGAAGTGCAGCCGTTCCAGGCCGCCGAAGCGCCAGAACCTCATCGCCGGGCTCCCGGGAGGCCGCCGGCCAGCCGTTCGAGCCGCTCGGCGATCACGCGCGCGGCGTCGGGCCGGGCCAGCCTGCGGGCCGCCTCGCCCATGGCGCGCAGACGCGCCGTCTCCCCCAGCAGACGGCGCAGCAGGCGGGCCAGGACCTCCGGCGTCGCGCGCTCGGTGGAGACGACCTCGGCCGCGCCCGCCACCTCGAGGGCCTCGGCGTTGTGGGCCTGGTGCGCCCCGGCGAGCGCCAGGGGCACGAGGATCGAGGGCCGGCCCACGGCGCAGGTCTCCGCCAGGGTCACCGCGCCGGCGCGCGAGATGATGAGGTGGGCGCCGGCCATCGCGCTCGCCACGTCCTCCAGGAAAGGCACCGTCTCGACCCTGACGCCGTCGAGGTCGGCGGCATCCCAGGCCTCCTTCGCCTCCTCGAGCCACCGGGCACCCACCTGATGCACGACCGAGAGCCCCTGGGGGGGCCGCCACAGGGCGAGCGCCGCCGGCACCAGACGGTTCACCTGGCGCGCGCCCTGGCTGCCGCCGAGCACCAGGAGTCGACGCGGCGAGGCCGCGGGCGGAGGCGCCTCGGCGAAGAACTCCGAGCGGACCGGCACGCCGGTGTGAACGGTCGGACAGTGCAGATCTCTCGACGTCTCCTCGAAGGCGACGGCCGCCAGGGAGGCGATCCGCGACAGGCTCCGGTTCGCCACCCCCGCCCTGGCGTTGGGCTCCAGGAGCATGACCTTCCGACCCGCCAGGCGCGCCCCCACGACGGCGGGCGAGCAGACGTAGCCGCCGGTGCCGAAGACCACCCGCACCCCCAGACGCCGCACGAGCCGGCGCGCCGCGAGCGACGAGCGAGCCAGTGTGGCCACCGACGAGACCCGACCCAGGAGGCCGCGGCCCACCAGGGGCTGCGCGTCGAGACCATGGAACGGCACCCCCCGTTGCGAGGCCAGCCGCTCTTCCAGGCTGTCCGAGCGCCCGACGTACCGCACCTCCCAGCCCCTGCGGTCGAGCTCCTCACCCACCGCGAGAGCCGGGAACACGTGCCCCCCCGTGCCGCCGCCGGCGAGCAGGACGGGCGCCCTGGGCAGCGCGTCAGCCATGCTGGGAGACATTCAGCAGAACTCCGCTGGCGGTGAGCGTGACCAACAGGGACGACCCGCCGTAGGAAAGGAACGGCAGGGGGATCCCGGTGGTGGGCAGCAGACAGACCGCCACGCTGATGTTGAGCAGGGACTGGAGGACGATGACGCCGGTGATGCCGAAGGCCAGCAGCGAGCCGAAACGGTCGGGAGCGGCGAGGCCCGCGCGTACGCCGCGCCACAGCAGCACGCCGAGGAGGGCGAGCAGGGCGACCCCCCCCAGGAGCCCCAGCTCCTCCGCCAGGATCGCGAAGATGAAGTCCGAGTACGGGAGCGGCAGGTAGGAGAGGCGCTGGACACTGGCTCCCACGCCACGGCCCGTCACCCCTCCCGAGCCGATGGCGATGAGAGACTGCCAGGGCTGGTAGCCCGTGTCGACGATGTCGGTCGACGGGTCGAGAAAGGCCTCGATGCGCTCCATGCGCCAGGGCGCCGCCACGACGAGCATCGAGACCACGAGCACCGCCACCAGGGCGCAGCCCACGATCCAGCGCCAGCGCAGGCCGCCCAGGAACAACATCATCAGACCGGCTCCGCCGATCAGGATCGCCGTTCCCAGGTCCGGCTCCAGCTGCACCAGGCCGGCGAGCAGCAGGGTGGCGCCCAGGCCCGCGGCCACCAGCTGGTTCTCGGCCGCGCGCTCCGACTTGGCGTCGATCTGGTACGCGAGGTAGCCGATCAGAACGAACTTCGCGAGCTCCGAGGGCTGGAACGAGAAGGGGCCCACGAAGAGCCAGCGCCGGGCCTCGTTGACCGTCGGGGAGAACAGCACGACGAGCAGCAGGACGACCGTCCCGCCCAGCAGCGAGTAGACCACCGGCCGACGCCGCAGCACCCGGTAGTCGACGTGCATCATCACGAACATCGCGCCGAAGCCCAGCGCGGCCGCGAGCCCCTGCCGCAGCAGCATCCCGTGGGAGGCTCCGTGCGCCTCGGCCGCCGGTCCGCTGGCGGTGTACACCATGCCGAGGCCCAGGGCGGTGAGGCCCATCACGACGGCGAAGAGCACCTTGTCAAAGGCGAGCTTCTTGGCCATGGGCCCCTCCCGCGAGCGATCGGACCCGGCGCTGGAAGTCGCGCCCGCGATCCATGAAGTCGGAGTACTGGTCGAAGCTGGCGCAGGCTGGGGAGAGGAGCACGACCTCCCCCGGTCGGGCCCGCTCTGCGGCCGCGGCCACGGCCCGCGCCACCGTCTCGGAGATCTCCCAGGGGACCGAGTCCCCCAGGCCCCGGGCGATGGCGGGAGCCGACTCGCCCACCAGGTAGACGCGGGCCGCCTTGCGCCGCGCCAAAGGCCGCAGCGACTCGAACTCCGCCCCTTTGCTCCGGCCTCCCAGGATGAGGTGCACGGCGCCGTCCGGAAAGCCCTCGAGGGAGCGGAGGGTCGCCGCCGGGTTGGTCCCCTTGGAGTCGTCGAAGAAGGCCACCCCGCGGATCTCCGCAACCCGCTCCAGACGGTGGGGCAGACCACGGAAGGCCGAGAGAGCGGGCTCCAGCGCCTCGCCATCCACCCCCACGGCCAGGGCCAACAGCGCCGCCGCCATGGCGTTCTCGAGGTTGTGAGGACCCGGGAGAGGCACCGCGCGGCGCCGGAAGAGGACCCGGCCGTCGGCCTCGCCGCCGGCCTCGACGACGGCGTCGCCGTCGAGCCAGCAGCCGTCCTCCACCGGGCCGGTGCGCGAGAAGAGCCGGCGTCGCGAGCGCACCGGCGTGGCGTTCACGACCGGGTCGTCGGCGTTGAGCACCGCGACGTCGTCGGCCTCCTGGCACTCGAACAGGCGGCGCTTGGCCGCGAGGTAGGTGTCGCCGTCGCCGTGCCGGTCCAGGTGGTCGGCGGCCAGGTTGAGGAACGCTCCGGCAACCGGTCGGAGGGTGGCCACACCCTCGAGCTGAAAGCTGGAGAGCTCGGTCACGAACACCCTTCCGGGCGAGCCCGCGACGCACTCGGAGAGCGGCCGGCCGATGTTGCCGCAGACCTCCACGGCGCGGCCGCCGGCCGCCACCAGAGCGCCGGTCATCGCGGTCGTCGTGCTCTTCCCGTTGCTCCCCGTGATCCCGACGAGCGGTCCGTCGAGGCAGACGAAGGCGAGCTCCACCTCGGCCACGACCGGCAGGCCGGCGCGGCGCGCGGCCGCCGGCAGCGGATGGCCGTGGGCCACCCCGGGGCTGACGACCAGACCGTCGAGCCCCTCCGGAAGACGCTCGGGCTCCGCTCCGGCGAAGGTGAAACCCGAGTCCCCCCGCAGGTCGCCGAGACTCAGCTCGCCGGCCGGACGACGGTCGAAGCCCACCACCTCGACGCCCCGGGTGCGCAGCAGTCGCGCCGCCGCCAGGCCGGAGAGGCCCAACCCGTGGACACCCACGCGCCGCCACTCCCGGTCGCACCACGGAACCCGCATCCCCGATCCCCTCATCGCAGCTTCAACGTGGAGAGGCCGAGCAACGCGAACAGGATCGCCAGGATCCAGAAGCGGACGATGATCTTGGGCTCCGCCCAGCCCACGAGCTCGAAGTGGTGGTGGAGCGGGGCCATGCGGAGAATCCGCTTGCCGCGCAGCTTGAAGGAGCCGACCTGGAGGATCACCGAGAGGGCCTCGAGGACGAAGAGGCCGCCGACGACCACCAGCAGGATCTCCTGCTTGGCGAGCACCGCGACCGTGCCGATGGCGCCCCCCAGCGCCAGCGAACCCACGTCCCCCATGAAGACCTCCGCCGGATGGGCGTTGAACCACAGGAAGCCCAGGCTCGCGCCGACGAGGGCGCCGCAGAAGACGGCGACCTCGCCGACCCCCGGGATGTAGGCGACCTGGAGGTAGCCCGCCAGGACCGAGTTGCCGGCGATGTAGGTGAAGAAGGTGTAGGTCGCGGCCGCCACCAGCGTCGCCCCGATGGCCAGGCCGTCCAGGCCGTCGGTGAGGTTGACGGCGTTGGAAGCGCCGGTCAGCACCACGACGACGAAGGGGACGTAGAGCAGCCCCAGGTCCACCAGGATGTCCTTGAAGAACGGGAGAAACAGGGTGGAGGTGAACTCGTGACGGACCGGCAGGCGCAGGATGATCGTGGCCGCGAGGGCCGCGACCCCCACCAGCAGGAGCATCTTGCCGCGGGCCGAGAGCCCCTGGTTGTGCCGACGCCGCACCTTCAGGTAGTCGTCGGCGAAGCCGATGGCGCCGAAACAGACGGTCACGCCGAGCGCGATCCACACGTAGGGATTGCTCCAACGGGCCCACAGCAGGGTGGGTACGACGATGGCCGTCACGATCAGGACCCCGCCCATGGTGGGGGTCCCCGCCTTCACCTGGTGGCGCTCCGGACCGACATCGCGGATGTTCTGGCCGATCGAGAGGCGGCGCAGCGTGCGGATGAACCACGGCCCCAGCAGCAGGGAGAGGAGCAGCGCCGTCAGCACCGCGCCGGCCGTGCGAAAGGTGATGTAGCGGAAGACGTTGAAGGCGGAGACCGAGTCGCGCAGCGGGAAGAGGAGGTGGAAGAGCATCAGCTCGCCTTCTCTCTCTCGACCATCGCCTCGACGACCCGCTCGAGACCGACGCCGCGGGAGGCCTTCACCAGCACCACGTCCCCCGGCGCGAGCTCGGCGGCCGCCGACGGCGCCGCGTCGTCAGCCGACTCGTACCAGGCGGTGCGCACACCGCCGGCCGCGGCTCCCGCGACGAGCTCGCGCGACAACTCTCCGACGCCGAAGACCGGATCGAAGCCGCGCTTCGCGGCCGCGGCCCCGACCTCCCGGTGGAGGTCGGGCCCCTCGGGGCCGAGCTCCAACATGTCGCCCAGGACCGCCCACAGGCGGCTGGCCGGAAGCTCCGAGACCGCGTCGAGCGCCCGCACGACCGCGTCCGGGTTGGCGTTGTACGAATCGTCCACCACGGTCGCACCGTCGGGCGTGCGATGAACCACCCCGCGCATGGCCGGCGGGCGGACGGCCGCCGCGGCGGCGGCGATCTCTTCCGGCGCCACGCCGAGCGCGTCCGCGGCGGCGGCGGCCGCGAGGAAGTTCTCGACATTGTGCCGGCCGAGGAGCGCCAGCTCCACCGGCACGGTGCCCCGGGGGGTCGAGAGCACGAAGCGGCTGCCGCCCGCCTCGAGGGAGCGGATCTCCCGGGCGCTCACCGGCGCCTCCTCGTCGAGGCCGTACCAGCAGATCCGATCCTCGGCCAGGTTGCGCACGATCCAGCGCACCTCGGGATCGTCGCGGTTGGCCACGACGGGCCCGTCCGCGACCAGGCCCTCCAGAAGCTCCGCCTTCGCCCCGGCGATGGCCCGCAGCGTGCCGAAGAACTCGAGGTGGACGGGCCGCACGTTGGTGTAGACGGCGACGTCGGGCCGCACGAGACGCGAGAGCTCGGCCATCTCGCCGGGCGTCGACATCCCCATCTCGGCCACCATCCACTCCGTGTCCTCCGGGATGCCCAGGAACGCGAGGGGGAACCCGAGGAGGTTGTTGAGGTTTCCGGGGCTGCGAGCGACGCGGTAGCAGCGCGCCA